>CALAMQ010000055.1 GCA_937925815.1 uncultured Granulosicoccaceae bacterium | reverse complement strand
CAGCGCGTCGCGCTCAGTCAGGCGAAAGAGCCTGGGCTTGGTGTTGCCGGGCTGCGCCACCGGCGTGACGGTGCCGACCTCCAAAAAACCAAAACCCATGGCGCCAAAGGCATCAACGGCGCGCGCGTCCTTATCAAGGCCGGCAGCGAGGCCGATGCGGTTGGCAAAGCGCAGCCCGAGGCGATCAACCGGGTCATCAACCGCTTTGCCGCAACAGGCGCGCACCAGAGGAGCTGCGAGGGGGTTTGAGAGCGCGCCGAGGGTTATGTCGTGGGAGCGCTCGGCGTCGAGCGAGAACAGCAGCGGGCGAACCGCGTGGTAGATCATAGAGTGGGCCGGATTGAAGGGGTTGAGCGCGGGGTGTGGGCGCTCAGCACAGCGGCTGATGCGCTCACAGCTCGTCCTCGGTGAGTTGATCTCCGTCTGCGGCGCGCAGCGCGTAGCGCAGGTGGATGGCGTCGGTTTCGCGCCAGATCAGCGATAAGGTCCAACCGTCGAGCCGCCAGTCAGTGCGCGCGCTGCCTCGCCCGGAGCGGATCGCGTTCAGTTGCGAGCTGCGCGAGGCGGCGTAGCGGGGGAAGGTGCTTGCGTTCTCGCCGCTGCGGTAGATGCGCTCCAGACGCTTTTTCCAGTCGTCGTATTCGCGCCAGCCGGCGGGGTGCACCCGCCGCTCAACGGCCACAAGGCGCCCCGCGCGCACGGTGAGCGCGGTGTTGGGGTGGCCGTTGTCGTCGGTGAAAACGCCGTCTTGGCCCGCAACGGCCGTCAGCTGGAACTGCGCAGTCTCACCGCCGAGGCAGTACTGACCGAACACTTCTTTGATGCAGTCGGAGTCAGCGGCCCGCAACGGGGTTGCGTTGACCAAGAGTGCCGCTGCGATCAGCGGCAAGAAGGGTAGCCATCTCATGGTGTAGGATTCTCCGATTGTGACCGCGGCGGCGCAAGTGCCCCACGGCGTTGGAGACCTTTTGTGCGCTGTCAGTTCGATAAATTTCCTGCAACACTCGCCCAAGGGTTGCACACCGTCTACCTCATAAGTGGGGACGAACCGCTGCAACAACAAGACGCGGCGGACCGGGTGCGCGCCGCAGCGCGCGACGCCGGGTATTTGACGCGGGAAGTCTTGGAGGTGGACGCGCGCTTTGATTGGGGTGCGCTCGAGACCGCCGCGAACAGCCAGTCGCTCTTTGCCGAGCAGCGCGTGATAGAGCTTCGGATCCCCAACGGCAAGCCTGGCAAAGCAGGGGGTGAAGCGCTGCGCGCCTACCTCGCGCGCCCGCCTGAGGATGCGCTGTTGCTGATTGTGTCGGGGAAAGTGGACGCCACCGGGCAGAAAAGCGCGTGGTACAAGGCGATAGACGCCGCCGGCGTCTGCGTGGCGGTGTGGCCGCCGCGCCAGCACGAACTCGCAAAGTGGGTGGCGCAGCGCATGCGCTTTCACGGCCTGAATGCCGACCGCCACGCAGCGCAGCTCGTGGCCGAGCGCACCGAGGGCAACCTCTTGGCCGCAGACCAAGAGATTCAGAAACTGGCGCTGGTGCTCGGGGACGCAACCGTTGATGCGCCTGCGGTGATTGACGCGGTCGCTGACAGCGCCCGGTTCAGCGTCTTTGATTTCTCAGCGGCGGTGCTCGCAGGCGACGCCCAGCGCGCCGCGCGCACCCTCGCGGGACTGCGCGGCGAGGGCGTGGACCCCGTGCCCGTCGCCTGGGCACTGACCCGCGACGTGCGCGACCTCTCAGTGCTCGCAGGCGAACTCGAACGCGGCGAAGCCATGAACCGCGCCCTGCAAACCGTGGGCGCCGCCCCCTTCAGACAACGCGAACTGCAAGCCGCCGTCCGCCGCCACCCCGCCAAACAATGGCAACGCTTCGTCCACCGCACCGCCGCACTCGACGTGCGTGTAAAGCGTGCACGAAGCGACGCTTGGGATGCGCTGCTGGATTTGTCGCTTGCTGTGGCGGGTCGGCCGCCATCTGTTCGGACGGATCTGAAGCTCTGAAGTTAAAAATCAAAAATGCGGTTCATGCCCAGAAACACATTCAGGCAATTGGACATTCAAGTGGACGCGGCTTAATCGGCATAAATACAGCAATGGCCGAATAGATGCCTACCCAACCGCTGAATTCCGATCCAGCCTTTCAGCAAGCCAAACCTTGATCACGGACTGCCGCGACACACCAACGCGCTTGGCTTCATCGTCCAGCGCATCGACCATCCACTGCGGAAAGTCGACGTTGACGCGTTTGATGGTGCATTTTGGTCGCGTCGCTTTTGACACGTCAAAGTGTTCCGTGATGTCGGTGTCACCCTCGTCAAACGCTTTGTCGATGCTACGTGCCTTCATACAGTTCAACCTCACTAGCGCGTGACCGGCGCACAGAAATAATGCGAATTCGACCAACACGGACAGTTGTGATCGCCGACCAGTGCCGGTTGTCAATTTTTCCAATGATGAGGAAACGGGGTTCGTCTGTCGAAACCGCTGGCACCTCGACAAAGTTCAGGTCATCCCAAAGTCGCTTCGCTTGATCGAAATCGATGCCATGTTTGACCTTATTTGAAACGCTTTTCCGCAGATCAAACTCAAAGTTGTACTCAATCACGGTATAGAAACCATACCATAAACGCATCTATACGATGCCTGATCGACGTTAAGGAAGCTGAATAGCGCGTGTCATCTAGTCGTAGCGCTCCGACGCCGCTGTCGCGACCAGCTCCCCATTGGTGGGCGGATCGAGCGCAGTCAGAGCCCGTGGCGTGTTCGGTGCACAATTGTGAGGACAAAGGCCGAGATAAAGCGGTTCGCAATATGTTCTCCCACCAAGGAGTAGAAGCTGCGTTTTACACGGCATGGACCAATGTGGCGATGTGAAAAGCGCTAAGTCGACCTAAAAGTGGCCTAGAGGCCGTAGTGTGTTTCAAGGGTGTTTCTGTTCAGGCAATTCGAATTGAAAACCATCGCTTGTGCGGATGGATGCGGTGGATTGGGGATTGACCAGTTGGGCTGATTAGCCCGAATGGGCTAGTGGTCCGTTGGTGTAATACCGAATTTGAGTGGGAGCGAATAGTATTAGGTATCCGCTATGCAATTTTGTCTCGCTCGGGTGTTACTGAGAAAAATGATGAAAATCAGTCATGTGTAAACGTGAGCTGTAAGGCGTCAGAAGGTGCTTATCGGATTTCCAACTAAATTTACATAAACGGATTTTCCGTTTATG
>CALAMQ010000054.1 GCA_937925815.1 uncultured Granulosicoccaceae bacterium | reverse complement strand
TTTGCAGTGTAGCGTAGCCACCTGCCAGCTTGCGTTGCTGGCACGGTGCGCATCAAAGAATCCAATCAGAGTTCGGCCAAGTCTTTCTCGAGCTTTTTGAAGAAATCACCGATGCTACTTGTGACTTTCGCAGCACGGGAGGTGGTCTGTTCACATTCAACATCACCGCCAGCATCACCGTCTGTCTTACATGCCACACTTGCCAATATTCGCTCGTAGTTCGCGCGGAAATCCGGGCTCTTGCCGAGGCGGGCAGCAATACAGGGTCCTTCGAGAAAGCCGTGCCCGGAATCCATGCAGCGCTTTAACAGCGCGTCAGCGGCGTCTTCGTCACGGGTGGCGCTTACTGTGTAGTAGATGCGTTCGGGTAAAAAATACTCTTTGTCATCGTAGATGCGCTCCACCGCGTCAAGCGCAGTTTTCACTTGATCGGGCTGATTCTGCCCAAATGCCTCAAGTGCAAAGAACTCCACTGTTTGCACTGCTGGCCGTTCGGCGCCGAGTGCGATCCGCAGGTTGCCAATGGCCTTGGGAGAGCCCTGCGCCTGACGCCACTGGTACTTGAGAATGCGCCCTTGTTGCACATCCATGTTGACGTGCTGTAAGTGGTTCCACGCCTCTGAAGTGTCACCCGCAGCGAGGTTGTCCTCAACACGTGGCATGGCGAAAGCAGACTTCAACGCTGCTTTGAATTCAGACGATTCGTGGATTCGCGATACCACTGTGTCGGTGGGTTCAATATCGTTGGCTGAATCCAGCAAGCGAGACATCGACGGCCTGTCGGCAAACTTCCAAATGTATTTCAGGCGCTTTGTCTGGCTGCGGTGTGTCGACGGCAGCGCTTGTTGAACCAGCACTTTCTCTACTTTGCGCTTGGCAAATCGACGTACGCGGTCAATGAGGTCGTCAAACCAGGTGTCGACATCTTTTTGCTCGATCTGCTCCATGGTGGGCAGCATTTGATCTTGCATGAAGGCCTTGATGTCTGAACCCACCCGTTGGAAGGCGGCGCAGCCCCTCGCTCGCAGTTCGTTGATGCGCTCAATCGCGTCAGAGACGCCGTCTGGGCTGTAACCAGCACGAAGCAACAGTTCCATCCCCAGCAAGTCGGCTTCGTCTTCGTGTTTTTTTGACCATTTTGGGTGAATGAGGTCCCGCAACGTGCGTTGTACCCGGCGGTGGTGAGTGGAGATTTGGCTGTTGAGCTTCGCCACCTTCTCCTTATCAACCAAATTCACTGCCTGGCCGTCGTCAATTTCAATTGCCGTGGCTGAGATGGCGTTCTTCAGTTTGCCCTTGAATCCGCGGATATCGCGCAAGCGTTTGCGTTGTACACCAAGCTGGCGACCGTGGCCAAGAATCACGTGTGCGAGCTCGTGCGCCAAGGTAAATGCCAGCTCGTCGTCGCTTTGCGATAGTTCAATGAGGCCAATGGGCAAGAGCATATGCTTGTCTTGCGTGACCATGGCTGAGTAGTTGAGCTGGCTGGTGATACCAACTTTGTAGGCGGGAATCTCTCCCGGCCATCCCGCTTCTAGGCGGTCCAGCATTTTCTGGATTTCACCGCGAGTCCGCGGCATTGGCACTATATTGGTCCGGCTGTAGCCGCGTTGCAGTAAATCGGCTTCGCTCGCCGCTTGATCTGCGAGGCTCTGGTATTCAGCGAGAGTGCTGTTGGAGTGCCAATTGCTGATCAAGTCTGGCACTTTTTTTTGGTTCAACCCTGGAACTGCTTGCCCGATGGTGGCCAAGAGTCCAATACCGCAGCTCGCTGCAAGAGTGGGTAGCGGTGTGGCGAAAAGCGACAGCGCCAGCACAGCTGGTGCGCCCCTGCGACTGAATGAGCGATTGACGTTATGCCCGGTTGTGTCCTTCATCAGTCGACTTTCTCGCAACTTCCAGAACCCACGATGTTCGCGTGCTGCTCACACTTCGGCTGCCGATCAGCGAGTGTCACACCGTTGCCGTCTTTGGATGTCTTAGCGATGTCTTCAATGGATTCTTTTAACCCGGGTGCGTTGACCATACGGTCACGGACCCAACAAATGGCGAGCTTCTCTGTCTCATCAACGCACGACGTATGCTCGCTGAAGTCTTCCTTGACTTTCTTCCGCTTAAGAAGTACTTGCGCTTTGTTGCCTTCTACGGCCGTGATTGCAGCACCTTTGAGCAGTTTGGATTTCACGGTATAGGTGTGGCTACCAAACGCAGCGCTGCACTCACAGGTCACTGTGGAGCGGTAAACGTCTTTGATTTTAATGCGGTCATTAGCTGTTGCTGGGATAACGGCACTCGCCAACAATGCAGTTAGGCCTAAAGCACCCAATCGGCCAATTGAAGCTACTGTCACAACCTTCCTCCTTGTCGGCAGTGCCGCTAGACTTGTATTTTCTGCTGTCTAGGCGTGATTTAATTTGCGTCTGTGACGGAAAATTCCGTCCAGTGTTCGCACTCTATTGCTCAATTAAACATCTTCACAACGCCTTGGCAATACCCAGATAGGCTGTTGATTGCGTTTTAGGCACTAGCGCGGCATTTTTTTGGCAGATTGTTGACTTAACCGACGAGATCCTTAGAGGTTTCTGCTGGCAAAATCAAACTGAAGGCGCGTTGAAAGTCATCGACAGTTTTTATGAGATACACCGACAAAACGGCGTAAAAAACGCTGAGTGTATTAAAGGGCTCTAGGTTAAATAACACGGAGAAAATGATGGCAATCAGCACACAGCCGGCAAAGAGCACACACAACGCAACCATATGCGGTGCGATACACGAGAGACAGGTGGCCGCACGCTCGTTGTAGTTCGCAACTAGATTGTCGCGGTCCGCGTCTGAGTCAACAAAAAAACCGTGCGCTCGCCTTGCCAGCTCACTTTTGCCCCACAGTAAAACCAACAACCAAAGCAGCCACAAAAACGCCGTAGCAAACGAAACGGACGCCAGATAATCCCACCAGTGTGCATTCGGCAAGCGAAACTCAGCCCATGCCAAGATCAACGCAATCAGCACTAGAAGGCAACAGCCTATAAAAAATGTGGTCAGGCCCCGCAACTTTCTGCCATACCAGCTTATCAATTTGCTGCGACCACGGCTCAGCGCACAGGACGCCAAGGCGATAAGCAGTATCTCAAATACCGGGTTCAGTACGGCGGCGACAATGCCTGAGTTTACAGAGCTGCGGTTGTAGTCCTTGCCGTCGACAAGCAAATTGTCAGTGGCCATCATGTGGTTGTACACAGCCGGCAAGATGCCGTGCACAGGCGAGTCAATCTCGTCTGAAAAACGCGCCATATCCAAGCCGTAAAACACAAATCGGTTGGCAATCAATTCTTGGAACTGCTCATAAGACAGCGATTGCGACGTGAAAGCAGCCTCGTCCAATGTCAGGTGATAGGGACACCGCGTGCCCTTCTGCTCTCTATCCAGAGGCAACAGAACATTGAGTAAATTGCGCGAAAATGCGCTTGCATGCTGGCCGATGGATTCGCTATCTGCAACGGGGTGCAGGCAGTTGCCAACCGGTACCATCTCCTGCTTACTGTCTACGGTTGTGCCCCACTGTGTGTAGAGATTTTCACGGGCGTCGGTCTTGGCTCGCATGCTCTCTAGACCGGCGCCGATGTCAGCGCCTTTTTGGTTACCATCGGCGTCCGAGAACCTTTTCTGTCCCGCCAAGTGTTTTGCAATTAGCCACGGTGCGCTTGGATGATCCGCATCGTCGATTGTCAAATGGACCGAACGCCCGTTGTCAGCGCCAATGGCAACGGCAACAGTGGTGGAAACCAAATCCAGCCAGGCGACACCCGGCCACTCGCCTGCCGCCGCCAGAAAGGCGTTCTCAAGCTCTGTGCAGTTGGCTGTGGTGTCGCCACCGCTGAGCAGGCAATGATCGCGGTAGGCATTTCGTGGATTGAGGTAAGCGAGAGGAGCTGCGGTCAGTATGGGGAAACCGTTGGCGGCGAGATGGGCCAACTCATCGAGCACCGCTGATTCATAGCCTTCCGCGCCCAAAAGGATGCGCTGATTCGCCTTGTCTGTGAACCGCCACGACTCCCGAGCCCGCCACAATGCAAGCCATGTGTGTCGGCCCGAATCATCAGAATTCTTGGCCGACAGATTCGTTAGACACCGTTCACTGGGATTGACGGAGGTTGCGGCATCAAGCCCTGTGAGCGTCGACATGTACGAAATGAGGTGACAAAAATTGGCCTCATCGTGATCCGCGCTTCGGAAAATGATGTCGATGAAAAGGCCTGTGGGTGGAGCACCTTCTTGTTCGGTCTCCGTTTCGTCGGTATCAGCTTCGGCAACGGCACTTAAAACGGCATTCGAGTTGGCATTGGCATTGGCGTTGGCAATGTCGCCGATAAGATAGGCAAACTGATCCATTGGCATCGGCCAGCCACTCTCGCCGAGGGAGGCAGATCTGTCGGTGTAGAGCAACACCGCGAGGTGTTGCTTAGCACCCGAGCCGTAGATCGAGGCCATCACACGTTGCGTGACGCGTTCACTCTGTCGAGATATCGCCTCGCCAATTCCAAATACATTGCTCGACTGAATCAACCACAAAAACACCGCAAGCAAGAGAGAGGCACCGAGCGACTCGAGCAAGCCGGGCGAGGGTCTGGTGTCGGGTCTGCGCATAGCTGACGGAGGGTTGCCGCAGGGTGGGCACAGACTACCACCGCTTCGCGCCAGTGTGCAGCGCGCACAAAAAAAGCCAGCTGAGTATGCTCAACTGGCTTTTGACTCGACGCGTTCGCGCTAGCCGAGTTCAGCACTCGTCTTGATTACACGACTGACGATGCCGTATTCAATGGCCTCGGCGGTATCCATCCACTTGTCACGCTCTATGTCTTTGCGCACGCGTTCGATGTCCGCACCTGTGCTGTTGGCGATCACCTGCGCCAGGCGTTCGCGCATTTTGATGATCTGCTCGGCCTGGATGGCAATGTCAGTTGCACTGCCCCCTGCTCCACCCGACGGCTGGTGGATCAAGAATCGGGTGTTTGGCAAACACACTCGATCTTCTTTGTCCGCCGCAAGGTAGATGTGGGTACCGGCGCTGGCGACGTAGCCTGTGCCGATGACCTGCACGCGCGGTGCGATAAATCCGATCACATCGTGGATGCTGTCGCCGGCCTCAACGTGCCCGCCCTGGCTGTTGACGAACAACTGGATCGGGTCGTCTGAGACCTCCGCCAGTGCCAACAGCTCGGCCATGATGCGCTTGGCCATGGTCTGGTTGATCTCTTCGCAGATCAATACCTTGCGCGCTTCAAACAGTTTTTCAGCCAGTGCTGGGTTGTTTTTTTTGGTGTCTTTTTCGTCAGACATGGTGACTCCGGAGAATGAAACGCTTAACAGACACGAGTGTAGTTGCCCCGCGCCCACTGATCGGCAAAAAGTCGTGCACGGACAGTGCCGACAGCCGCTGCGCACTGCGCGTTGATGCGAGTGCGCTTCTCAGACGTCCAGTTGACACGGCGTATTGAACGCCTGGCGGCTGTCTTTGACCTGGCTTCAGTCGATTCAGCCGGTGTTCTCGGCATACCAACTGCGGATCTGCTTGAAATCCTCGAGCATCACGGTCCCGCGCTGCGGTGCAGAGAATATAGCCTGCAGCTCACCTTTGGGGTTGACCAAGATCACCTGCGCCGAGTGGTCGACAAGATAGTTGGAATCAATTGGCTCATCGGGCGCTGGCAGGTAGACCAACCGCATCGCCTTGGCGAACTCCTCCAGGCGACTCGATTCACCGGTTACGCCGCTGATGTCTGGGTTGAAGTAGCCGGTGTACTCCTTGAGCCTATCGGGTGTGTCGCGGCGCGGGTCGACCGATACAAACACCGTTTTGACAGGCGTTGGGTCCGTGTCAACGGGCGCCAATTCCCGGTGCACGTGGTCGAGTTCGGTCATTGTGATCGGGCAAATATCTGGGCAATGGGTGTATCCCATAAAAAAGAATGTCCACTGCCCCGCCAAATCCGCCTCAGTGAAGCCCGTGCTGTCGTGCTTGACCAACGAAAAGCTGTCCACCGATCTTGCAGGTGTCATGACATGACCGCCCGCGAGGGCTGGTACACCGTCTTGGGGTGCGCTGTAGCGTTGCAATTGCTCGCTGACTGGCGGCCCGTCTGCGGGCATCATTTGCCCGACAAACCACCCACCGACAACAGCGCAGAGCGCAGCGGCTGGAACGGCCGCACTTTTGAGAAATGATTGCATGGTGTTCTCGCTTTAATCGTTGTGTTTGTGTGCGGAGTCAGACGCAGAAGACGCGGCAGAACCGCGTTTGACAGGCAGGCTGATGCGTTGAACATCTCCGTTCTCAAATTCAAGCGTCAACTCGACATCCTCTCCAACCACGAGTCGATCATCCAAGCCAAGCAACATCAGATGATCCCCACCGGGCGCAAGTGAGGCCATACCGTGGCTTGGAATCAGTATTTGTTCGACGGGCTGCATGCGCATCACACCGTCAACTTCTTTAGTGGTGTGTAACGCTGTGTGCTCGGCGATGTCACTGCTCACACCAATGAGCACGCGTGCCTTTGCCGAGTGATTGAGTAGTGAGAAATAGGCCGCAGTGTTAACAGTGCCGGGCGGCATTTCACGCGCCCAACCGCCTTTGACTAGAACGGACGAGTCTGCGTAACTGGCGCTGGCGGCAACAGCCAACGCAGCCGCCATCAGCGCATTGCGCAATGGGGTTTTCATTTGTTGATCCAAGTGAGTGCAAAGCGGTGCCGCAAATTGGAATGGCGGCGGTGGTTTCGGCATTGAGCCGTCTCGCGCTGCTAGATCACTCGTGGCGGTGCACGGCTCGGTGGTCGCAGCGCATCAGGCCACAACTCACTGTTCTCATCTCGGGATTGCGAATGCAACGCGACCCCTGCGGGCAAGAGTGCGGTGGTTTGCGGCGACACCGCGCTCGGCTCGCCATCAACGCCACCGGTCGCACACACAACGCAGACGGCTGTGGCATGACCCTTCAGAGTTTCGCCGTCTGTGACTTCGATCAACACACCGTTGCGACAGAGCTTGAAGCTGCTGCCACCGGTGAGAGACGCCGCGCCTAGTGCAAACCCAGTCTGAAACCACAGTGCGCACAACAGCAACAGCGCTGTGCGTTTTTGCAGATTGTGGCTCATGCGGTTCACGTATCGACGCTACTCATAAATTAGGGTGATGATGCGCTCAGGCAATAAGCGGTAAACGCCTTGTGCGTTCTCCTAGAACGGCAAAGGCATTGCAGACAGCTGGCGCAAGAGGTGGCACGCCAATTTCACCAAATCCACCAATTGAATTATCGCTGGTCAAGAGTTCGACCTCAACTGTTGGCGCATCGCGCAGCGTGATCATACGGTAGTCGTGGAAATTACTTTGCACCACGCCGCCGTCTTGGATATCGCACTTGCCGTACAACACTGCGCTGAGTGCGTAGTGCACTGCCCCTTCCACTTGCGCCCTGGCAGCCTGCGGGTTTATCACCACCCCGCTGTCAACTGCACACCAAACGCGGTGGACTCGTGGCAACCCGTTTTGTAACGAGACTTCCGCGATCTGTGCGACTGTGCTGCCGAAACTGTGCACCACCGCGCAGCCCATGGCACGCCCATCTGAATCAGCACCGTATCGCCATGACGCCATGTCGGCCGCCTTGCGAAGCACAACCGCTTCACTGCTGTGTTCATCGAGCAAAGACAATCGGTAGGCCAACGGGTCAGCGCCGGCGGCGACAGCCACTTCGTCGATAAAAGACTCTTTGAAAAAGCCGTGCTGTGAGTGCTCCACCGAACGCCAAAAACCGGTTGGCACGCCCTGATGCTCGCCGGCAAAACGAATGCTCTGGTTCGCGATGCGGTAGGCGGGTTGAACCGCACGGACATCGGCCTCGGCGAGGAAGCTCGTGCTGCGCCAAGCGACGGGTGCACCGGTGTTGTCGAGGCCCGCTTCAAACTGCGCCAGCACCATGGGGCGGTACACACTGTTTCGGGTGTCTTCTTCACGCGACCACACCATTTTGATTGGCCGGTCCTGTGTGAGGGCGATCTGCACCGCGTCTGTCAGCCAGTTGAGCGGCACCGCGTCGTTCATGCTAAACGCGACGCGCCGACCAAAACCGCCACCCATTGGCCGCGCGTCAAGCACCACATCCTCAAAGTCGAGACCTGCGATGTTCGCCACGTGGGCACGCGCCATCAGCGGATTCTGAACACCACAGACCACATGTAATTTGCCACCATCGCGCCAGACTGTCGCGTTCATCGGTTCCATTGTGGCGTGTGCAAGATAAGGCGCTAGATACTCCGCTGTGACGGTGTGGCTCGCGTCGGCAAACGCTGTTACCACGTCACCTGTGGCGCTCGCCTCTTCAGCGGTATCGGCGAGCGCATCGCGCTGAGCCTGTTCGAGCGATGCTGAGGACATGGCCTGATTGGCGTGATGCGCCGTGCTGATGTCGAGCGCTTTGGCCGCCTGCTCCGCGCGCCACGGGTTGTCCGCGACCACAGCAACACCGTTCTGAACGAATACGATGTCAGTCACACCGCGACGCGCCCGGATCTCATTCTCGTTATTGATTCGGCTAACGGTTGCGCCAAAGACACCGGCGTGACGCACAGCCGCATAATGCATGTCTGGCACATCGGCGTCGATTGCGTAGTGTTCTTCGGCGAAAACCTTGCGTGGGATGTCCTCGCGCGGCAGGGAGCTGCCGATTAATCGGTGCTCACTAGGAGATTTGACAGCGACGTCGCGCGGTCCGAGTTCAGATGCGGCACCAACCAATTCACCAAAGCGCAGCGTGCGACCGCTGGCAGCGTGACTCACCACACCGTCTGCGACACTGAGTTCAGACTCGCTTACGTTAAATTCTGCCGCCGACGCACGCAGCAACATGTCGCGTGCAACCGCGGCCGCCTGGCGCATGTGATCCCAACCGGTGAACCGCACGGCGGTGCTGCCACCTGTCATTTGCATGTTCATGAGATCGGCCAACCGGAAAAACGCTTTTTCAGCAAAGCCGTCCGCCCAATCAGGGATCGCGACTGCATCACTGACAAAGCCCTGCATCGGCTTGCCGTTGGCGAATGCGGTCTCTGGTGGCGCCAGCGCGATGCGGACCTGATCCCAGCGAGCATCAAGTTCGTCGGCGACTATTTGTGCAAGCCCGGTCTGACTGCCCTGCCCCATGTCAGAGTGAGGCACCAATACGGTGACCGTGTTATCCGGCGCGATGCGTACCCAGAGGTTGATCAAGCTGCCCGCTGCGCTTGACTCGGATTCGCCACTGCGCTGGTGTTTGAGACGATTGTGCAGACCAATGTGAGCGCCCACGCCACCGACAGCCAGCGCCAGTCCACCACCGAGTGTTGCACCTGTGATCAAGAATGCCCTGCGTGTGACACCCATCAACCAATCTCCTGAGCCGCTTGTCGAATCGCGGCGCGGATGCGGTCGTAGGTACCGCAGCGGCAAATGTTGCTGATGGCGTTGTCGATGTCGTCATCGCTTGGGTTGGGATTGGCTGCGATAAACGCAGCTGCCGCCATTTGCATGCCCGATTGACAATAGCCGCATTGCGGCACTTGCTGTTCGATCCACGCGGATTGGATTGGGTGAGGCGACTCACGTGTGCCCAGAGACTCAATAGTCTGTATCTCTTGGGCTTCTGCTGCCGAGACAGGCAATGAGCAGGAACGCACTGGGTTGCCATTGAGGTGCACAGTGCACGCACCGCACATACCGATCCCGCAACCAAATTTTGTTCCGCGCAGCCCTATCTCTTCACGTATTGCCCAGAGCAGTGGCATCTCAGGCTCGACATCGAGCGTCACTGCCTTGCCGTTTAAATTGAATTGGACCACGGCGTCAGCCTCCGTTTAAACCGATGGCGCGTTCAAGACACGCAAATGAGCGGGAATCTCGCAAACCGGGATAGGCAGCATCTTGTGTTTGTTGGCTTGGTGGAATCGGTTGTAGGTGGCCATAACCTCGCGCTGGCGATCACTCAATGTGGCGGGATCACCGTCAAACACCATGGCCCATTCCAGTTCATCGTAGCTTGCGCCCAACTGGCCTTCGTCAGTCCGGCCGTCATCAAAAAGACCGTCAGTTGGCGCAGCTTGTTGAATGCCGTCGATGACACCAACAGCGTTGGCCAGCGCATAGACCTCACTTTTCATAAGGTCCGCAATGGGTGAGAGGTCGACACCACCGTCGCCGTATTTGGTATAAAAACCCACACCAAAGTCTTCAACTTTGTTGCCGGTGCCGGCGACCAAACGCTTGCTGCTGCCTGCGCAGGCGTAGAGCGCGAGCATGCGCAGGCGTGAACGCGTGTTGGCCATGGTCATGGCATCTTGTGTGTCTTTTGGAAAATTCGCCTCAATCGATTCAAACACAGGTGTCAGTTCAATCTTGCGTGTTTCGACCGTCTCAAAGCGCGCATCCAACCAAGCCAGGTGCTCGTCTGCCAATGTGACTTGATTGGCGGCTTGGTAAATCGGCATGGTGACAGCTGTCACCGGTTTACCGGTTAGGGCGCACAGTGTTGAAGTCAGCGCGGAGTCAATACCGCCAGACACGCCGACCACGAAGCCGTGCATGCCGCTTGACTCGACGTAATTGTTCAGCCATCCAACGATGTGATCGACTGTGTCTTGCGCTGCCATGCCCGCGGCCCTCGAAGTGCTGATGGATGCCTCTGAGTCTAGCACCGCGCGCGCTCATCTTGACGAGCGGGCACACCATGGAGTGCGGTGCATTCACAGGTTTCAGAGTGCAATGCCCGTATCGAGTTCACCGCGGAAAACGAATGACCGCAGCGAAGTCCGAGCGTAGGGGACGAACAATGGCTGAAGGCGCTACCGCCCGAATTGTGCCTCTGACAAATTCATCATTGAGTCAGGGCCATTCAATACGCTGGCTTTGAGACCGCGGGTACGCGGCAACACACGCTCAAAATAGAAAGTGGCTGTGTCGATCTTCGATTGAAGAAAATCCGTGTTTTGTTCGCCGGCTTCCAGTGCTCTTGCCGCAGCAACAGCGGACTGCGCCCAGAAAAACCCAAGCGTGGTGTAACCGCTGTACATCAGATACTCAACCGATGCCGCGCCGACAGCGTCTCTATTTTTACGCGCACTCAACCCGACGCGAAAAGTGAGATAAGCCCATTCCATCATCAGCCAGCGCAATGAGCGCAGCATTGGCGCTGCGGCTTTGACTTCGCGGTTCTCACGACAAAACGCGGACACGGTTTTGCGGAACGCTTTGAATGCCTGGCCCTTGTCCATAAGGATTTTGCGTCCCAGCAGGTCCAGCGCTTGGATGCCGGTTGTGCCTTCGTACAACATCGCAATGCGCGCATCGCGCACATTTTGCTCCATACCCCACTCGGCAATGTAGCCGTGGCCCCCAAAGCATTGCATGCCCAAATTGGCCGATTCGAATCCGGACTCAGTGAGAAAGGCTTTGGCAATCGGTGTGAGAAAGCCCAGCAGCTGATCGGCTTCATCACGATCGCTGCTGTCGGTTGAGTGTTCCACTAAATCCGCTTTGAGCGCGAGATAGTAGATAAAAGCTCGCCCACCTTCAGCAAACGCTTTTTGCGTCAACAGCATGCGTCGCACATCGGGGTGCACAATGATCGGGTCCGCCGCTTTGTCAGGCGCCTTAACCCCTGTTAACGAACGCATCTGCAAGCGATCGCGCGCATACTCGAGCGAGTTTTGAAAAGCCCATTCCGCGTGCGCCACGCCCTGCAATGCAGTGCCTATTCGCGCAAAGTTCATAAAAGTGAACATGCACTTGAGCCCTTCATTGGCCTGTCCAATCAGATGGCCGACGGCGCCGTCGAAATTAAGGGATGCCGTCGCGTTTCCGTGTATGCCCATTTTGTGCTCAATTGAGCCGCAGGTGACGGCATTGCGCTCCCCCAGGCTGCCTTCTTGGGTTGGCAAAAATTTGGGGACAATGAAAAGCGAGATGCCTTTGACGCCTTCCGGGGCGTCGGGCAATCGCGCAAGGACTATGTGCACAATGTTCTCGGCCATGTCGTGCTCGCCAGCCGAGATGAAAATCTTGTTGCCAGTCAAGCGATAACTGCCATCGCCGGCGGGCTCCGCTCGTGTGCGCAGCAGCCCAAGATCGGTGCCGCAATGCGGCTCGGTCAGGCACATTGTTCCAGTCCACTCACCTGAAACCAGTTTTGACAGGTAATCGGCTTTTTGCGCATCGCTGCCGTGGGTTTCAATCGTGAAGGTGGCGCCGTGAGACAAGCCTGGATACATGCTCCAAGCCCAATTTGCTGTGCCGATCATTTCTGAAATGGTCATGCCAAGCGATGAAGGCAAGCCCTGCCCACCCCACTCCTCTGGATGCGACAGCGAGGGCCAGCCGCTGGCGATGTATTGCTCGTAAGCGTTCTTATATCCAGTGGGTGTTGCGACTTCCCCGCCTTGGCGCCACTGGCAGCCCTCAGCGTCACCGCTCTGGTTGATCGGTACCAGTTCGCGCTCGGCGAATTTGGCGCCCTCTTCCAAGATGGCATCGACGGTATCGGCATCCGCCGCGCTGCCTGCGCCGAATCGACTGTAGTGCGATTGCAGAGAGAGCACGTCGTTCAAGACGAAACGGATGTCCTCAAGTGGTACGCGGTAACCCGGCATCGTCTTCCCCGATTAAATTTAAACCCAAGCTTAAGGATCGGCAGTAACTGACTGTTCTGCAATAGCGAAACACGCCGAAACGTTAGCAAAATTGATCAATGCGCAGTCGGGTGTCGCGGTGTATTACGGTTCGCGCAGTGCCGACCGGTACTGCCCTGGGGTCTGCCCGCTCCAGCGGCGGAAAGCGCGGTTGAAATCGCCGGGGTTGTCGAAACCGCAGCGCAACCCTATGGCTTTGAGTGTCAGCGATGAACTGGCGAGATAACGCATCGCAACGCTGCAGCGGTGCTGGTCCTTGAGTTGTTGGACGCTAGTCGTCTCACTCGCCAAGCGTCGCCTGAGGGTGGCCTGCGACACATTCAACAGCTTTGCGATACTGGCACCGCCCGGCGGCTTGCCATGGCCCGCATCCGAGAGCACGGTTAACACGCGCTTGGTCCATGAACTCATTGTACGCCGCGGGCTAATCAGGGTTGGCAACGCGTCTTCGAGAAACAATGCAACGTCGGAATCGTCGCGGTTGATGGCCCAATCGAGTGCAGACGCCGGGAAAATCACGGCATTTTGAGTGGCACCGTATTGCACATCGCAATCGAAAAAGACGTGATGTGACGCCGCGCGACCGGGTTTGGATTTCACCGTGACAGCCGCTACCGGCAAGGGTTGTGCGACCAGCCAACTCAGGAAATTTACCCATATCAACAGCATCAGTGGCCATTGATTGGGAGAGGTGTCTTGGTTGATCGCTTTGGTTGCATGCCGGGTGGGCTCAAGCACAAGACGCGCATTGCCTGCTGACCTCTGGACCACGGGTTTGATGCCGTAACCGATTGCGATCTCGCAGTAGTCGGCGGTGCGCGCGATCGCAGCAGACAAGCTATGACACTGCACGACACAAAGACACAGCATTCTGAAGCTGCCATTGGGCACGGCGTGCCCGCCAACCATACCCAGCGACTCATCACCCATGAGCCACAGAGCACGTTGATAGATGCGACCAAATTGTGTGGGTGACAAGTCATAGCCAAGCTGCCACTCACGCAGGTCTAACCCCGCGGCATCGAGGAGCTTTGATCTGTCATGCCCTTGGCTCGTGCAAAAATCCACCAGCATGTCGGCGTATGAGCGGGGTATTGCACCGGTCTGGTTGATATTCAAAGCAGATCTAGAACACGAATTGTTCGGCGCCACGGTCGATAGCGTCGAGTATGGATTTCATAGATGCTTTGGCAGAGAGACGCTGCAGGCGCTGAGGACGTGTTGCGGCTGCCGAGGCACCGCCATCGGCGTTAATGCTGATAATTGGCAGCGCCATGTCAGCATAACTGAGTGCCTCATCGAGCGACATCAACGCCCGCCCGCCGACGGTATCATTGCCAACGACTGCCGATACCCGCTCGCCTTCACTGGTGAGCAGAATGTCTTCAGCGCGTGCCAGCGTTTTTGCCCGCAGGATTTTGTAACCTCGATGACAGAGCATCTGTCGAAGGTCCGCGACTGATTCATCTGCACCGACGAGCAACAATTCAAATTCCCCAGCGACCCGCCTGAGAACCTGCTCGAGTCGCCCTATGCCGCCGGGCTTCTCGAGTAACTCCGCGTAGAAGACTTCAGTGCTAGATCGACGGTCGACGTCATCGATGAATGCGGTAAAAAAGACGATACACGCCGATGGCATGGTGGCGCGCAATTTGGGATAGATCTCCAAGCCCGATACTAACGGCATGCGAATATCGAGGAACACCAAGTCTTTGGGTGCCTGACGGGCAATACTCACGGCCTCTTCCGCCGAGGACGCGACTGTGACGTCGTGGCCATAGAAACGGATTAAGTCCCCAAAACTGTGCGCAAAATCCGCATCGTCATCGACGACTAAAACTGAAAGCGCTTTCATAGAGCTGACTACAAACCCGGTGTTCTGGTCACTCTATACCAAAAAACCGCGAGTTGTGCGAATGCGCTGTAATTGGTAATCAGCTAATTGCCAGCCGGTAGAATTCTTAATGGACGGCACCGTGCGCTAAGCTGTAGTTGGAGCCTGAATCTGACTACGCTCGTCGCACGTCTGTATCATGTGCCGCAACGCAACCCGGCCACGGGCTGGTTGTTCGAATCGTGCCATCGGGGCAGCTTAGCCTCGTCGCGGTGGCTCGCATTTGACGCAAGGCACCCGAGGTTGTGTGCACACCTCTTGGTTGCTGTCGTGAAAGCCGCCAAAGGCTGCCTTCGCGTGACCGCCTGCTTAGCGCCTGTGTGCAAAATCGGACTCACACGACGCATTAGGCGCTGTGAGTGTTAACCGCCTAGTGTCGCGGCCTTTGGCTACCCAGTTTGCGTCTCTATCAACGCATTACAACTCGAATTATCAAGGAATTAAACGTGTCATCGCGCAATGCCAAAATTATCGCAACCCTGGGGCCTGCCTCGTCCCAACACGCGAGTATTCTCGCCCTGGCCAAAGCCGGTGTAAACGTATTTAGGATCAACTTCAGTCACGGCGAGCACGCCGATCACGCTGAGCGGGTTGCGATGATTCGCGAAGTTGAAACAGTCGTTGGACACCCCATTGGGGTGCTGATGGACATCCAAGGTCCGAAGCTGCGCGTGGGTGTGTTCGAAAATGGTCCGATCATGCTCGAAGAAGGTGCTTCTTTCACACTCGATCTGGACACAGCGCCCGGGACCCAACACCGAGTCAATCTGCCCCATCCCGAAATTTTCGCAGCATTGAACGCGGGAGACCGACTCCTTCTCGACGATGGCAAGATTCAACTGCAAGTGTCCTCGTGCACTGCTGACAGCGCTCTCACTCGGGTGTTGGTCGGTGGCAAATTGTCTGAGCGCAAGGGTGTCAACGTACCCGACGCGGCATTGAACATCTCGCCGATCACTGAGAAAGACCACCGCGATCTCACATTTGGGCTCTCGCTCGGGGTCGATTGGGTGGCTTTTTCTTTTGTTCAGAAACCAGACGACATCCGCGAAGCGCGGTCATTGGTTGGAGACAAAGCACGCATCATGGTGAAGCTCGAAAAGCCGCAAGCCATTGAGAGTCTTGAGGAGATTGTCGACCTCTCTGACGCTGTGATGGTGGCACGCGGCGACCTTGGCGTTGAGCTGCCTCCAGAAAATGTACCGCCGATTCAAAAGCGCATAGTTCGCTATTGCCGTCTGACCGGAAAGCCCGTTGTCATTGCCACGCAGATGCTCGAATCAATGATTGAGTCGGCAACCCCGACACGCGCAGAGACGAACGACATAGGCAACGCCATTTATGACGGCGTGGATGCGGTGATGCTCTCGGCCGAGACCGCTGCTGGCAAGTACCCGGTTGAGGCCGTTGAGGTGATGGCGCGCATCATTGAGCAAGTTGAATGTGATCCCCATTACCAGCAATTGATCAACAGCGTGCAACCCGAGCGTCAACGCCGCGCGTCGGATGCCATTGCCGCGGCGTTGAGCCGCGTCGTCGAAGTGATGCCGGTTGCAACCACAGTGTGCTATTCAGACTCCGGTGCCACAGCACTGCGTTGCGCGCGCGAGCGACCGCGCTCACCCATTCTTGGCCTGACTTGCTTTGACAACACCGCCCGAATGCTCACAGTCGTTTGGGGTGTAAACCCCACTGTGTGTAATACCATCGACAGTGTGGACTCGATGGTTTCGGTCGCCTGTGACGTCGCGCGCGACAAAGGCTATGCAAAGGCAGACGACGCCATCGTCATCACAGCAGGGATGCCATTTGGTGAACCTGGCCGCACCAATTTGCTGCGAGTCGCCCGCGTATCGTGATACCCATCAGTCGCCACACAGCGAAGCAGCCGTGTGGCGCACTGCCTGCCCCAATCAGCAGCTGACAGCGACCCTGTAGGTCTCAAATACCGCCACTGGCAAATTGGGTACGACGTTGGCAACCACTCGCCCAGCGATGGCGGGTTCAGCTGCGACCATAATCGACACTACCGATTCAACAGCAACGGCAGAACCTGCGCGCTCTGGCAACGCTACGCGGGCGATTAGATTGTCCCGCCTGGCAAGCGTGCCAGCGAGCGCCCTGAGCTGACTGACGCTGGCGGCATCTAAGCTGCCGTCAGCTGAGAACGCGAGCGACTTCATTGGCCGCGCGAGGGGTGGACACACGTTGGCCGCTGCCTCGTTAACGCTAGGCGTTGCGTCGACAGAATCCGCCGAGGCGATGAGCTCAATTTCCTCGATTTCGCTTTCAACAACCGCCGCATTGCCGGCAGATTCAATCTCTTTCGCTGTGTCCGTGACAGGTGTGTTGCTGGCAAGTACCAGCTCTTCATCCGAACTGTCTACAACCACGGCACTGTCGGCAGGCTCGACCACGTGTTGTGGGCTGTCTGTGACCACGGCATCACTGCCAACAGTGGCGATCTTCACGCGGTAATCTGTTTCCGGATCAATGCTTTCTTCAACGGGTGCATCTTGGGGCTCGGCCGGTGCGTCGGCCAGATACTTTGCGGAATCCACAGTGCTCGAATCACCGATGAGAATGTCCGACGGCGGGATGTCCGAGGACTGCTGTCCACCGAGATACGCTATCAGCGTCAATGTCGACTGACGAAAACTCTCCGTGCTCTCGGTGTGATCTGCACGCAGTGTCCAGCGCCCCCCGCCCCGCAAGTGCGCACCCACGTTGACACTTGGCGCTGCGTCTTGTGCCTCATCAAATGGCAGTTGCGATTGATGGTCACGACCCAAAACGCCCAGACCGAAAAATGCGTTCAGCGGTGACTCGACATTCGCGAAAAGATGCTCCAGCCGAAGCTTATAGAGCGAATAATCGTCTGCAGGGATGTCATCAACCTGGCATTTGCCCGCACTCACGTGCCATTGCCAAGAGGGCGTAAAATGGTTTCCGATCGTGACGGCTTTGTGGTTGCAGTCACTGTGATCACGAAGGCTAGTTTCTCCCCCACCGATGCCGACGAACCAGCTTGGATAGAACACGGCGTTGCTGATGTCCTCACCGAGCGCGGGAAGACGCCAGCCCTGCTCTGACTTCAAAACCATTCGAGCGCTTACGTTAGCAGTGGCGGCAAACGGCAACGCACTACCAAGGGCAACAGCACCTGCCAAGACAGCCCATGTAAACCGTTGGGGGGAGGAAAGCTTCATGTCGGCGCCAACTCACAAGGACTTCTAAGGGATTGTGCAATGGTGCACAGCCTTGATCCGAATTGGTACCTGTATGGCGCAGTTATTCACCAGACCCGCCAGGTCTTCGGTGTGTCTGATACACCGTCGTTACAGTCGCGACGACGGATGACGGTATGAGCAGG
>CALAMQ010000053.1 GCA_937925815.1 uncultured Granulosicoccaceae bacterium | reverse complement strand
AACTAAATCCTAGTGGTATACACTTATCCCGGTCTGGCAGCTTTTTGTGACCGATTGTCTCGTTTTTGGAAAGTGTACGATTAAAGGTCGCCGGCGATTGTCCGACACAGTTCTTAGACCGCGTACAAACGAATACAGATTTACCACGCTTCCGTCAGCGGCGGCTACAGCGATCCGTAGAGGACATCCACGCTTGCTGAAAAAGAACGAAAAAGGAGAGTACGGATATGTTGATTCTGACCAGGCGGGTCGGTGAGACATTGGTCATCGGGGACGAAGTCACCGTGACCGTGCTGGGTGTGAAAGGAAATCAGGTGAGAATTGGGGTCAACGCGCCCAAGGAAGTGTCAGTTCACCGCGAAGAAATCTACGACCGCATCAAGCAAGAACAATTAGAAGCAGATCAACCGCCGGGTGACATCTCACAGGCAAGTTGATAACAGCCACCCGAGAATCGCTTGGGTGCTGTTCCATTCCCCCCTCCCCAAAAAATCACACCTTAAACATGCCGTTGATGCTGTAGCAGCCCTCCGGCATGGTGTATAATCCTCATGATACGGAGAGGTGGCCGAGTGGCTGAAGGCGCTCCCCTGCTAAGGGAGTATGGGGTTTATAGCTCCATCGAGGGTTCGAATCCCTCTCTCTCCGCCATCCCCAACACCTGCGCATCTCTCAACGTCACCTGAGAAGCTAATCAGCGCGACTTACCCGAAAAGAGAGAGGGTTCGAACCCGAAAGAGGGTTCGACACCGAGCACCGCTCGGTGGACGGAGCAAAGCGACGCCCGTAGGGTGAGGAAACGCCTTAGCGTTTCCAAATCAATCCCGACCTACCCAGCCTCCGCCATTATCCCAGCCCGCACAGAATGCCGGGCCCCCCAAGCGCAAAACAACGCGACAATCTCACAAGAGAGAGGGTGTCGAATCCGAAAGAGGGTTCGACACCCAGCACTGCTCGGTGGACGGAGCAGAGCGACGCCCGAAGGGTGAGAAAACGCCCTAGCGTTTTTGAGTCCATATCCCGTCCTACCCAACGTCCGCCATATCCCAACCGGCACAGAATGCCAGGTACCTCAATCGCTACACAACGCGAAACGCTCACACGCAAAAGGTCGATGCCGAAAAAGTGTGCCAGCGCCCAGTTTCAAGCACGCTGGAGCCGTTTAGCCAGAGCCGCTGGCTGACTTAGTCTTTTGCAGGCCGCTTGCGACGTCGCCGGCTGCGACCTTCAACTGCGAATTCAACCGCTTTCTTCGGTGGCAGGGTCACCGCGTTCTGCAACTTAGGGAAAGGGTCTACCTTGTTCGGGAAGGCCATGGCGTTGACAAAGTGTTCTTGGAAGCGCGGCTCGACGGCCGTTTCGATTTTCTCGACGTTGCGCACCATTTCTTCGACGCGGTGACGCGATTTGCGGTCCAGCAGTGCAATGCGCGCACCGGAGCCGGCGGCGTTGCCGGTGGAGCGTACTTCATCGAGGTCGCAATCGGGAATCAGTCCGAGAACCATCGCGTATTTGACGTCAATGTGCGAACCAAAAGCGCCCGCCAGTCGAATGCGGTCAATGGTGTCCACGCCCATGTGCTCCATCAGCAGCTTGACGCCTGCGTAGAGCGCGGCTTTGGCGAGCTGTATCTGGCGCACGTCGTTCTGGGTGATCACGATTCGCACTGCGCCGTCAAACAGCAGGTAGCTGTGTGTGCGCCCGTCTTCAAACACTCTGGGGTTGGTTGCAGACAAGCTGCCGTCGATCACGCCGTCTTGATTGATGATGCCAGCGAGGTACATCTCGGCGATCACTTCAATAATGCCGGAGCCGCAGATGCCAGTGACCCCGGTCTCGCCAACGGTTGCATCGAAACTTGGGTCATCTGACCACGCTTCGACTCCGATAATCGAGAATTTCGGTTCTAGCGTCTCGCGGTCGATGCGCACGCGCTCGATAGCGCCCGGTGCTGCGCGTTGTCCGCCGCTGATCTGGGCACCTTCAAATGCAGGCCCGGTCGGGCTCGAGCACGCGAGCAATTTTTGTCGATTACCCAGCACGATCTCGGCGTTGGTGCCGACGTCCACGAGCAAGCTGACTTCATCAAAAGTGTCTGGCTGTTCGGACAGCATCACACCTGCGGTGTCGGCACCCACGTGTCCGGCAACGCAAGGCAGCATGTAAACACGAGCGTTGTTGTGTACCCGCAGCTCAAGGTCGCGCGCAAAGCAGTTCAAGGCCTCGTCGATCGCCAGTGCAAAGGGTGCGCCGCCGAGTTCGATGGGGTTGATGCCGAGCAGCAGGTGGTGCATGACGGGGTTGGCAACGAAAGTCAGCGACAAAATGGTGTCTGGGGTCGCGTCGGTGCCTTTGCAAATTTCCTCGATCAAGGTATTCAAAGATTCACGCACAACCGAGGTCATGTCGCGGTCGCCGCCTTCGTGCATCATCACGTAAGACACGCGGCTCATGAGGTCTTCGCCAAAACGAATTTGCGGGTTCATGATGCCGGCAGAATTCACGACATCCCCGGTGGCCAAATCGCACAAGTGAGCAGCAATGGTGGTACTGCCCACATCCACTGCAAGGCCGTAGGCTTTGTCGCGAAAGCCTGGCCACACGCCCATGATTGTTTCGTCTTTGAATACCGCAACAGTCACACGCCAGTTGCCCTTGCGCAGAACACCTTGCAGGTGCGTGAGCAAGCTTGCGTCTGTATTCAAGCTTTCGAGGCGCCATTCAAATTCGAGTGCGGCTTTGAGTCGGCGCAAGTCGCCGCTCGGGTCGTGCATGTCAGGTTCTTGCACCTCGACATAATACAAGCGCACCACAGGGTCGAGTTCTATGTCGATATAAGCGGCGTCTTTGCGTATGACTTGCTTGTGCACCTGGCTATCCGGTGGCACGTCGATCACCACGTCACCGAGCAGCGTTGTCTGGCAGCTCAATCGACGCCCATCCAGTGCGGTCTTTTTGACCTTCTCAAAGCGGACTTCAGTTTGAGTGAACGCTGACAGGCTGGCAGTTGAAGACTCAATCCGGTGCTTGGGAAAGCTGCCCTCCATGCACAGCACTTGGCAGCGGCCACACAGCCCGCGCCCACCGCAAACCGAATCTATGTCCACACCGAGCGCCCGCGCTGCCTTGAGCAGTGGGGTGCCAATCGGGAAACGCCCTCGTCGCCCAGACGGGGTGAACACCACAAGTGCCTCATCTCCAGACACACTGGTGCTAGCGGAATAGGCTTGTCCAGCGGGGTGGTCGGTTGAATCGCTCATCTGTGTTCCCGTGTGCGTCCAGGGTTGGCGGTGCCAAAACGTGTTTGCCAGCGAGGTTGAGTGACCTCACCCCTGGCGCTTAACCCCGTTTGCGGCGACTGACACGGCGACCGCGCGCACCATCGCTGCCTGCGGCAGGTGGCTCACGGTATTGCTTTATCCAAGCCATGCAGTCCGCATCACGCGCCATGAGCACATTGGCCGCACGGATGGCCTGCGCCTCGGGTTCATGCAGCGGGTTCATGATTGCGGACGTCATGCCGTGTGAAGCGGCCATGGCGAGAAAGTGTGCGTTGATGCCGTGACGGTTGGGTAGCCCGAAGCTGATGTTTGATGCACCGCACGTGGTATTGCAACGCAGCTCCTTGCGGATCTTATGCAAAATGTCGAACACCTGTCGACCAGCCTGACCGAGCGCACCAATGGGCATGACAAGAGGATCGATCACGATGTCCGCGGGTTTTATGCCGTAGTCGGCCGCGTGATCGACAATTTTCTTGGCCACTGCATAGCGAACTTCAGGATCCTCAGAGATGCCGGTCTCATCATTCGATATTGCAACAACGGCACAATCATATTTCTTGACCAAAGGCAACACCGCTTCTAGGCGGTCCGTTTCGCCTGTGACGGAGTTGAGCAGGGGGCGGCCTTTGCACGCCTCGAGGCCTGCTTCCAATGCTTCGTGTATGGATGAGTCAATAGAAATGGGCGTGTCAGGGCAGAGTGCTTGCACCAGCTCAATCGATTTGGCGAGCAAGCCGGGTTCATCTGCCAGGGGAATGCCAGCGTTGACATCGAGCATGTGTGCGCCAGCGTTGACTTGCGCAAGTGCATCCGATTCGACTCGGGAAAAATCGCCGCTTTTCATTTCTTCGGCCAGTACTTTGCGGCCGGTCGGGTTGATACGCTCGCCAATGATGGTAAATGGGCGTTCGTAACCGATGACCCATTCTTTTCCGCTGGCTGCTGTGAGGACTGTTTCGCTCATGATGATCTCAATGGTGTTCAGCGCAGACTAGCAACTGCGCGTGATCGTGTGATGTGATGAATTCACGCCTGAATTGAATTGGGCTCAGCTGTGTTGTCAGCCACCCTGCGCTGTGACGGCAAAGCCGTCTTCCTTGGCGTTCATCGTGATCGCGCCGTCGGCGACGGCGTAGCTCCAGTCGGCGGTTTTCTTGAAGCCTCCGAGCGGGTACATGTGGACGTGACTGATGCCGCAATGTGGATCATTGGCCTTGTACGTCGCCAGAGCCGTGATCAGCTTGTCCGGTGCACTCACGGACATCAGCCTGGCGACATTCATCGCTTGCCTCGACAAGAAACGCATTGACGGACCAACGCCGCAAGCTTTGGCGTGGGCAAGCAAGGTCTTGATTGTGGCCAAGCCCGGTGCGCCGATGTGGATCGGCAGGCGGTTGCCGTCTGCTTGAATGGCCTTGTCCCAGGCGATAACAGGTGCTGCTTCAAACACGAATTGGGTCGCGATGTAGAAATCTGCGTCTGATCGTTCGGCGAGCGCGTTCTTCCATGCGATTGCTTGCGCCAACAGCGCATCGCTAATATCCGGGCTGCCCTCTGGGTGGCCTGCCACACCAACGTTTTTGATTCCGTGTTTGTCAAAAATGCCCGTTTCCAAAATGGCCATCGAGCTGTCATAGGGGCCAACGGGGTTATCAACTCCACCTGCGAGCGCAACCACGTGGTCAACACCGGCTTCGCCGACACAGCGTGCGACAAAGTCCTCAAACTCCGCGGCGTTTGCAATCGAACGTGCCGCGAAGTGTGGCGCGGGCTCAAACCCCGCCGCTCGCAGTCGTGCGGCCGTTTTGATTGTGTCGCGGTAGTCAGAGCCCGGTAGGAAGGTGACAGCGACGGTCGTACCCCTGCGCAACACACCGTCGTAACTTTCAATTTTTGCAGCCTGACCCGGAGTTGTCTCCAGGGTGAAGTCGCGCATCAGGTCGGTGATGTGGGATTCGATGGTGGGTTTTTCGGCGGCGTTCATGGTCACGGGCTCGGCGGTGTAATAGTGGCGAATTGGGCTGCAGCGGGCAGGGGTCAGCCTTCAGCTCGGCCCTGTTGGCGAATCAGTTTGTCGAGGTCGTCGTCGCTGAATGTGGCCTCGATCTCGGCGGCCGCAGCGTCGGCGATGGCTTGCAAATCGCCCTCGACCTCTTTCTCCTCGCGTCGCCAATCTTCGAGGTATTCGTCAGTGGTGGCCTTGCCGGCACGCATGGCGGCCTTGTCGATGGCTTCCTGAAAACGCGAAGACAGTAACGCCTTTCCAGCCTTCCGCCCTTTTTTGACTGTGACCTGGGAGGGAATGTCCCGCCACCAAATTGTTACTTGCTTCGCCATGTTATCGGTCTCTGTGCCAAAGTGTGCAAGCCTGTTTCCAGCTCACCGTAGCCGGTGTCTAGGAATTCATAACGCAAGCCCAGCCGCGCCGCGGCATCCATCGCGCGTTGCTTGAGATCGTCGTTGGGTTTTTGCGCCATGTAGAGCAGGCGTGTGTAGTTGCCGAACATCATGGGCAGCAGTTCGGGATTTTTTTGCAGTCCCATGCCCTGCCAGATAAGTCGATCAAAATGCCGGGCCAAGAAGTCGGTGAGGTAGAAGGTTCCTAATTCATCCTCGCTGATGCGCGCAAATTCTGCGTTGCCGGCAAAAAAACCGTAGCAGTGGTCGCCCGGCAATCTTTCGACACCCTCTGCGCGCAGCACGGCGTCGAGCTGGCCGCCAGTGCCGCAATCGGCGTAGGCGACAAACACATGTTCAAACCGGCCGCGGGCAGCGCAAATTTTTTCATGTACCGCACTTGGAATTTTGTCTGGTCGGTTGTGCAATTCTGCGGGCAGGCATTGCACTGCAATGTGATGCCAAGAACCCTGCCTTTGCAACGCCGTGATTTCATGTGCGAGCGCACCGCACGCAATGATCAGCGTGGTTTTCTCAGGCTGCTCTGTCGCGGAGCAGCCTGGAGTTGATGACGATGAGTCGGCTTGCATGACGACTGAAATCCGCGTCAGTGCGTAGCCGTCGCGCGTCAGCGCGCCGCGCGCCGCTCTGACACCATGGTTTTGGCCGTCTCAACCGCAACGGCTGCGTCCCGGCAATACGCGTCTGCGCCAATGGCCTGCCCAAACTCCTCGTTGAGTGGGGCGCCGCCGACGAGCACGATGTAGTCGTCGCGCATGCCTTGCTCTTTGAGCGTGTCAATGACCACCTTCATATACGGCATGGTGGTGGTGAGCAGCGCTGACATGCCGAGGATGTCGGGCTTGTGTTCCTCGATGGCCTCGAGGTAATTCTCGACGGGGTTATTGATGCCAATGTCGATGACTTCAAAGCCCGCACCTTCCATCATCATCGACACCAAGTTTTTGCCGATATCGTGGATGTCGCCTTTGACTGTGCCGATGACCATTTTGCCAACTGTTTCGGCACCGGTTTCAGCGAGCAGGGGGCGCAGGATTGCCATGCCGCCTTTCATGGCGTTGGCGGCCATGAGTACTTCGGGCACGAATAGAATGCCGTCGCGAAAATCGATGCCGACGATTCGCATGCCTTCGACCAGCGCCTCGGCCAGCACTTTGTCTGGTCCCCAGCCACGCTCGAGCAGAATGTTGGTGCCTTCGATAATTTCCTCTTTCATGCCGTTGTAGAGGTCGTCGTGCATTTGCTCGACCAATTCATCGGTTTCTAGCTCAGAGAGGATGATCTCTTCTTCTTCATCATCACCGTGATCTTGGATATCGTCGGACATGCTTCAAGGCTCATTTGGGCCGGTTTTTTAACCGGGCTTGTGACAGCGGACTCTATGTGTGACCGGGTATTGCGGCTGCTTCCTCGGCGACCCGTGGGTAACCGATTGCGACATACACTGCGGCGGCGGTGTGAACTGCGCCACTGTGTACGCTTTTGCAGGGTTTAGACCGAAATTCACCGCTTTGCCCAACTCTTTTTATACGCGTTTCACGCTTGAGTTGCGTTCAACACTCAACCACGTTGACTGGCACTTCGAGCACGTGTATCGCAAGGCCTCCGCGGGCGGTCTCTTTGTATTTGTTTGACATGTCCAAGCCGGTCTCGCGCATGGTTTTGATGACCTTGTCGAGCGACACAAAGTGGGTGCCGTCGCCGCGCATCGCCATGCGGCTGGCGTTGATGGCTTTGACCGCGGCCATCGCGTTGCGCTCGATGCACGGCACTTGCACCAAGCCGCCAATCGGGTCGCAGGTCAATCCGAGGTTGTGCTCCATGCCAATCTCGGCGGCATTTTCCACTTGCGCCGGCGTGCCTCCGAGCACCTCGGTCAACGCGCCTGCGGCCATTGAACAGGCGGACCCCACTTCGCCTTGGCATCCCACTTCTGCACCGGAGATCGACGCGTTTTCCTTGAACAAAATGCCGATCGCAGCGGCCGTGAGTAAAAAGCGCACAACGCCTTCCTCGTTGGCGCCTGGGCAGTGTTTTACGTAATAGTGCAGCACCGCTGGGATAATGCCTGCGGCGCCATTTGTCGGCGCCGTGACCACCCGACCGCCGCCGGCGTTCTCCTCGTTGACAGCAAGTGCATAGAGGTTGACCCAATCAAGCACGCCAATAGGCAAACCGGCCTCTGGTGCTTCGCTGGTCAGTTTGCGGTGCAAAGCGCAAGCGCGACGTTTGACCTTCATGCCGCCGGGCAACACCCCTTCTGTTGCCACCCCTTGGTTGACGCAATCTTGCATCACTTGCCAAATGTGCAGCAGGCCTTGGCGAATGTCTGTTTCGCTGCGCCACGCGCGCTCGTTTGCCATCATGATGCTGCTGATTGACAAGTTGTGTTCGACGGCGTGTTCGAGCAATCGCTCGGCTGTAGAGAAAGGGTGGGGCAGTTCGGTTGTGTCTTCGACCAGCGGATTGTCGCCCTCAGCGACTGACTCATCGACGACAAATCCGCCACCGACGGAGAAGTACACCGCCTCATGCAAGGTGGCACCTTCTTCACTGCTTGCCACC
Organism: uncultured Granulosicoccaceae bacterium; assembly: GCA_937925815.1. Lineage (GTDB taxonomy): Bacteria > Pseudomonadota > Gammaproteobacteria > CALCKW01 > CALCKW01 > CALCKW01. The sequence continues at coordinate 28,034 of CALAMQ010000053.1, read as the reverse complement.
ATCTGCATGCCGTTGCTGTGGTACGGCAAACATTTGTCCCGGTGCAAGATCAGGTCGGTTGCTTCATCAAAGCTGATGCGGTGATGCCCAGCGAGACACAATTCACCCGATTCGCGGGTTGCTCGCACGCGATCGTTGACGGTGCGGGTGTCAGTGAGTTCTGGGGTCTCGCCCATCAACCCCAGGATCACCGCCTTGTCTGAGCCGTGTCCGCGTCCGGTGGCGCCGAGTGATCCAAAAAGCTCGGTTCTCACAGAGTGGGTGCGCGTCAGCAGCCCTTTTTCATCCAGAGCCGTGAGAAACATGCCAGCTGCGCGCATGGGACCAACGGTGTGGGAGCTGGACGGACCAATGCCAATTTTGAACAGGTCGAATACGCTAATGGCCATCGTTGAACTCTCCGGGGTGAGCATGTGCGCGGATTGTATAGGCACGTCGCCTTGCGCCGAGCTGGCTACACTCCCAAAGTGCTGTCAGTGGCCTAACTACTCACTCTAGTGGTCGCTCTGCCGCAAGTTTGGCGCCTTTGGGTTGGCCTGGCTTGTGCTCTCCCCTTGGCTGCAAAACCTGATCCGACGATCCCAATGGTAGAAATCCCCGACGATGAACTGCAGCAAATGGCGCTATTTGGCGGCTTGCTGGTCGATAGCTTGCGGGTCATTGGGGCTGTCGCACCGCTGGTGTCCCGGCCAAAAGGCGACGCCTTTTTCCGCCAGGGCGATGACGGTGACAGTTTGTATGTCATGTTGTCAGGCACGGCGGTGTCATCGCTTGCCTCGCCAGACTGGAGCTACGTATTAAGGCAGATTGAGGTGGGTGATTCCTTTGGGGAGGCCGCTTACGTCGATTTACAGCCACGGCAGAATACGGTCATTGCGCAGACTGACTGCCGCGCTGTGGAGCTTGGACCCGAGGCCATGCAAGCGCTTTGGCGGCACAATGCCGAACAATTCACACTCTTACAGATGAATATCGCACGCGAGCTCAGCCGCCGATTGCGCGACAGTGATCAGCAGCGCTTGGTGCATTGGGCCGACCTCTGCGGTCAGTAACCCGCGGTCCTGTCCACGCATCCAATCGCGGGTTTACCCTGTTCCAAGCGCTCGATGTTGCGTGCAATTTGATCTGCTCCGGGCTCAACCAAGGTTTCAGCGGCGATGTGTGGGGTCACAGTCACGCTGGGGTGGTGCCAGAACGGGTGGCTGCTGGGTAACGGTTCTTCAGCAAATACGTCGAGCATCGCGCCGCGCAGGTGCCCGCTGTCCAACGCTGCCAGCAAGTCTGCTTCGACAAGAATGTCGCCGCGGGCAAGGTTGACCACACAGGCGCCGCTGGGCAATTGCGCAAACGCGTTGGCGTTCATCAGATGATGGGTGTCTGGCGTCAGCGGCAGCAGACAAATCAAAATGTCGCAGGCCGCTAGAAAGTCTGGCAGCTGTTCGGATCCGGCAAAGCTGAGCACACCGTCAAGCTCACGCTGACGTCGCGACCACCCACGCACAGGAAAGCGGTGCGCCACCAATGCTTTTGCCACGACGCAGCCCAAGGTGCCAAGGCCAAGCACGCCCGCTGTGGGCTTGCGTGATGTCGCGCCAGCGGATGGTGTCCATTGACTCCGGGTTTGTTCGGCCCGCATACGATCAAATCCGCGTGCGTAATGCAGACAGGCATAGAGCGCATAGTCCGCCATTTGCTCACCCATGCCGGCATCTCGAAGCCGAATGACTGGGCACGCTGGCAAATTTGGGTCGTGTAACAGGGCATCGACACCGGCACTGGCCGTGAACAGTGCACGCGCGTGCGTGAGTTGGGACAATAAATCCGCTCGCGGTTGCCAAGTGAGCAGGTAGTCGACTGTCTGCGTGATCTCGCCGCCGTTGTCGATGGACACTGTGGCGCTGGGCAGGCGCGATTGCATGGCCGTGGCCCATTGCGCCGCTTTGTCGGCCTGCTGTGGTGGCATGCTGATCAGGATGTTCAAGGCCGTTGCCGCGTCATTCGGGTTGGAGTTGGTCGTGTAGCCGACGGTTTTGCAAGGGCGTGCGGCCATACTTGTCGCGATAGCACTTAGTGAAATGGGACTGTGAGACAAAGCCCACTGCAACTGCGACATCGATAAGCGGCATGCCAGTTTGGATGATGTAGCGGTGCGCTTGCTCGAGCCTTTGCAAAAGGTAGTAGTGTTGGGGCGTGTCGTCCTTGTATTTTCTGAACAGCCGTTCAAGCTGGCGCAACGAGAGATTGACTTGTTGCGCCAACTCGCGCGGTGTCAGAGGTGTCTCCATGTTCTCGCGCATCAATGAAATGGCATCGGCCATTTTCTGGGATTGCCTGGCGTTTAAGGTGTCTTCGGCAATGCGCTGATGCTCCGATCCAGTGCGGGCACGTTCGTGGATGAACTGGCTGGCAATTTGTGTGGCGAGTTCCTCGCCGTGCTCTGCGGCGACGATAGCGAGCATCATGTCCATCGCGGCGGTGCCACCAGAACTCGTGACCCGGTTGCGGTCAATGACATAGACCTGGTCGCTGATGTCGAGGTTGGGGTAGTCCTCGGCAAAGCTTCCGATGTACTCCCAGTGCAAGGTGCATCGGTATCCGTCGAGTAGCCCTGCGCTTGCCAGCAAATACCCACCTGTGCTGACGCCGCCTATGCGGATGCCGCGATTGGCATATCGGTGCATCGTGCGGTGGTAGGGTTCGCACAGGCTGCGGTTGAGGTCCAATCCCCCGCATACCAAAACCGTGTCTGGCCAGCTGAGATCGGGTTGACCGTCACTTGCGATTTCGATTCCGCTGCTGCTGCGCTGTGCCTTGCCGTCGAGTGTGTAGACACGCCACTCGTACAGGGTGTCGCCCGATACGCGGTTGGCTGAGCGCAGCGGGTCAGTTGTGCAACTGAAAGCCAACAAGGAAAACTCTGGCACCAATATCACGGCGACACGGTGCGCGCGCTGTTGCTGTGTTGACGTGGGCCGGGGCAACGGAAGCCTCCCTAGTGACCGGTCATTGGACGTGGGTGTTTTTCGCCCGAGTATACCGGACAATGGCGTAACTCCGGCCATCATGTGTAGTGAGTGGATCAATGCAGGCACAGACAGAAATACACCTTGTCCGGCACGGGCAGACAGACTGGAATGCAACCGAACGTGTCCAAGGGCAAGCAGAGTCGCGGTTGACTGAAACTGGGTGGGCACAGGCGCGTGCATTCGGCGCGCGGCTGGAGCTGAGTGATTTTGATGCCGTCTATTGCAGCAGTGCGTTGCGAACCCGCCAGACACTTGAGGGATTATTGCGCGGGCGTCGCTGCACACCGGTGTATCGAGATGCACTGCGGGAGATCCACCTCGGTCCATGGCAGGGACACTTGCGACAGTATGTGGCAGAGATATGGCCGGCAGAGTTTGAAGACTTTAAGCACAGGCCCGGTCAATTCAGTCTCGACGGCGCTGAGACGTTTTTGCAACTGCAACAGCGCGGGCTTGCGGCGATTGACGCAATTGCTGCCGCGCACCGCGGTGCAAAGGTGCTAGCGGTCAGCCATGGCGCGCTGATAAAGGCGGTCTACTGTGCCATTGCCGACAGGCCGCTCGATCACGTTTGGCAGGATCCGCTCGCTGACAATTGTGCGCAATTTACGGTGTCGGTGGATGCAGACGGTGGGCGACAATTCATCGCCTTCACACCGGGCGGAGACGCGTTGATGTGATCCACATCGGTGGGTGTTGGCCTGCAAATTGAATGATGTCAATTCAGAGAGGTCCAGGGAACGGACTCCCTGCGCTGGCAGCGACATTCGCTTGCTGGTGAGCTGCCAAGGAAGGCGCCTCTCGATTTTCTTCCCCGTGCCGTGGCCGCTTTTAGCGCCGCAGCACTTGGCATCGCGGCAACCCCAGTGCCACGGGCCCTATTGGATTCGAGAGAGGTGGGCGAGAAAGCGCTCGGCGTTCTGGAAACCCACCACCCGCGCGTTCGCGTACTCACCGCCCTCTGGATCGAAGAACAGAATCGCGGGCGGTCCAAACAGTCCCAACGATTTCAGCAAGGCTTGGTGGTCTTCGTTGTTGTCTGTGACATCGACCTGTAGCAACTGGAATTCCCGCATTTTTGCCGCGACTGCTGCGTCGGTAAACGTGAAAGCCTCCATCTCTTTACAGGCTACGCACCAATCAGCGTAGAAATCGAGTAGGGTGGCGCGACCGCCGCTCAGTGCCAGTGCTTGCTCGAGTTCATTGCTCGAGGCAACTTGTTGGAAAGTGACGTGCTCAGCTTGCGGCGCGACGCCACCGCCCAGGCCCGCAAGCGGCGCTGTCAATCGCCCGTCACCGGTTGCCGCGCCGATCACCCAGAGCCCGCCAACCAACGCCAACACCATTCCTAAGCCCTTGGACAGTTTTCGCCATGGCTCGAGTGCGGGATCAAAGGCGCCGAGGTAGACGCCTGTGCAGATTGCGAGCACACCGGACAGCGCCAATGTGACTTGACCTGGCACGGTGCGATCGAGCATCCAGATGGCCATCGCGAGCAACAGCACGCCGAACACGGCTTTGACCGTCTCCATCCATGCGCCAGCACGCGGCAACCACTTGCCGGCCGAGGCACCAATTGCCAGGAGCGGCGCGCCCATGCCGAGACTCAGTGCAAACAGGGCGAGCCCGCCGACGGTCGCATCGCCGGTGGAACTGATATAGATAAGCGCGCCGACCAAGGGCGCGGTGATGCAGGGGCCGACGATCAACGCGGAGAGAACGCCCATCACACCAACGCCCGCGTAGGTGCCACTGTGCTGACCATGGCTGAGCCGGGTCAAACGAGATTGCACGGCTGTGGGCATTTGCAATTCGTAGAAGCCGAACATCGACAAGCTCAGGAGCACGTACACCGCGGCAAAGCTGTAGATGATCCAAGGTGTTTGAAACAGCGCTTGAATGTTGCTGCCCGAGAGGCCGACTAAGACCCCAATAACCGAGTATGTGAGCGCCATCGCGAGCACGTAAACCAGCGACAACACCAGCGCGCGTCGCGTTGTCACCTCGGGGCCTTGGCCGGCGATGATGCCGGACAGGATGGGGATCATCGGGAAGACGCAGGGCGTGAAAGCAAGCAGCAAACCCAGTCCAAAAAACAACACCAAGGTTGGCAACAGGGCGTCCTGGCTCAGTTGACTCGCCAACGCGTCCTGCTCAGAGACATAGGCGATTGCGGCCGATTCAGTCGCAGTGGGCGCAGCGGCCGCGAGGCTGCTCGAGGCGGTGGCAGTGCTCTCGCCAAGACCCGCGCCGGGTGGCAAATCCACTGTTACCGAGCGTTGTTGCGGCGGGAAGCAAACGCCGATGTCGGCACAGCCTTGATTTACGATCAGCAATTCCATCGACTGGGCGCCGTTGGCGTTGGCAAGCAGCGGGACGGTGATGTCTAGCTGTCCGCGGTGGGTCTCGACCAAACCGAAGAACTCGTCTTGTTTGACCTTGCCAGGTGGAATCACTGGCTCACCCAACTGCACTCCGTCCGTTGCTGATTGGAACGCGAATTTGTCGCGATAGAGGAAATAGCCCTCTGCTGCTGTGATTGAGAGCAGTACGCTGCGCTCGTCGGCCAACACTGGACCAATTGCGAAAGCGTCGTTGGGGTCCATGAGCTCGTCTTGGCCACCGCCAAAAATATTGTTTAACAGGCTGTTTGCGTGCGCGCTTGAGAACAGCAGCACCCCGCCAAGTAGCAAGGTCCAGGCGAGCTGGACAAGCCTTCTCAGGGTGGGAGTTGTGGCTTGCTGGGGAATCGATGTCATGGTGTCTCAGTGTAGATCGCGCGCGTTGGTTCAACGGTGTGAAAGAGAAGCTTGGGTGTTCAGATCACCACCAATGCCAACGGTTCCACAGCCAAGCGCGCCGCGTCGATATTTACGCGGAAACACGTATTAGGCACTGCAAAGCGTTTAGAGTCGCGCCGCGACGTCATCCAAAGCGGCTGTCAGTGCGTCGAACAACGCATCGAGCTCTGATTCGGAGATGATCAGCGGCGGACACATGGCGACCGCGTCACCGGGGGTTGGGCGCAGAATTAAACCGTGATTTACGCAGGCGGCCGCGACTTGCGCTGCGACTTTTTGCTCGGGTGGATACTGTTCTCGCGTCGCCTTGTCTTTGACCAACTCCACTGCCCCGATCAGGCCGACGCCGCGGGCGTCGCCAACCAAGGGGTGTTCCGAGAGTGCGGCAAGTCTTGCTAGAAACTGTGGCTCTCGCGCTCGCACCATGCCAACGATGTCCCGCTCGGCGTAGATCTTCAATGTTTCCAGAGCCACCGCCGAGGCAACCGGGTGGCCGCCGTAGGTGTTGCCAGTGCCAAACATGCCAAGTGCGCCACTGTATTCTTCTAGGGCGTTGTAGACGTGGTCGGCGGCGACCACGGCGCCAATTGGGATATAGGCTGAGCTCAATTGCTTGGCGCAGGTGATTATGTCCGGCTGAAAACCAAATCGGCTGCAACCAAAGAGTTCGCCAGTGCGACCAAAGCCGTTGATGACCTCGTCGCTGATGCACAGTATGTCGTTCTCGCGCAACACGGCTTGCATTTTTTCAAAGTAACCAACTGGCGGGATCAAGACGCCACCGGCGCCCATGACGGGTTCGGCTATAAACGCCGCGATGGTCTCGGCACCCTCGCGTTCAATAGTGGCGCGCAGCTCTTCCACCAAGCGATCTGTGAAGGCCTCTTCTGATTCACCCGGCTCGGCGTAGCGGTAGTGGTGCGGGGTGCTCAGGTGGTGGACCATCGTGCCACGCGGCAAGTCGAATCCGTTGTGTACGTAGGGCAGGCCGGTGAGGCTGCCGGCCGCGACCGTGACGCCGTGGTAGGCACGGTTGCGCGCGAGGAACGTTTTCTTGTCCGGTCGATTCAGCGCGTTGTTGTAGAACCACACCATCTTGATGGCCGCGTCCACAGCCTCGGAGCCAGAGTTCACGGTAAACACGCGGTTGAGACCGGGTGGGGTCATATCGGCGAGAGCGGCAGCAAGCTCAATGGCGGGTGGGGTTGCGCGGTGGGCGAAGAGGTGGGAGAAAGGCAGGGTGGCGAATTGGCGTGCGGCGGCCTCTGCTAGGCGGGTCTCGCTGTACCCCAACGATGCGCACCAGAGCCCCGCCATGCCCTCTATAAACCGGTTGTCCTCGTCGTCGAATACATACACACCCTCTCCGCGACACAACATCAACGGACCGCTCTCGCGGTGCGCGGCCAAGTTGGTGTAGGGATGAATGACGTGTTGTTGGTCGAGTTGGTGCAGATTGCGGGTCACGGTGCGCTCCAGCCTGTGCAAGGGCCGCAGTTTGGCGTGGGTCGACGCGGTTGGCAATCGCGTCGGCGTCAGCTTGGCCATTGGCGAGGTGATCAGCACAGAGAGATGTGAACTGGGACACGCCGTCTCGGCGTCGTCAGGCGTAGGCTGGCGAGTGGTCTCTCGCTGCGCCTGTAAGCCGGCTGAGAGACGGAGTCGAAGTGGGATACGCGACAAGTGAAGAGCAGTCAGAGCGAGGAGTCGTCAGGCCGGGTGCGCGCGCGCAAAGACCGTGCGCTGGTGTACCGTGCCTGTTCGCCGAGCTACGCGACCTTACTCGGTGGCCGAGATCCCGCGGAGGTGATTGGCCGCACAGACTCCGAGTTGTTAAGGGCTTCACGCTCAACGGAGTGGGAAGCCTCGCAGCGGCTGGTTCTGCTTGAGGCTGTCCACAGCGTGACGCCAATGGTGGCGCACGGTCGTGCCGGTGCCTGGATGGTGCAGCAGCCAACAGAGTCCCAAGACGGCGTTGACATTGAAGTGGTGTCTGCGCCAAACCTGCTTGCGCATTTGCGCAGCGTTGCACCGGAATCATTGTTCGCGCGTGCATTCGGTGTCGCGGTGGTGCGGCCAGCGTCGATATTGCGCGCAGACAAGAGCGCTCACGCTTGGTTACGCGGTCTTGGTGGGCACGCCACCGTATTGTCTCAACTGCCTGAAATCGGTCAATGGCGTGCGTGGTTCGAGCGCCAAGACCTCGACTTGCTGCCACAGCCTGCTCAGGTCACAGTCACCCTCGATGGTGATCGGTGTGCTGCCTGTTGGTGTATGCCGCTGCGGTGGCATCGCCAGCGCTGTGTAATGCTGGTGCCACTGAGCGTTGCGGCCTCCGAGCGCGCGGTCCCACAGGCCTCTCCAGAACCACTGGCCAGACCCGAATCGATAGCGAAGCTGTTGCTCGACAGCTCGCCAACGGGCACCTTGCTGATGGATGGTCAGCGCGTGACACACGCCAACGCGTCGGCGGCAAGTTTGCTCGGTTATGGATCAGCTGAAGCGCTGTGTGAGCACACGGTGTTGCCTATGTCGCTGCTCGCACAACTCGCCGAGTGCGCCGATAACCGCGACGCTGTGTCGTGTCGCTGGCGCCGACAAGGCGGCGGTGACTTGCCGCTCCAACTGACGGCCAGTTGGGTCCAGGTCGCAGGTCTTCCCAGGCTTGCATTGTACTTAAACGATCAGCAGCCTGTGTTACAGCAACTGGCGGGATTGACTGCCGAGCGCGAGCGCTTTCACGATTTTGCCGAGAGCGCAGCTGATTTTTTCTTTGAACTCGACGCAGATCTGCGGTTTTGCTATCTCTCTGATCGCTTTGAATCGGTTTTCGGTGTTCAACCTGAAGAGATTCTGGGGTTGTCTATCGAGTCTTTTCACTCGCGCTATTTGCCGCAGCCGACCAGCCGAGAGTGGGTTCGCCATTTGACCGCCTTGCGCAGCGGGCAAACACAATTGGATTTTGAGTATCGCTGGATGATGTCTGGATCCAATCCACGCATTCTTGTGCACAGTTGCCACGCGGTGCTCGACGCGGACGGTGTGTTTTGTGGATTTAGAGGTGTTGGCCGTGATATGACACGCGATCGAGAGCTCGCCGCACAAGTGCAATTTCACGCCTCCCACGACGCGCTGACCGGGCTTGTCAATCGGCGTGAGTTTGAACGCTTGCTTGCCAACGCTATCGACGACGCCAAACGCCACAACACACGGCATGTGCTGTGTTATGTGGATCTCGACCATTTCAAAGCGGTCAATGACCGCGGCGGTCACCAGGCTGGTGATGCCGTGTTGCGCGAGCTTGGCAGTCTGTTTATGGATAGCCTCCGGCAGTCGGACGTGGTCGGGCGTTTGGGCGGGGATGAATTTGGTGTCCTGATTTACAATTGCTCCATGCAAAAGGCACAGCGGTTGGCTGAAGACCTGCGTGACGCCGTGCTGGCATATCGGCTAAAGGTGAACGGTGACGAATTTCAAGTCGGTGCCAGTATCGGTCTGGCGCCGATTAACGTCGACAGCAATGACCTTGCAACCGTGATGCGAAATGCGGATCTGGCCTGCTACGACGTCAAACACGCCGGGCGTGGTCGAACCGCTGTTAGCCAAGACAATCAACCGGGCGTGCAGGGTGAGGCACCCGTGGCGAGCGGATCAATTCAATTGATGCGCGAAATGCTGTTGCCGCTGGCTGATTCACCGTCCGCGGACATTCAACGCATAGCGAGCTTACCGGTTGCCGCGGATGTCCGGTTGGCGCCCTTTCAAGTTGCAAGCAGGGGTGACACGGGCAGCACCGGCCGACGCGTTGAGGAGCGGCAGGTGTTGGAGCGCGTGCTGGCTTGGTTGGATGTGCACAGCCATGCGCGTGAGCATCTCGCCTGGGTGCAGCTGTCTTTGCCTGGAGTGTTCTTGCAGGAGTCCAAGTTAATTGAGTCGGTGGCAGACTGCCTGGAGCGAAGCAACTGGCAAGACGGTCTGCGCTTCGAACTGCCGCTAACGACCTTGACTGCGGCACCGGAGACGTCTATTGCGGCGCTGGCGCAGATCGGGCGCTTCGCAGTCGCTGATGACACCCTTGGCGCACGATTCAGTGGACAATTTGGTGTGGTCGTGTCGGCCGAGGCTGCCACGCAGGCACTTCGCCAGCAGGCGAGTAAACGTGCCTTGCGGGCACGCGTTGATGCCGCACGCAGTGATGGCTTGGCGGTGCACGTCGAAGGCCTAGCCGACCCGTCACTGCTGCCAGCGTTACGCGATGTTGGCGTGGATCACGTCTCGGGCGCGGCGGTGTCGTCGCGCGATCTCATCGAGCCTGCACAAACGCATTGACGCGTGCAGCTTGTGTTCGGTGAGCGCGTTTAGTTGATCGGGAACTGCACGCCTGGCGCGGGTTTAAAGAGAATATAACCGCCGCGTTGGTAGGCGATTTCTGCGCCGTCTTGCGGCAATCGTCCCAACCGACTGAACACCCACTCGCCAGCCTCCGGTGGCCGGTGGGGTGTGATTTCGCGCCGGTAGACGCTGAAACTCGGTGAGCGCGTGGCCCACACTACAACCGGCAAGTCGTGCTGTGCCGCGTGGCGTGCGGCTTGTCTAACTGGCAGTTGCCTCGAGTCAGCGATAGCTGGCAGCAGGCAGAGCCCAACGAACCAGGCTTGCAAAAAACCCGCTGCCAGCAACGCTTCGCCGGTGTGTAGCTTGCGCACCACACACAGCGCAAAAGACAGCACCAAAAAAAGGGCGGCGCCGCTGAGGTAGAGTGGAGTTGTGAAGCTTTCAGTTGCGAGCGACGCGGTGGCTAAACGATAGGGATCAGTTTGGTCCACCTCGCGAAACACCAGCCAGAACGGGTAAGCGGCGGCAAGCGCTGCAAAACCCAGAAGCGGAGAGAGCAAAATCCAGCGGTTTTTCAACGTCTCGCGAAAGCGCGCCATCAAAATAAACAGCGGGCTGCCCCCGAGCAACAACTGATGCGGTAATTCGGCACCTGGCAGTGAAAAGACAACGAGCACGACCGCGAGCCAAGACAGCGCGAAGCGGTGCAGGGGGTTTTGCCAACTCTGGCCGGCACGCCACATCGCAACGAGCGCGAGAACGCTGAATGGCACCACCACCAACGGCAGCGTGCCGAGAAAGGCCATTGGCGAACTGGATGTGGGTGTGTTGCCCTCGGGGAAGAGGCCACCCCATTGGTGCAACACAAAAGCCTCGACAAAATCGGACCCGTGCTGAACCAGCATGAGCCCAAACCAAGGCGCGCTGAGCAAAAGAAAAAGCGCCCAGCCTCGGACACTGAGCAGCAGCGGACGCGCGGCGCTGAGCCGCCCACCCGCCGCGAAGTAGATAGAGGTGACAAGTATTGGAATCAACACCGCGGCGAAGCCCTGGGTCAGTATCCCGAGCGCCATCCAGAGGTAGAGCCTCAGCTCGACCGACCGGCGCGGGTTTTCACTCCAGCGGTAAGCGTCGAGCAGCGCGAGCGTGACCCAGAGATTCATCAGCGCGTGTGGCGTCGCCGACCGCCCGATGATGGACACAGCCAAGCTTGCTGCCATAAACATCGCAACTGCGCGGGCGCTGCTCGCGCCCATGCGCGTGCGGCAGAAGGCGTAGAGTGTGAGCATCCAGACGCACGCGGCCAGCGAGGACGGCAAGCGGAACCCCGGCTCGTCGAGCCCAAACACTGCACTGCTCAGTGCTTGCAGCCAGTAAAAAAGCGGTGGTTCAGTGAGCAGGGCCACACCGTTGAAATGCGGCGTGAGGAAGTTGCCGCTTTGCCACATGGTCCAACTGGTCACCGCGGCACGCCCTTCGTCGCCGTCGAAAAGCGGTGCTGAACCGAGCTGCAACGTGAAGCACAGCGCCGCTAACAGGACGAGGTAGAGTGACTCACGCAAAGTGGATTGGGACCACATGTGGCGTTGAAAGCCCGAGTGTGATTGGCGAGCCGTAAAGGTTATCACGGTCGGTTGTCAGTTCGGCGTGCCTGGCGCCGGGCGCGTGCTCAGCCGAGCGGTTGAACGTGGCTGATGTTGAGCTGCAGCGCGTCGCGACCGCGCCAGTGATTTATCTCTAGGCGGTAGAGCAGGTGGGCGCGTTGCATGCCCTGGTGGGCCGCTTGACCAAATGCGATGCCCGAGACGGACTGCCCGCCGACGACTGCCAGCTCACATTGCAAGTGGCGCTCGCCGACCACGCGGCTACGCAAGAGGTCAAATTCACCGTCAAAGCACGGTTCAGGGAACGCTTGACCCCACGGGGCGGCAAAGCGCAGCGATTTGGCGAGGTCAAGAGTCATGTCGCTGTGACTGAGCTCGCCATCTGAGAACATGTCTCGCACCCCGGGGTCAGCGCCCAGTCGCGATTCGCTTGCGTTGACAAATGCCGCTTCGAACTCGCCGAGCCGGTGCGCTGGGATGGTCAGGCCCGCGGCCATTGCGTGCCCACCGAAGCGCTCGACGAGGTCTGGGTGTTGGTTGGCTATGTCAGCGAGTGTGTCGCGGATGTGAAAGCCTGAAATTGAGCGCGCCGATCCAACCAATTTGCCGTCTGGCGAGGCGGCGAATGCGATGGTTGGTCGGTTGTGGCGGTCTTTGATGCGTCCGGCGAGGATGCCGACAACACCTGGGTGCCAATCTGGGTGATGAAGGCACAGAGCAATCGGCAAAGCACGGCCGTTGGCCTGTAACTTTTGCACAGCGAGGTCGGCGCTGTCGCGCATTTGCGTCTCGATCACGCGCCGTTCGTTGTTGAGGTTGTCCAGAGTCTGTGCGAGTTCGCGTGCGGTGGCAGCTGTCGTTGAGAGCAGGCAGTTGACCCCGCGCGCCATGTCATCCAAACGTCCGGCGGCGTTTAACCGTGGCGCGACGCTGAACGCGAGATCACTCGAGACAACATCCGACTGGGGACGCCGCCCAAACGCGATCAGCGCACTGATACCGGGTCGGCATTGGCCCGCGCGTATCCGTCGCATACCTTGTTCAACCAAGCGGCGGTTGTTGGCGTCCAGTGGGACCAGGTCCGCGACTGTGCCCACCGCGACGAGATCCAGCCACTCGGCGAGATTGGGCTCTGGGATGGCGCGGCTATTGAACCAGTCGGCATTGCGAAGCTCGGTGCGAAGCGCTGCCATTACGTAGAAGGTCACGCCGACGCCAGCGAGATGCTTGCTTGCGAAAGTGTCCCCCAGCAGATTGGGATTTACCATCGCCACAGGTGAGGGCAGTTTGTCTCCTGGCAGGTGGTGATCGGTGACGATCACGTCTATCCCAAGCTCGGACGCATGCTCTATGCCCTGGTGCGCTGCAACACCATTGTCTACAGTCATGATCAGGGTCGCGCCCGATTGCGCGACATCGTTGACAATATCGATCGACAAACCGTAGCCGTCGCGCCCCCGTTTAGGGATCGCGAAACTCACTTGGGCCGCGCCCATTGCCGTCAGGGCTGAACATGCAAGTGCGGTGCTCGTCGCGCCGTCTGCGTCAAAGTCACCCACAACTGCAATCGTTTCGCCCAGTTCCAGGGCTCGGCGCAAACGGGCCGTGGCTCTGCCGATGCCGCCCAGCTCTGTCGGTGGCAGGGTCAGTTTCAGCGACACGTCGAGGTCTTCGGGGTCGCTGATTCCGCGTGCAGCAAACACCCGGTTGAGAACCGGATTGTGGTGTAGGGTGCCAGAGTTGTCTGGGACGCTGCGGCGGACGATTCGATTGATAGTCACGGTATATATAAGTAGGAACGCGGTAGTCGAAACGAACACCCAAATCACGAGTCTGAGTGCGCATGAATACGAAAAAACTAACTATTGTCGCCGTCATCGCAGGACTTGCGCTGGCTTACTTTTCACTCGATTTGGGTCGGTTCTTCGAATTTGACTATATCAAATCGCAACAAGCGGCGTTGCAAGGTTGGGTGGATCAAAATCCACTGGCCGGCAGCGCGGCTTTTCTGGCCGTCTACGTCTTGGTTGCGGCCCTGTCTCTGCCGGGGGCTGTGGTGCTGACTTTGCTCGGCGGCGCGCTCTTTGGGTTGTGGTGGGGGCTGCTTCTGGTGTCCTTTGCATCGAGCATCGGTGCGACGCTTGCGTTTCTGGTGTCACGGCACATTTTGCGCGATACCGTCCAATCAAAATTTGGAGACCGCTTGGGAGCGATCAACGACGGTGTTGAGAAAGACGGCCCCTTTTACCTTGTAACACTGCGCCTCGTGCCTTTATTCCCATTTTGGTTGGTTAACTTGGCGATGGGACTCACGGGTATTGCCACCGGCGCCTTCTACCTCGTCAGTCAATTGGCGATGCTGCCCGGCACATTTGTCTTCGTCAACGCCGGCACCCAATTGGCATCAATTGACTCGCTCGCTGGCATCTTGTCACCGGGTTTGCTTTTCTCCTTTGCACTGCTCGGCATTTTTCCGCTGGTTGCCAAGAAGATTGTCGATGCCTTCCGCGCCCGCCGTGTGTACGAGGGCTGGGAAAAACCAGAGAAGTTTGACCGCGACATGATTGTGATCGGTGCGGGCTCAGGCGGTCTGGTTTCGGCTTACATCGCGGCGGCGGTGAAAGCGAAAGTGACGCTGGTTGAAAAACACAAGATGGGTGGTGACTGCCTCAATTTTGGCTGCGTGCCATCCAAGGCGCTGATTCGGTCGGCCAAGCAGCGCAAGTTGTTGTCTAGAAACCCCGAGTTCGGGTTGTCTGAGGTCTCACCTGATGTCGACTTCGGCGCTGTAATGAAACGGGTTCACAAGGTCATTGAACGGATTGAGCCGCATGACTCTGTCGAGCGCTATACCGGCCTTGGCGTCGAGGTGATGCAGGGCAGTGCCAAGATTGTCTCGCCGTGGGCGGTCGACATCGACGGCACGGTCTTGACCGCACGCACCATTGTCATCGCCTCAGGTGCCGAGCCTTTTGTGCCGCCAATTCCAGGCCTTGATGAAACGGGATACCTGACCTCCGACACGATTTGGAACCTCACAGAGTTGCCGAAGCGGCTTGTGGTTCTCGGTGGTGGTCCGATCGGGTCTGAGCTGACTCAGTCTTTTGCGCGACTCGGGTCAGACGTGACGCAAGTTGAAATGCTGCCACGCATCATGATTCGCGAGGACGAGGAAATCTCCGCGCTGGTGCAAGCGAATTTTGAACGCGACGGTGTCACCGTCTTGACCGATACCCGCGCCACGGCCACTCGGGTGGAAAATGGTGAGAAGGTCTTGGTCTGCGAGCGCGACGGCGAGACTTTTACAGTGCCTTTTGACGCCATTCTCGTGGCGGTTGGTCGCAAGGCGCGCACGTCGGGTTTTGGACTTGAAGATATAGGTGTTGCGTTGACGCCGCGTGGCACGGTTGCGGTGGATGACTACCTGCGCACCAACTTCCCGAATATTTATGCCGTTGGCGACGTTGCAGGCCCTTACCAATTCACCCACACCGCAGCTCATCAAGCATGGTACGCCGCGGTTAACGGGCTGTTCAGCGGCTTTAAATCGTTCAAAGTGGATTACCGTGTCATCCCCTGGGCGACCTTCACTGAACCCGAAGTGGCACGCGTTGGTATCAACGAAATCGAAGCGCGCGAGCAGAACATTGCCTTTGATGTCACAACCTTTGGCATTGACGATCTCGACCGAGCCATTGCTGACGGTGAGGCACACGGTTTTGTGAAGGTACTGACCGTGCCGGGGAAAGACACAATCCTCGGCGTGACAATCGTCGGTGAGCACGCAGGTGACCTCATTGCAGAATATGTTTTGGCAATGAAGCACAAGCTTGGGCTGAACAAAGTGCTCGGCACAATTCACATTTACCCAACTCTCGCTGAGGCCAACAAGTACGTTGCCGGAGAGTGGCGCCGTGCTAACCAGCCGACAAAATTGCTTGAGTGGGTTGGGAAGTTTCACGCGTGGAGACGTGGGTAGTCGTGAAAGGAGCTGGTTCGGAGTTACCCGGGGTGGCAGACAAAGCTGAACTGTCAGTGTCGCACTGTGTGAGCTTCAGACAACTGATGCACGCGCTTGGAAAGTACCAGGCGTGTGCATCAGTCAACGGCAAGCCATGACACACGCCGAGCGTCCAGACCCCGATAAACTGGTGCTCGAAAGTGGGCGCCCTGCGGCGACAGTGGACGAGGTCTTGTCAGCGCTTGAATCGCTGGGGGTAGACCACGACACCATCACCCATCCAGCCTTGTATACCGTCGAGGACGCGAAACAGATCGAGTACAGCCAGCCCGGTGCGCACACCAAAAACCTGTTTCTGCGCAACAAGAAGGGGCGGATGTTCTTGGTGGTTCTCGAACAGGACCGCCAGGTTGATCTCAAATCCCTGCGCGAGCGTTTGGCCGTGCCGGGAGGACAGTTTGCGTTTGCCAGCACGGAGCGCATGGCGCGCTACCTCGGCGTGGTACCAGGCTCAGTGACGCCGCTTGCGGTGTTCAATGATGCCGCTGGGGCAGTGCAAGTGGTGATCGACGCGAGCGTCTTGGATGATCAGTGGATGTGGCTCCACCCTTGTCGCAATACCCACAGCACGCGAATGCGCACAGCGGATTTGCTGAGGGTTCTCGAAGCTTGGCAACACACACCCACGGTGATGGCGTTCGACCCAAGCTGAGCTCAAAACAGCACTGCTGTGTAGACGCCTGTTCATCTGGCCGCTGACCCACCGGCGACAAGCCGGTGGGGTGTTCCCGCGGTGAGGGCGTGGCCTCGACTAGGCGTTTGGTGAGATAAATATCTCAACGCGGCGGTTCAGCTGCCGACCAGCTTCCGTGTCGTTGGTATCGCGTGGTTGGGATTCACCGGCGCCAGAACTGCTCAGGCGCGAAGCGGCGACACCAGAGCTGATCAGGTAGCGCTCGACGGCGGCAGCACGCTGTTCAGACAAGCTCTGGTTATAAGTGGCGCTGCCGACTGAATCGGTGTGTCCGACCACGCGCACCTGGCTTTGGTTGTAGCGAGTGAGCACGTCTGCGACCTTATTGAGGCTGTCGCGGAACGCGGGTTTGATCACGGCGCTGTCAAAATCAAACGAGATCTCGCTGTCGAGTGTGAGGCGAAGCAGGTCTTCACGCACGCGCTGCACTTCAACTTGTCGGGCGATTTTCTCGTCTTCGAGCGCCTGGTTGAGCTCGGCCTCTTGGCGGTCTAGCACCTGACCCACGCCAGCGCCGGCGGCGGCACCGATGATTGCCCCAACGACGCGGTCATTGCGGCGTTCCTTGCTGCTGTCCCCGGTTTGGTTGCCTGCGGCGGCGCCGAGTACGGCGCCGATCACGGCCCCAGTTTGGCTCTTGCTCAGGCCACCTTCGGTGGCGCAGCCGGCCGTCAGGGCGGCAATTGAGAGGGCGACAATCACAATTTTCATACATCTACTCCACGTGGTTGGCGCGCCGCGGACACAGAGACATCCGCGTGCGTGATACGCACAGCCTACCGGATCGATCTCTCGACCGCTGTTGCCGATACGTTAGATTGAGATCGCGTGCGCCCCATTTTTGTTCCATGGCAGCCGCTCTCGGTGGGATTTGTACCGTCTGCTTCGAGGGCGTTTGCCCGGTGCCTGCGCTCACAAGGCAGGGATCAAAGCGGCGATTCGTGGTCGAGAAATACAGCAAACTGACGTATGCTGGGGAGTTTTGACCGGTCAGTGGGACGATGCTAGACACCAACCCGATTCGCAACCAAATCCAAGACCTGCAAGAGCGCTGCGAAGCGCTTAGGGGGTACCTTTGACTACGCGGACAAGCGCGAACAACTCGAGGAAGTGCTGAGGGAACTCGAGCAACCAGACGTTTGGAACGACCCGGACCGCGCGCAGGCGCTTGGTCGTGAGCGCGCGTCTCTCGAAGCCGTAGTCGACACGCTCGACGAATTGAAAGACGGACTGACCGACGCCGTCGAACTGCTCGAAATGGCGCGAGAAGAGAACGACGAAGAGACTTTTCAATCTGTCACTGACGACGTCACGCAATTCGACGGCAAGGTCAGCGGCTTGGAATTTCGCCGCATGTTCAGCGGTGAGCAAGACGCCAACAACTGCTTTGTCGACA
The DNA here is from genome assembly GCA_937925815.1 of uncultured Granulosicoccaceae bacterium. Classification (GTDB taxonomy): domain Bacteria; phylum Pseudomonadota; class Gammaproteobacteria; order CALCKW01; family CALCKW01; genus CALCKW01. The sequence goes on along the minus strand of CALAMQ010000053.1, from coordinate 10,157 downwards.
TTCAGGCGGGCGCCGGTGGCACCGAGGCGCAGGACTGGGCCGAGATGTTGTTGCGCATGTACTTGCGCTGGTGTGAGCGACGTGGGTTCAAAGCACAGCTGATGGAGTGCTCGCCGGGCGAGGTCGCGGGCGTCAAATCCGCCACCATCCAAGTCGACGGTGAATACGCCTACGGTTGGCTCCGCACCGAGCTCGGTGTGCACAGACTGGTGAGAAAGTCTCCGTTTGATTCGGGCAATCGGCGCCACACCTCGTTTGCCGCCGTGTTTGTCTCACCAGAAGTTGACGACAACATCGAAGTCGATATCAATCCCGCTGATTTGCGCATTGACGTATACCGGGCCTCCGGTGCCGGTGGTCAGCACGTCAACCGAACCGAGTCGGCGGTGCGTATTACGCACAACCCAAGCGGTGTGGTGGTGCAGTGTCAGAACGATCGCTCGCAGCACAAAAACAAAGACCAGGCGATGAAGCAACTCAAAGCCAAGCTCTACGAGCTGGAGTTGCAAAAACGCCGTGGTGACGCTCAAGTCATTGAGGATTCAAAATCTGACGTCGGCTGGGGCAATCAAATTCGCTCTTATGTCCTCGATCAATCGCGGATCAAAGACCTGCGCACTGGAGTCGAAATCAGCTCCACTCAAAGCGTGCTCGACGGCAACCTCGACCCCTTTATTGAAGCCAGCCTCAAAGCTGGCTTGGAATGACCACCAATGACTGATCAACCACAAGATGAAAACCAGCTGATCGCGCAACGCCGGCAAAAGCTCCAGCAGCTGCGCGACGCGGGCAACCCCTTCCCGAACGATTTCAAGCGCGAGCACGAAGCGGCGAGCTTGCAAGCGGAGTACGCCGAGCGCGATCCAAACTGGTTTAAAGAAAACACCGTCACCGTCAGCGTCGCTGGCCGGATGATGGCCAAGCGGGTGATGGGCAAGGCGAGCTTTGCAAGCCTGCAAGATACCACTGGCCGCATCCAACTATTCTTGCAGCGCGACGCGCTCGGCGAGGCTGACTACGCGGAATTCAAGACGCACGATGTCGGTGACATTCTCGGCGCGAGCGGCAGCTTGTTTATCACACAAAAAGGCGAGCTCTCGGTGCGCGTAGACAGCTTGCGACTGCTGACCAAGTCGCTGCGCCCACTGCCCGAGAAATTTCACGGCATGACCGACCAAGAGCTGCGTTACCGCCAGCGCTACGTCGATTTGATCGTGACGCAAAAGTCGCGTGAGACTTTCATCAAGCGTGCCGCGACAATCGACGCCATGCGCCGGTATCTTGTGGACCGTGATTACCTCGAAATTGAATCACCGATGATGCAGAGCATTCCCGGCGGTGCCTCGGCCAAGCCCTTCGTCACGCACCACAACGCGCTCGATCGGGATCTGTACCTGAGGGTCGCGCAAGAGCTGCCGATCAAGCGCGCGCTGGTCGGGGGCTTTGACCGCGTGTTTGAACTCAATCGGGTGTTTCGCAATGAGGGCCTATCGACCCGGCACAACCCTGAGTTCACGATGATGGAGTGCAACGAAGCTTACGTTGACTACGTCGATTACATGGACATGACCGAGGACATGCTGCGCCACATCGCGCAATCGGTGTGCGGTTCAGCCTGTGTGGAATACCAAGGTGAAACCGTGGATTTCGCTAAGCCTTTTGAGCGCATCACCATGCGCGATGCAGTGGTGGCCTACAACGATGACATCGACGACGCCACCGCCGACGATGCAACAAAGCTTGCGGCGTGGCTCAAAGAGCGCGCTTTGCCTGCACCTGAGGGGCAGAGTCTCGGTGAACTGCAGCTCACGGCGTTTGAAGAGACGGTCGAAGATAAACTGCGGCAACCCACCTTCATCACCCAACACCCGATTGAGGTGTCGCCGCTGTCCAGGCGCTCAGACAGCAACCCAGAGCTCACCGACCGCTTTGAGCTCTTTATCACTGGTCGAGAGATCGCCAACGGCTTTTCTGAGCTCAACGACGCGGAGGACCAGGCGGAGCGTTTTCACGACCAGGTCAACCGCAAAGACGCCGGCGATGAAGAAGCGATGTACTTCGACGCCGATTACATCCGTGCGCTCGAGTACGGCTTGCCGCCCAACGCTGGACTGGGCATTGGCATTGATCGGCTGGTGATGCTGCTCACTGATTCAGCGTCCATCCGCGATGTGATTTTGTTTCCACACATGCGCCCTGAGTAACGACCACTTCACGGCTCTGTCCGGAGCCGCAACAGTCTGGAAGGGGTGCCCGCGACGTACCCCGATCCCGCGCATTTTGGGCACTCATTTAGGGTCTGTGACAGGTGTGCTCAAGCGATCATCTCGGCATCTTGTAGCCAGTGATTACTCACTTGCATCGCCCAACGGGTGGTTGTGCCGGCAGGGCGCATAGGCTTGCTGCGTTCGCTCTTGGCCGTGGACTCGTCAAATTCTGTATTCGGTCTACTTTTATGGTGTGGGTTCGGAACGCGCGCCGGTTGAGAATCGCGACGTGAAGGCCAAAATCGCAACTGTTGTGAGTAAACAATGAAAATTCGATTGTTGGTGTGTTCTATGGCCTTGGCATGGGGTGCAACCGCGCTGGCCTCTGATGAAGTGTTTCACGGGCGCTGGTACGTCGGCGCGGCTGGCGGTATAAGTCAAGTGCAGCCGAACACCAATGACTCGGGATTTGTCGTCACAGACGACCAAGACACCGGCACAAAATTCTTGATTGGTCGCGACCTGACCGAACGCCTGTCGCTCGAGATTTTCAGTGCCGACCTCGGCAGTGCAAAGATTGGCACCGCCGATGAGCTCGCGTATGAGAGTTACGGCGCGCATCTGGTTGTACATCTATACAACACCGGCTCTACGCTCGGCCGCTACTTCCGCGACAGCATCTCCGTCTACGCCAAGGCTGGCGCGGGATCGATGCAAAACGAAGGCACAATCCCGTTTGAACAACTCAGTGACGCGCACCTGACGTTGGGTCTTGGGGTGTCGGGCCACATTGGCGCGGGCTTTAACTGGCGCTTTGAAGCCGAGACCTTTGACGAGGACGCGGCACTGGTCTCACTCGGCGTGGTCAAGCGCTTTGGCGGCGTGCCAGACCCGGCACCACCGTCAGTTGATTACTTCCAGTCGCAGCGCGTCAACGTGGCAGATCCAGAGTCTGAGCCAACAACTGCGCCGGACGACGCTGTCGCCGAGGCGGATGTGCCAGCGCCACTGCCGGACGACGCGATTGCCGAGTCAGTTGATGAGGCGGTTGACGGGGCGATCGCTGCGGTGGATCCCGAAGACGATTTGTCGTCGATGGCCGCTGAAGAGCTCGAGTCAGTAGAAGCCGAGATGGCGGTTGAGTCAGAAATGCAAGTTGAAGGGGCGGACACCGCAGTTGTGGCGGCCGATCCAGTCGACAGTCTCAGCGGCACCGAAGTCGAGACGTCGCGAGAGCCGCAAGACACAGACGGCGATGGCGTGTTCGATGAGTTCGATCAATGCGACAGCACTGAAGTGGGTCGGGCAGTTGATGACCGCGGTTGCAGTTTCAACGGCGTGGTCGAAGGCTTGTTCTTTGACAGCAGCTCGGCGACGCTGAGCCCGGCTGCAATGGACGTGCTCGACAACGTGATTGCCGAATTGCTGCGCTATCCCTCGGTCCTGCTCGAAGTGCAAGCGCACACCGACAATTCCGGTCCGGCCCGTGACAACCTCGACCTCTCCCAGCAGCGTGCGCGCTCGGTGGTGCAGTACATGGTGCAAAACGGCATCAGCGCCTCGCGGCTGCGCGCGGTGGGATACGGCGAATCTCGCCCGGCCTACCAGAACGCGACTGTCGAGGGGCGTCGCTTGAACCGACGCGTCGAGTTCCGCACCGTCTACTTGCGCTGAGCAGGGCGGCCGGCGGTTGTCTGCCCGTCAGTTGGTGACCTAGTCGGTGCCAACGAGCGGGTCGTAGGGCAAATCGGCGGGGGCGAATTCTGCGCCCTCAGCGTCATACAGCGGTTGGTTGAGGTGCTCCAACCTGAGCACCGCCAAGACGGTGCAAACGCCGTCTGTGGTCAGGCTTTCAAGGACCTCGGCGGCATTCTCGCCGTCAGCGGTGACCAAACTTGAAGCGGGTGCTGGCGCTGCTGTGACGCCAGTGCCGGTCCAGCGCATCAGCCGGCGTTTTTGTTTTCCCAAATACTTGGTGCGCGCGACGATTTCTTGGCCCGGGTAGCAGCCCTTGCTAAAACTCAGGCCGTCGATCAAATCCATGTTGAGCATCTGCGGTACGAAGCGTTCCACCGCCGCATCGCGCAGCGCGGGCTCACCGGATTGCATACGAGTGGTTCGCCACCCGTTTTCACCGCAGGCTGCGGCATCGTCGAATGTCTCAAGGACGGCATTGAGAGCCACGGGTGAGCCGATTGCGATGATCGATGTCACATCATCGCGAAGACGCACACTGTGCACTCCACGCGCGATCAGGCCAGCACCGTCGTGATCCGGCACGATGTCGGATACGGCGCTGCCAACGAGCTCTTCGCCACGCAACGCCAAAACGGACACGGATGGATCGGATTCGAATTTAACGTCAGCGCGCAGCACAAACATGTTGAGTCGTTTGGTAACCCGCTCAACCTCAGAACTCGGCAGCAGCATCAGGTAACCGCCGTCAGACTTCATCAGGTGGAAGATCGCCAGCAAACGACCTTTGGGTGAGCAGTACCCGTTGAGCTGCACGCCGTTTTCGCTGAGGCTGGCGACATCATTGCAAAACTGCCCTTGGAGAAAGTCTGAAGCGTCTTGTCCGCTGACGCGCACGACCGTGTAACCGCCCAGGGCCGCGGCGAACAGTGACTGTGCGGCTGCGGTGTTGGGGTCAATAGTGTTCAGAGTGTCCCAAAGCATATTTGTGTTCCAGTGGCGTGCTGTTGATCAGATGCGCTGCAGTAAAGTGCAATCAAAGGCATTGAAATGCCGTTAATTGGGGAGTTTTATTTCGTCGCTTTTCCAATGGTGCGCCGCAGGATAGACTAGTTTGTTGTGTATACGACACAGGTGTGTGAATCGATGAAAGATCCCAAGGAAAGCGAATCCGGCATTGATCCTGCGGCGCAATCTGAAGCGCCAGAGTCGCAATCAAATGACACATCTGAGCAGCTTACTGCAGACACCGACAAAGCACCGGTGGAACGCGGCGGGCCAAAAGGACTCGAACCCACTCGCTATGGCGATTGGGAGAGCAAGGGTCGCTGCATCGATTTCTAGCCCGTTCAGGGCCTGCTCGCTCCCATTTTTCAGTCTTATCAAACAAGGTAGACGTTCATGACGTGGACAGACAAGCGGCCGATGTCGCCGCACTTGCAAATCTACAAGCTGCCGTTGACGGCCGTGTTGTCCATTCTCCACCGTGGAACCGGCGCGGCCCTAGGCCTCGGTGGGCTCCTGATTGTGTGGGTGATTGCGTGCGCTGCCACGGGTGAAGCGAGTTTCGCCTCAGCCCAGTGGGTGTTCAGCAGCTTCTTTGGCCGCTTGGTGTTGTTTGGTTTCACCGCGGCGCTCTATTACCACTTCTGCAACGGCATCCGGCACCTGATGTGGGATGCGGGGCGTGGTCTGGACCTCGAGTCAACTCGCAAGAGTGGTCACGTTGTGATTGGGGTGGCCATCGCGCTCACTGTCATCACGTGGCTTGTCGCGATCTAACCGGAGACGTCTCATGAGTACATCAGAAATGCGCTCGCCGCTCTCGCGGGCAAAAGGATGGGGTTCGGCCAAATCCGGCACACACCATTTTTGGATGCAGCGCCTGACCGCGTTGGCGTTGATTCCGCTGACCCTGTGGTTTTGCTTTGGGATTGCGTCAATGCCGGGCATGACCCACGCCGATTTCGTTGCGTGGCTGAGCTCGCCGTTCAGTGCGGTGATGATGATCCTCACGCTGATTGCGGTGTTCTACCACTACGCACTTGGCCTTCAGGTGATCATTGAAGACTACGTGTCCAATCATGCAGTGCGCACGGCGGCAGTGATCGCCAGCCACTTTGTCAGCGTGATTCTCGCTGTGACGGGCATTTTCTCCGTCATCAAAATTGCCATCGGAGCCTGAATATGAGCGCCTACAACATCATCGAACACCACTACGACGTGGTCATAGTCGGTGCCGGTGGCGCGGGCCTGCGTGCCACGCTTGGCATGGCAGCGGCGGGTCTGAACACAGCCTGTGTCACCAAGGTCTTCCCGACGCGCTCGCACACGGTCGCGGCACAGGGCGGCATGAGTGCGTCCCTGGGCAACATGGGGCCGGACGATTGGCGCTGGCACATGTACGACACGGTCAAGGGCTCAGACTGGCTCGGTGATCAAGATGCCATTGAATACATGTGCCGCGAAGCGGTGCCCGCGGTGCTTGAACTCGAGCACTACGGCGTGCCGTTCTCGCGCACCGAAGACGGCCGCATCTACCAGCGCCCGTTTGGCGGCATGACGCAAAACTACGGCGAGGGCCCGGCGGCCCAGCGCACCTGTGCCGCAGCTGACCGCACCGGCCACGCGATTTTGCACGCGCTCTACCAGCAGTCACTGAAACACCAAGCGCAATTTTTCATCGAGCATTTTGCAGTTGACCTGATCATGGACAACGGCGAGTGTCGCGGGGTTGTCTCTTGGGATCTCGCCACCGGGGACATGCATGTCTTTCGCGCGCACCAGACCGTGCTTGCGACAGGCGGCTGTGGCCGCACCTATTTCTCATGCACCTCAGCGCACACCTGCACCGGTGACGGTGGGGCCATGGTGTTGCGCGCGGGCTTGCCGCTGCAGGACATGGAGTTCGTGCAGTTCCATCCAACCGGCATCTACGGTGCCGGCGTGTTGATCACCGAAGGCGTGCGCGGCGAGGGTGGCTACCTCACCAACAGCGAGGGCGAGCGCTTTATGGAGCGTTACGCACCCAACGCCAAAGACCTCGCCTCGCGCGATGTCGTCAGCCGCTCGATGACCATGGAAATCAACGACGGCAAAGGCGTCGGCAAAGACGCTGACCACATCCACTTGAACCTGCAGCACCTTGGCAGCGACGTGATCAACGCACGACTGCCGGGCATTGCCGAGAGCGCCAAGATTTTCTCAGGCGTGGACGTGTCCAAAGAACCCATCCCGGTTCTGCCAACCGTTCACTACAACATGGGCGGCATCCCGACCAACTACCACGGTGAAGTCGTGACCCTCAAAGACGGCAACGCGGACACTGTGGTGCCCGGTTTGATGGCCATTGGTGAAGCGGCCTGTGTGTCGGTGCACGGGGCCAACCGCCTCGGCTCAAACTCACTGCTCGATCTGGTGGTGTTCGGCCGCGCTGCGGCATTGCGCGCCGCCGAGACGGTGGCTGCTGGCGCAACCCACAAGCCACTGACCCAGGATCAGGCAACCGAATTCAGCCTCGGACGCCTCGACAAGCTGCGCAACGCCAAAGGCGACACCCGCACCGCAGACCTGCGCTTGAGCATGCAACGTTCAATGCAGCAGCACGCGGCAGTGTTCAGGACCGGCGATTCGCTGTCCGAGGGTGTGCAAAAGGTGGCCGCGGCCTTCGATGCCTTTTCAGATATTGACGTCACTGACCGATCACTGGTGTGGAACACGGATCTTGTGGAAACCCTCGAGCTCGAGAATCTGCTCGCCCAGGCTGTCACCATTGTCGGTGGTGCCGAGCGGCGTCCAGAGAGTCGCGGCGCTCACGCGCGGGAAGACACGCCGGATCGGGATGACGAGAATTGGATGAAGCACACGCTTGCGTGGGTGGACGAGAAGGGGGCAGTCAGCTACGACGACCGCCCGGTGCATATGCACACCTTGAGCGACGATGTCGACGTCTTTCCCCCGAAAAAGCGTGTCTACTGAGGACTGAAGACGATGGCCGAATTCACATTGCCACCCAACTCCGTGGTCAAAGGCGGCAGGACCTTCGAGGCGCCTGCCGACGCAACGCGTACACGCACGTTCAAGGTGTACCGCTACGACCCGGGCAGCGGTGAAAACCCGAGCGTTGACACCTACCACGTCGACCTCGATACCTGTGGGCCGATGGTGCTCGATGCGTTGATCAAGATCAAAAACGACATCGACCCAACGCTGTCCTTTCGCCGGTCTTGTCGCGAGGGCATTTGCGGCTCGTGCGCCATGAACATCGGCGGGTCAAACACGCTCGCGTGTACCGCTGGCATCGACGAGTTCGACGGCGATATCGTGGTCTACCCACTGCCGCACCAGCCGGTCGTGCGCGACCTCGTGTCAGACCTCACCAACTTCTACGCCCAGTACGCCTCGGTCGAGCCCTGGCTCAAAGCGGACACCCCAGCGCCAAGCGGGCGCGAGCGTTTGCAGAGCCCGGAAGACCGCGAAAAACTCGACGGCCTCTACGAGTGCATTCTGTGCGCGTGTTGCTCGACCAGCTGCCCGAGCTACTGGTGGAACTCCGACCGCTACCTCGGACCCGCAGCGCTCTTGAACGCCTACCGCTGGATTGTTGATTCGCGCGACGAGCACACCGGCGAGCGCCTGGACGACTTGGAAGACCCGTTCAAGCTCTACCGCTGCCACACCATCATGAACTGCACCAGTGCGTGCCCCAAAGGGCTGAACCCGGCGCAAGCGATTGGTGAGATCAAGAAGACCATGGTGATGCGTCAGTTTTGATGGAGCATCAGCGACCATAGAAAAACGGCCTCTCGGGGCCGTTTTTTTTTGGCGGCAGAGAACGAATCAGCGGCGCTTTTTGCGCTGCCGAGGCGGGCGGGTGCTGGCTGCACGCGGCGTGGGCCGTCCGCGCTGTGCACTGCTTGTGGATTTCCCCGATCCAGATCCTGATGTCTTGGCGGTAGCAGACTTGTGTTTGTTCTTTTGCTTGGGCTGACTGCGCGGCGTCTTGCGCTTGCTCGGCGCCTCGGACGATGAATGTTCAATCGCTTTCTCAAGGCTTGCCATTTCGCGCTCGTCAAGATCCCGCCACTCGCCCGGTGGCAAGCCCTTCAAGCCGATGTTCATGATCTCGACCCGTTCGAGCTTGTGCACATCGTGGCCGAAGTGTTCAACCATGCGCCGTATCTGGCGGTTGAGGCCTTGCACCAGTGTGATGCTGAACTCGCGCGCGGAGACACGCTCGACCTTGCAGCGCTTGGTGACGGTGCCGAGGATGGGCACGCCACTCGCCATGCCGGTGATGAAATCATCCGAGAAGGGTCGCGTGACCGTCACGCGGTAACGCTTTTCGTGGTTATTGCCGGCGCGCAGGATCTTGTTGACGAGATCGCCATTGTTGGTCAGGAAAATCAGGCCTTGGGAATCTTTGTCCAAGCGCCCGATGGGAAAGATGCGGGTGCTGTGGTTGACGAAGTCGACAATGTTGTCTTTCTCGGAGCGCTCGGTCGTGCTGACAATGCCAACCGGCTTGTTCAGCGCAATGAACACCAGGTCTTCTTCGTCCCAGGGTTCGATGTCCTGGCCGTTGACCTTGACCTTGTCGCCGGGGAATACCTGATCACCGATGCTCGCGCGCTTGCCGTTGATGCGCACATTGCCTTGCTCGATAAAGCGATCCGCGTCGCGGCGCGAACTGATGCCGCTGTCGCTGATGAATTTATTGAGGCGAATGGATTTGCGCAGTGTCATCTTTTTGAGTCTGAGTTGCGTGCCAGGGCAGGCTGGATCAATAGGGCATCGGGTGCGCGCGGTGCGCCCGATCAATGTCAGCGAGCACGTCATCACTGAGTTCGGTGTCGGCGGCGTCGAGCAAGCTCTGGAGCTGTTCAACTGTGGTCGCGCCAAAAATGGTCGAACCCATAAACGGCCGTTGCTTACAAAACCCAAGCGCGAGCCCGATCATTGGCAAGCCGTGTTTGGCCGCGATGTCGCGGTAGGCGTCGACGGCGCCCCAGACGCGGTCGGTGAGGCGGCCGCTGAGATCCGGCACCAAGCTGCGCCTGGACCCGGCAGGGGTTGTGTCGGGGCTGTATTTTCCGGTCAGAAGGCCAACGGCCAGCGGAGAGAAAGCGAGCAGGTCGAGTTGTTCGTTGTGCGCGAGTTCGGCGAGATCGGTGTCGAACATCCGACACAGCAACGAGTATTCGTTCTGGATCGTCTGCATGCGCGGCAGGCCGCGCTCCTCGCTCACACGCAACC
>CALAMQ010000052.1 GCA_937925815.1 uncultured Granulosicoccaceae bacterium | reverse complement strand
GCGTTGATCAGGATTGACGACGTTGATCCACCGAAGACCGCGCCGTAGTAGACACCGGCGAGCAAAATGAGCGCAGTGGACGGGTTGCCGATGGTGATCGCCACCGGAATCATGATCGCAATAATCGACATCGGACCCAGGCCCGGCAACATGCCGATGAAGGTGCCGACCAAGCAGCCGGCAATCACGATCAAAATATTGCTGATGCTAAAGGCTGTCGAGAGCCCTGCCAATATGCCTTCGAGCATGGCCGCCTCAGTTCAGAAATGTGGGTAGTGGACTCAGGAATATCCCGAGCACTTCGTTGACCAGATACCAGATTGACAAAGTTGCAATTGCGGCAACGGTGCCCATCAACACAAAACGACGCTCACCGAGAACAAAGCTCCCAGCCGACAAAAACAGTACTGTCGACGCCAAAAAACCCAGTGGGCGCAACAACAAAGCGTAGGCCACCATGAGACCAAGCAAGCACAGCGCTTGCCCGTAGTGGTATTGTCCAAGTCGGCTGAGATCGATATCTTGCTGTTTGGATCCAGCCGATCTCTCAGCACCAAAGACAATCGCCAACGAGAGCACAATACCCCCCACAGCAAGCACTTTGGGAAAACTCGAAGGCCATATCGGACTGCGCTGCATGATCGGCGGCAACAAGCCGTCCATCGTGAAAAACGCGGTGTACCCGTACACCAGGCATACGGTCAGTATCACAATGGCAATCCAACGATCCAACGCCATGATCAATCCTCTACACGCTGAGTCCCAACCCGGCTAGACGCCGGGTTGGTCACCTTTACAACTGGGCTATCAGAGGAAGCCCAACTTGCGCATCAAATCACCTATGACGGTTTCCTGCTCTTCGAGGAAGGCGCGGAAGTCATCACCGTTGTTGTGGATGTTCACCCATCCGTTGCGGGCGCGGACTTCTTCCCACTCGGGTGTGTCGTACATTTTCGTGATCGCGTCTTGGTACGCCGCAAGGTCTGCTTCAGGCAATCCGGGCGCTGCAAAAAAACCACGCCAGTTGACGAACGCTGTGTCGTTACCCTGCTCTTTCATCGTCGGTGCATCGGCGTAGGCATCGACGCGCTCGTCAGACGTCACGCCAATGATGCGCACCTCACCGGCTTTGGCGAGTTCCACGGCTTCAGAGAATCCAGTGGATATGGCTTGCACTTCACCTGAAAGCAACCCGGCCATGCTTTCACCGCCCGCGTCATAGGGTACGTACTTGAGCGTGACCGGATCTGCGCCGGCAGCCTGGAAGACCATCGCTGCAACCAAGTGATCCATACCACCAGGCACCGAACCGCCGCCGACCGCGACACTGCCGGGGTCTGCGTTGAACGCTGAAATCAAGCCGTTGAGATCCTGAATGTCAGAGTCTGCCTGTACCACCAGCGCGGCGTAGTCGCCAATGGTGCCAGCGACCAACGTCAAGTCGCGGAAGCTCTGCGGGAAGACACCGGTCAATGAGCGGATCACGATCGGTGTGGAATTGACCATGAGCGTGCCATGGTTGGAGTCTGCGTTCTCGATCAAGTAGCCAATCGCCTTGCCACCGCCGCCGCCAGACATGTTCTCGTAGGACGCAGTCCCCGCCAGGCCCGCCGCGGTCAACGCCTCGCCGGTGCCACGGGCTGTGCCGTCCCAGCCGCCGCCAGCACCACCGGGAATCAGGAAATGCACCGAATCGACAACCGGCGCGGCATGGGCCGTGGCGCCTACGGCAGCAAACAGGGCTGCGACAACAAGTTGTTGCGTCTTTTTAAACACTTTCATCACAATGTCCTCCTCAGGGCGTGTTGACTGCATGCAAGATAATGCTGCAGCAGACCAGCATACTGCCACGCTTCCCTGACACCAGCCTGACACCGCCATGCGCTTTTTGCTCGTAGAAGACAGTCCAGACATCGGCAAGGCCGTCAGCACACGTATGACGGATCAAGGCCACGCAGTCGATTGGGTGACAACCTTGGCAGACGCTGACGCCGTGCTGGCGTCATCAGCCGTGGACTTGATCGTGCTCGATATCATGCTGCCCGACGGCGATGGTCGAGATTTTCTCGCCCGACACCGCGCGCGCGCTGACGCAACCCCGGTACTGGTTATCACCGCGCGCAGTCAAGTGTCTGACCGAGTCAGCGTGCTCGATCTCGGGGCAGACGACTACCTCACCAAGCCCTTCGACCTCGATGAATTGGACGCCCGTTGTCGTGCGCTAATTCGCCGCAGCAGCGGCGCGCCTCAGGACGACTTCACCGCCAAAAATTTACACTACGAACCGCAATCATCACGCTTGCAAATCGCTGGCGAGACGCGAGCTCTGCGCAACCGCGAGAATCGCTTGCTCGAGGTGTTTTTCCGATCAAAGGGGCGGGTGCTGTCCAAAGCACTACTACTCGACCGGTTGTTTTCTCTCGATGCAGACGTCTCGGAAAATACCATTGAAGTTTATGTCGGCCGGCTTCGCCAACACCTCGACGGCAGTGGCGTGCGCATTGAGACCGTGCGCGGTGCAGGCTACCGGCTCAGCGACCATTGAACACGCTTGCCCACACCAGCCAGTCTCTTCGTGGCCGGCTGCTCGCGCTGCTCGGCAGTGCTTTCTTGCTGCTCGCACTGGGCTTGTATTTTGGCACGCGCACCATCGCTGAGAACGCTGCAGATCTGACCCAGGACCACACCCTCGCGGCCTCACTCAACGCCGTCGCCGAGCAGCTCAGCGTGGTCAATGGCGAGATCACGGTCGACCTGCCCTACGCGGCACTCGCACTGTTGGGCGCCTCCGGTGATGACCGCGTGTTCTACCGCGTCAGCCGTGAGCCCGGAGGGGAACTGACCGGGTATGACGACTTGCCACACGGCGACACCCAGGCTCCCAATCAGCCAGTGTTTCGCACCGAGCAGTACCGCGGCGACGCGGTGCGCATTTCAACCACCCACCGCCAGGTGTTTGGTCAAGTGGGCGTGTCACGCGTGACCCTGTCGATCGCCCAGAGCCGTGACAGCCGCACCGACATCATCAACGGCGTGTCACGAAACGCCGCGGCACTGGGGTTGGCGTTTCTGCTGTGCGCGATGGCGCTCGCCTGGCTGGCGAGCGGGAACGCACTGTCGCCGCTGAGAAAACTCAGCCTTGCATTGCGTGAGCGGCAACCCCATGACACGAGCAGCTTGCAACTCACCGTGCCAAACGATATCGCCCCAGTGGTCCAAGCACTGAACGGTTTTTTGCACCGGCTTCGGACCAATCTCACAAACACCGAGACGCTGATAGCCGACGCTGCGCACCGCGTGCGCACACCACTCACTGCGGTTAAAGCACAGGCACAACTCGCGCTGCAACACAGCGAAAACAACGCACAGCGCGAACGGCTCAGAGACTTACTGCGTGCCGTTGACCAAACGGCGCGATCCACCAATCAAATTCTCGACCACGCCATGGTGACGTTTCGCGCGGACGGCTTTACGCTCGGCGAGCGCTTCGAACGCAGCGATCTGTGCGCACTGGTCACAAAAACACTCAATGAACTCCACTACACCGCTGACTCGAGAGATATTGCTTTCGTCACCGCCTTACCCGCGTTGCCGCTGTGGCTTCACATCGATCCGATACTCGTAACCGAGGCAATCCGCAACGTGGTTGACAATGCAATCAAATACTCCGCACCTGAAAGCACCATCGACATCGAACTCAGTGCGACATCCACAATGGCATCACTGTTGGTCGCAGACCGAGGCTGTGGTATTGCACTCGATGAGCAAGAACGCGTTCAAGAGCGCTTCGTGCGCGGCAGCAACGCTGGGGAAGTGGTTGGATCAGGCCTCGGGCTGACCATCGTGCAACACGTCATGACCACACACGCCGGCACGGTGCAATTTGCACCGCGCTCAGGTGGAGGCACTGAGGTCACACTGCAATTCCCAATCGAGCGCCAACCGTGAACCGACTGCTGACACTCATCACGTTTTTGCTCATGGGCGCACAAAGTCAAAGCGCAGACCCCGCCGTGCCGTTTTCCGTCGAGGCGTTTCGGTCTATGCCCGCCGCCAACGCCAGTGAGACACTCGATATTGCAAGTTCGGCAGATCTCGCACTTTTTTTGCCCGTGCTCGAGGGTTTCCAATCCGCGCACCCCGAGATTGCGGTCAACTATTACCAAGCCTCGAGCCTGGAAGTAAACCGCGCGGCATCCGCCACAGCTGGCATAGACTTGGTGATCAGCTCAGCCATGGATCTGCAAACCAAACTTGCCAACGACGGCGCGGCACTGCCCTGGCGCTCCGCCGCGACAACACGTCTGCCAAGCTGGGCTCGGTGGCGCGACCGCGTCATCGCTTTCACTGAGGAGCCGATTGTCATCGTGGCGCGCCGCGACGCCTTTCAAGGCGCGTTGCCGCGCACGCGAAACGAGCTCATGAACCAACTGCGTGAATCGCAAGATCGCTACCGTGGCCGCCTAATCACTTACGACCTCAGCGCCAGCGGTCTGGCCTATTTACTAGCAACCCAAGACTCCAGGCACGGCAGCGCGTTTTGGGGGCTCTCAGAATTGTTGGGTGGACTCGATTCTCAGTTGGCGTGTTGCTCAGGCAGCATGATCGACGCAATAGTCGACGGCGAAGCTGACATCGCCTACAACGTGCTCGGCTCTTATGCTGAGCAGCGTCTCTCCGCGCTGCCTGAGGGTCACGCTGGGTTTCACATCATCAAGCCCGAGGACTACACCTTGTTGATGTTGCGAAGTGCGTTGATACCAATAGACGCCGACGCAAGCGCAGCGGCAGGGCAGTTCATCGACTTCCTGTTATCGCGCACTGGTCGAACCCTGCTACAAGATCACGCAGGTTTGCCGCCGCTACCTGTGGGCAACGGCACTCGCGCCCCATCAGAGAGGCCGATCAAGCTTGGACCGGGCTTGCTAGTGTTTCTCGACCAGATCAAGAAACAGCGTTTTTTGCAGACTTGGATGGATGCAACCCAGCAAGAACGAAAGGTCAGCAACCCTTGATACACTGCGCCAATCTGCGCACATCGGGTTTGCACCATGAAAGCTGTTTTCGATCCCCGTCAACAACACCACGACCCAAAACGGTTCATCCGCAGCGGACAACTCACCGAGAGCCCTGAGCAACCCGAACGCGCCAAGCGTCTGCGTGCAGCGCTGGACCAACTGAGCATCCCCGTGTGCACACCGGATGATCACGGCATCGCGCCACTGGCGCGCGTGCACAGCGTGCAGTACTTGCGGTTCTTGCAAGACATCCACTCACACTGGTCTGCACTGCCAAACGCAAGCGACGAAGTCCTGCCCAATGTGCACCCGCGTCACCGCGCAGAGCACTGCCCAGATTCTGCAATTGGCCAAGCGGGCTATTTTCAAGCCGACACCGCCTGCCCCATTGGGGAGCACACTTGGGAGGCTGCGTACTGGTCCGCGCAAACCGCGTTGACCGCAGCTGAGATCATGCGAACAGAGGGCGAGACAACCTATGCCTTGTGTCGCCCACCCGGCCACCACGCCTGTGCCGATCAGGCCGGCGGCTTTTGCTTTTTGAACAACACCGCGATCGCCGCTGACCAGTTGCGCTCGGCCGGCGCACGGCCAGCCATTCTCGACGTTGACGTGCACCACGGCAACGGCACCCAACAGATTTTCTACCGTCGCCAAGATGTCTTCACAGTGTCACTGCACGCCGACCCTTCGCAGTTCTATCCTTTTTTCGTCGGCCACACCAACGAGACAGGAGAGGCCGAAGGCCGCGGTTACAACCTCAACCTGCCGCTGGCGCTCGGCAGCGGTGATGAGGCCTTCCTCAGCGCGCTCGATACCGCTCTGAATGCGATAACAACCTTCGGTGCCGACACCCTCGTTGTGGCCCTCGGCCTGGACGCGCACGAGAGCGACCCACTGCGTGGCCTCGCCGTGACCACACTTGGCTTTGAGCGTATCGGCGCCCGCATTGCCCAAGCAAACATGCCAACCCTGCTTGTGCAAGAAGGAGGTTATCTGTCAGATCACCTGAGTGCCAATCTCGCCGCTGTTTTGCGCCCCTTGACTGTTTGATCGCGCCGAACAAACGAGATTTACAAGACCTGCATTGTGATTAGCCCGATTTATCCGGGTTTTTACCTGTATCTGGGGTGCAACTTGCGACGTACCCCACGTTTGTTATGCGGTAACCAGCGGAGAGGTAATATGCGCTACGCAATTTTGGCAACATCCCTTGCAGCAGGTCTCGTGGCTTGCGGCGGATCGGAATCATCCAGTGTCAGCTACCCCAGTGTAAATGACTACAGTCCAGTCGCAGTGTCTAACAGCAACGCGGCAAGTTTGTACGCCGGCACGGGCGCGACCGTGACAGATAACTCCTCGTCGCCGACTGATCTGCCGTCTGACGCCCTGACCTACACCCCATCGTCTGCGCTTAACTCGCTGCGCGATGTCACCGAACTGTACCCGACATTCGCGGCCAACAGCCGAACAGGCACCGCGCTTTTCGACAGCGCAACGTGCCAAGGTGGTGGTTCACTGGATGCAACAGGCACAACCACATTTGAGTTTATTGGCGATTACATCACAGTTGATTTCAACGGTTGTGTGGTCAGCGGTGCAACACTTAACGGCGGTTTTACGATGCGCCTGACAACCGGCCAGGGATTTGACCCCAGTGTGGAGTTGGATTTTAGCCATTACTCAGCCAACACGGGTGGCCAGACCATCACCATTCACGGCGACTTGGCGTTTGACAATTGGGATTTTGGCAGCACCCAGTACGCCACCATGACAAGCAACTCGTTGAACGTGCGAGACTCGCTCTACGGCGACAGCGTGATGAGTAACTTGTCGATCTCTGGCGAGCTGGACACCAACGGCGACCACCGCCTAACCATGGCCTATACCTTCGGCTCAGATGAGCTCGGCGGTCGCATGGACGTCAGCACACCTCAGACGATCTCAACACTTAGCGGTGACGACTGGCCAACCACCGGCGAGTTGCGTATCGACGGCGACAACAGCAGTTTCCTGTCGCTCCATGCCAATACGGGTGACGTGAATACCGTCCTGATGACCGTGCACAACGGTGCCTCGACCACGGCGAACACCGTCACCTGGGACAGCTTGTCCGGCGCAGATTTTGGCGAGTACATCACCTTCGAATAATCCTCTCAAACACCTGCGTCACCAAACGGGTGGCGCAGGCTTCACACGGTCAGGTAACGCCCGACCACGTCTTCATTTAGGATCGACAAGTCGCCGCTCGCGACCGCCTTCCCACGATCGAGAATGCAAACCGTATCAGCGGTTTTGCGAATGAACGGCAATTTTTGCTCAACCAATAAAACGGTCAGACCTTGGTCTGCAATCAAGGTGCGGATCAAGCTGCTGATGTCTGCCACCAGATTGGGTTGAATGCCTTCGGTCGGTTCATCGAGGATCAACAGTTTCGGATCGAGCATCAGCGCGCGTGCAATGGCCAGCTGCTGCTGTTGCCCGCCAGACAGGTCGCCGCCTCGGCGGTTTTTCATGTCCTTGAGCACCGGGAAAAGTGTGTGAATGTGACTCGGGATGCCACCTTTACGCGCGCTTGCATCCCGCGAGGCGAACTGCCCGGTCAGGATATTCTCTTCAACTGTTAAGCGCGGAAACACCTGCCGGCCCTGCGGCACATAGCCGATGCCACGCGCCGCGCGCTCTTCAGTGCGCACCCGCGTGATGTCCTGACCGTCAAATCTCACGGTCCCAGCAGAGACAGGCTCAAGCCCCATGATGCAACGCACCAGGGTTGTTTTGCCGACACCGTTTCGCCCCATCAAGCAGGTACAGCCGCCCGTGGGCACATCGAGGTCCACAGCGCGCAGCGTGAGGCTCTCACCGTAGTGTTGTTCAACTTGGTCAATCTGCAACACTACTTATTCTCCGAGGTAAACGCTGCGCACGAGTGGGTCGCTCTGAATGGCGTCGAGACTGCCCTCGGCAAGTACCGAACCTTGATGCAACACTGTCACCGGGCTGTCCAGCGAGCGCACAAAATCCATGTCGTGCTCGACTACCACCACGCTGTGATCGCCAGCAAGAGAGCACAACAGCTCCCCCGTCTGCGCCATTTCTTGGTGCGTCATGCCGGTTGCCGGCTCGTCCACCAATAACAAGCGTGGCTGCTGCATTAACAACATGCCAATCTCCAGCCACTGCTTCTGGCCGTGTGAGAGCGTACTGGCGTTCATGTCACGCAAGGCAACCAAACCAATGCGCTCAAGGGTGCTTGCGATCAGATCGCGTTGTTCACCGCTGAGCTTGGCGCGAAGCACGGACAACACATTCCGGTTGCCCGCCATCGCAAGCTCGAGGTTTTCGGCTACGGTGAGTTCGGTGAAGACGGTTGGCTGCTGAAATTTACGGCCGATGCCAGCGTTGGCAATGGCCGCCTCGTCCAGACGCAAGAGATCCAGCGTCTGCCCAAACCAGGCCTCGCCCTCGTCGGGACGCGTCTTGCCGGTGACAATGTCCATCAGCGTGGTCTTGCCTGCGCCGTTCGGCCCAATCACGCAGCGCAATTCGCCGTCGTTGATGTAGAGGCTGAGATCGTTGATGGCCTTGAAGCCGTCAAACGACACACTCAATCCCTCGAGGTAGAGCACGGTGCCGTGCGAGGTGTCGAGACTTCGCTCGCCCCCGCTGCGGGAGACCGGTCGGCGGTTAGCAGCGCTCATGATCCAGACACTCGCTTGGGCACCAACATCGCGAGACCGCGCGGCAGGTACAAGGTGGTCAACACAAACAAGCCACCGAGCATGAACAACCAGCCCTCTGGCAACCAGCCGGTGAATTGAGTCTTGGCAACATTGACCACCACGGCCCCAACCACCGCCCCCCACAAGGTGCCCCGGCCACCGAGCGCCACCCAGATCACGATTTCAATGGAGTTCAATGGCGAGAACTCACCGGGATTGATGATGCCCACTTGCGGCACGTAGAGCGCGCCCGCGAGGCCGGCGATGGCGGCTGACAACACAAACACCGACAACTTCACGCGGTCCGTACGGTAACCGAGAAAACGCACTCGGCTCTCGGCGTCACGCACGGCGGTGCAGAGCAAACCCAAGCGGGTTGCAAACAGGCACCGGCACAATACATAACAACCGGCCAGTGACAACGCCGTCGCCGAGAACAGGGCCGCGCGCGTCACGTCCTCGCGCAGGTCGTATCCCAGAATATCGAAAAACCCGGTGAGGCCATTGTTGCCACCAAAACCAAGCTCATTGCGAAAGAACGCGAGCATCACGGCATAAGTCATGGCCTGTGTGATGATCGAGAGGTACACACCGGTCACCCGGCTGCGAAAAGCCAATGCGCCAAAGACGTAGGCGAGCAGACCCGGCACGATCAATATCAACGGAAAAGCGATCCACGCGTGGTCAAAACCAAACCAGTACCACGGCAATTCATCCCAGTTGAGGAACACCATGAAGTCCGGCAGGATCGGGTCGCCGTAGACGCCGCGGTCACCGACTTGGCGCATCAGGTACATGCCCATGACGTAGCCGCCAAGGCCGAAGAACACCCCGTGGCCCAAGCTCAATATGCCAAGCTTGCCCCACACCATATCAAGGCTCAGCGCGAGCAGCCCAAAGCACAAATACTTGCCCCACAGCGCGACGCTGTAGGACCCCATGTGCAAGGGGTGGGAAGCTGGCAACACCAATGACGCGATAGGCACCCACACCGCAGAGACCAGCAACACCGTGAGCAACACCACACCCATGCGATCTGCCAGAACGGCCGAGAGATAGCGATTCATCAGTTGTCTCCCGCCGAGCGGCCACTTGGCGGAAAGAGGCCGCGCGGACGCCGTTGAATGAAGAGGATCACAGCCACCAGCAGCAACACTTTGGCGAGCACCGCACCGGACCAGGGTTCAATCAACTTGGTTGCAACGCCAATCCCAAGCCCACCAATCAAGGTGCCCCAGAGGTTGCCAACGCCACCAAAAACCACCACCAGGAAGGAGTCGACAATCCACGCCTGCCCAAGGTTGGGCCCGACATTGCCAAGCTGACTCAGCGCGACACCGGCGAGGCCAGCAAGACCGGCGCCGAGCCCGAAGGTCAGAGTGTCAATGCGGCGAGAGCGCACGCCCACACAGCGCGCCATCTCACGGTGCTGCGTGACCGCGCGCAACTGCAAGCCAAAGCGCGTGCGCTGCATCACCCACCAGAGCACCGCAAACACCGCGAGACAGAAGAACATGATGACAACGCGGTTCATCGTCAACGACAACATCGGGTGCAGTTCCAATGAGCCGCTCATCCAGCTTGGGTTGCTGACCGCGACGTTGCGCGCTGAAATAAAGGTGCGCACCGCTTGTTGCAAAATCAGGCTAAATCCAAACGTCAACAGCAGCGTCTCAAGTGGCCGACCGTAGAGCTTACTGATCGCAAACCGCTCCATCACCATGCCCACACTGGCAGACACCATGAATCCCATGGGGATGGCCAGCAGCAACGCGACGCCGGGTTGCCCGGGCAGCAGTTGCTGCATAGCCCAGGTGGTGTAGGCGCCGAGCATGATGAGCTCACCGTGCGCCATGTTGATCACGCCCATGACACCAAAGGTGATCGCGAGCCCGATCGCTGCAAGCACCAGGATGGATCCTAGGCTCAAGCCAAAGAACACTTGTTTGACCATCCCGAATCGCGCC
The DNA here is from genome assembly GCA_937925815.1 of uncultured Granulosicoccaceae bacterium. Lineage (GTDB taxonomy): Bacteria > Pseudomonadota > Gammaproteobacteria > CALCKW01 > CALCKW01 > CALCKW01. The sequence continues at coordinate 11,516 of CALAMQ010000052.1, read as the reverse complement.
TGGCGCGATTCGAATGCTTTGATCGCACTGGAGAGTGCCGATTTCTCAGCGTCATCGTCACTGCGTTCAAAGCGACCCTTGAGCGGTGTCAGCGCGCCAGGCTCCGTCGAATTCCCCAGTGCGGCAATGGCCGTCATCAGTGGCTCACCGCTGGCTGTCTCATCGCTGACCAAGGTCATCGCGCGCAGCGTCACCAGTGAATCACGCACCGCCGTATCAGACTCAGACTCGAGCAAGGCGTCAATGCGCTCGACCGGCACCGCGAGCGCGGCGAACTGGGCGCGCACACCGGCGAGCCGTTTCGCAGGATCTGGCGCAATCAGATCCAGCGTTGCCAGTGCGGACTTCACCGCGCCACGCAAGGTGTTGTTGATTGAGACCTTCTTGGCCTCACGCCGCCCGACGGTTGCAAGCTCGGCACCATCTTCCAAGGCGTACAGAATGAATTTTCGCCCGTCTTTTTCACCGCGCACAAAACGGTCTTCGGGCTTCCAGTGATAGAGTTCGCCGCTGAGGATTACCTGCAGCAGTGCTTCGCTCTCTTCAGTGCCGCTGTTGGCAATGCGTTCAACGGCTTCTAACCGGAGGACTTTGTCTCGCCCGGCTAAGTCTTCGAGCGCGCTCTGCAAAGCGTCAGGTAGATCGGCGGCCTGCACCGGTGAAAAACACACGGCAAGACCCAGCAATACAGCGCGCCACAGGCGCTGAAAAAAAACGGGCGGCAGAGTGCCGCCCCGAACGTTCATCATGAGGATGACCTGATAGTCGTGGCTCAGCTTCCGCCGCCGCAAGATCCAGAGACCACGTTGAAGTTGCCGCAAGACAAGGGCGCGCGCCAGTCTGAAATCAGGTCCTTAGAACCTGGCAGGAAGTCTGACCACGCGTCGCCTGGCACCAGTCCTGGGGTCTCCCAAACGATGTCAAACTGACCGTCATCTTGCACTTCGCCAATCAGAACGGGCTTGGTGATGTGGTGGTTCGGCATCATGGCGGAATAACCGCCAGAGAGGTTCGGCACGGACACGCCGAGGATCGCATCAACGACTGCGTCAGTATCGGTGGTACCCGCCACTTCAACCGCCTTCACCCACATGTTGAAGCCGATATAGTGGGCTTCCATGGGATCGTTGGTGACGCGGTCTTCGTCGCCGATGAACTCAAGCCACGCGTCGATGAAGTCATCGTTCGCTTCGCTGTCGACACTCATGAAGTAGTTCCACGCCGCGAGGTGACCCACCAGCGGTGCGGTATCGATACCGGACAGCTCTTCTTCACCGACCGAGAACGCCACCACGGGAATGTCGTCAGCAGAGATGCCCTGGTTGCCAAGTTCCTTGTAGAAAGGCACGTTGGCGTCGCCGTTGATGGTGGAGACCACTGCGGTTTTCTTGCCTTCAGAGCCAAAGGCTTTAACGTCAGAGACGATCGACTGCCAATCGGAGTGACCAAATGGCGTGTAGTTGATCATGATGTCCTCTTCCGCCACGCCATTATCGGCGAGCCAAGCAGCGAGGATTTTGTTGGTGGTGCGTGGGTAGACGTAGTCAGTACCCAGCAGTGCCCAACGCTCAACACCGAGCTCGTCACGCAGGTATTCAACTGCAGGGATTGCTTGCTGGTTGGGCGCAGCCCCGGTGTAGAAAATGTTCTTGGAGGATTCTTCACCCTCGTACTGAACGGGGTAGAACATCAGGCCGTTGAGCTCTTCGAGCACAGGCAACACAGATTTACGTGACACCGAGGTCCACGAACCGAAAATCGCTGCGACCTCTTCCACTTCGATCAGCTCTCGCGCCTTCTCGGCGAATAGTGGCCAGTCTGAGGCTGGATCCACCACAACCGCTTCGAGCTGCTTGCCGAGCAAACCGCCTTTGGCGTTCTGCTGCTCAACCAACATCAGCATGGTGTCTTTCAGGGTGGTTTCACTGATTGCCATGGAACCTGACAAGGAGTGCAACACCCCCACTTTGATGGTGTCTGCGGCCGCAGTACCAACGCTTGCAGCCGTCAGTGACAATGCAATGGCGGCACCGGTGAGTGCGCCGTCGAACTTCTTCAGTACTTTCATGTACGAGTGTCCTGGATAGGTGAGTAGGCACTACCTACATGCAGAATTGCGTGCCATCCATCGCATCGTTTTTTAAAACCAATGACATCAGCCACTTAGAGATTTTTTCCAGAAATCAAGGCCCAAGGGAAAGCGCCCCATTGGTGCAACGTGTTCTCTGCGCGCACCAAAACAATGCAATTTCTGAATGTGATCTCCGCTGCGCAAACGGTGAAGTGATATCATCTGATTAATCTTCTTCTCGGGGCGAAACTCATGTCCGACACACGCTTAATCCCGCTAATCGAATCACTCAAACAGCGCGATCTCGACGCTGCAGCGCTGGTGCCAGGCCCAAATTTCCTGAGCTTGTTCGGACGTGACTTTCACCTCATGGAAAGGCCACTGGTAGTCGTCGTAACTGCTGATGGCAAAGCCGCCGCAGTGGTTCCAGATCTCGAAATGAGTGCGTTTGACTCGCTTGAATTTCCGGGTGTTGCCATCCCGTGGCGCGACCAAGACGGCTATACCGCGGCTTTTGATGCGCTTGCAGCCGAGCTGCCTGAGCTGCACCAAAGCCGGAATTTTGGCGTCGAGGCACAGCGGATGCGCGCATTTGAACTCTTCGCAATGCAGCGTGCGTTTCCAAACGCAACCTTCAGCGACGCACACGCTGATATCTCCTCAGTGCGCCTGTGCAAAACGCCAGAACAAGTAGAGTCTATGCGCGAGGCCATACGGCGCTCGGAGCACGCACTGGAGGTCACGCTCAAACACGTGCGTGTTGGCATGACAGAGAAGATGGTGCAGTCGATGCTCATCAACGCGCTGATCGAGGCCGGGTGCGATGGCCTCTCCTTTGATCCCATTGTGGCCGCAGCCGGTAACGCCGCCGAGCCACACGCACACTCACGCGACGACTACGCACTGCAGGCAGGCGATCCACTGCTCATCGATTTCGGTGGGCGCTATCGCGGTTTTAACGCTGATATCACACGCACTTTTTTCGTGGAATCGGTCAGTGATGAGCACCGCGCATTTTACAACACCGTCCTAAACGCCAACCTCGCCGGACTCAAAGCATCGACTCCCGGCGCAACAGCACACGATGTCGACGACGCCACCACCGCAGTGCTCGAAGCCAGCCCCTTCGCGAGCTGCATCGCGCACAAAACCGGTCACGGTCTGGGCTTGGACGTGCACGAGGCGCCGCAAATTATGCGCGGCAATCATCACGTGTTGAGCCCAGGCAATTTGTTCACGGTCGAGCCGGGACTCTATCGCGCAGACGATATCGGGGTGCGCATTGAAGACGATGTGTTGATCACCGAGAACGGCTGCGACGTGCTGACCTCTTTCCCAAAAACTTTGCAAATCGTGGGTAAACCCACGTGACCGAGAGGCCGTTGGACTGGAACGAATTTCAACGGGTCGAGCTGCGCGTGGGCACGGTGATCAGCGCTGACGTCTTTGCCGAGGCCCGAAAACCTGCGTACGTGTTGGTTGTTGATTTCGGCGCCGACGTCGGCACACGAAAATCCAGTGCACAGATCACAGCCCACTACACACCGGAGTCTCTCGTCGGCAAGCAGGTTGTTGCGGTGGTCAATTTCCCGCCAAAACAAATTGGGCCACTCATGTCTGAGTGCTTGGTTACGGGGTTTTATGATGCCGCCGGGGATGTTGTGCTCGCAGTGCCTGACGGCCAAGTCCCAAACGGCGCCCGGCTGGCCTAATTCAACGCAGACATCAGGTTGGCAACAACACGAAGTTACCAACAAATGTCTTTTCACCGAAAGCGGCCTGCGCTTTGGCGATCTCTGCAAGCGAGAAAGTCGCGGCAACCAGAGGCACAATTTCACCGCGCTCAATGTACCCAACCAAATTTGGGAACACAGCTTCATCCCACGCGGTGCAACCCAATAACGCCACGTCTTTGAGGTAGAGGTCGCGCATATCCAGCGAGACCATCGGCCCGGCAATGGCGCCGCTGGTGGCATACCGCCCACCACGCGCCAAGAGCTTCACGATGTGCGCAACACCGTCTCCCGCCACGTTGTCAAATGCAACGCTGACACTGGACTCGCCAAGCTCGGTAATTAAATCTGCGCCACGCGCTACCACGTGATCAACCCCCAGCGCACGCAACGCATCGTGTTTATCCACGCCCGCAACGGCCGTGACCTCAGCGCCGCGCCGTTTGCACAGCTGCACCACCGCCGAGCCCACACCGCCCGAGGCGCCAGTGACCAACACCCGGTCCTGTGCGTGCACAGCGGCCCGGTGCACCATGTTCTCAGCCGTGCCGTAGGCACAGGGAATGGTCGCGAGTTCAGCGTCACTCCAGTCGCAATCGACCGCGAACACCTCACTCGCCGGCACACGCACATACTGCGCAAAAGCGCCGTCAAAGTCTGACGCCATCCAGATGTTCTCGAGCGAATCAAAACCGGTGGCGCGCATGCAGGCGCGAACCAACACCCGCTGGCCAACCGCGATGTTGGACACCGCAGCGCCCACTTGATCCACCACGCCGCAACAGTCTGTGCCTTGGATCAGGGGGAACGGTGTCTTCTCGTTCCACCCACCGTCAGCGACCGGGTCATCCGACGATGACCCAGCCAACTGTTCAGTGCCCGAAGTCACCGACGCGGAATACCAACCGAGGCGTGTGTTGATCTCGGTGTTGTTGACCCCGGCCGCCAGTACCCGCAACAGCACGTCACTGTCGCCAATGGCGGGAATCGGCACGTCGCGATACACGAGTTTGTCGTAGCCGCCGTTGCCGGTTGTCACCGCCGCTTTCATGCTGGGCCGCCCGGCGCGCAGGGTGAAGCGCTCGGGTGGCGCGTCTGTGAGATAGCTGAGATCAGTCATGCGGCAAATGGTACGCAGGCGTCAGAGTTTGCGCACGATTTTCGTGCCGCCAAGCGCCACACAACGCGTGCTGTCTTAAGGGCTGAGTTTGAGCGCCATTTTGGTCAGTGTGGGCTCAAACCCAGCACGCTCATAGGCCGAGACGGCGGCGGCGTTGTGCGCATAGACTTCGAGTTCGAGGGTGTCCACACCGCGTGACCGCGCCCATTCACCGAAATGATTGAGCAGCTGCTGCACCAAACCCTGGCCTCGGTGGGCCGGTGTCACGTACAAGAATCCGACGTGGCCAATTTGCGTGTGGTGGTAAATCGGCTTGACGTCGCGAAGCTGCACATAGCCACTGGCGACAATTTGCCCGCCGCGCTCCATGACCGCGACCTCGCTGTCGTCAGATGCCATAAGCGCGTCCACGTCATAGTAGACAATGCCCTCTGCACGCAGGCGTGTGTCAAAGACACGCTCAAACTCGATAAGCGCCTGCTGAAACTGCCACAACGTGGCCGAATCTTCCGGCACAGCGCGGCGCAGTCTCAAGGCGCCATCCATCGGTGTCATGTTGCTACCTTTAATAGCGGGCGGAGGTCATCGAGCTTATCGAAGAGGTGCCAGATGTAATTCGCGCAGCCTTTCTCACGGTGCGGGTGCAAGTCGCTGAGCGCCGGGTCATTGCGGTAGTGGTTGAAGGCGTCGATGCTCTGCCACTCCACCACAATCATCACGCTTCGCGGTGTGGTGTCACCCGTGACCGACTCGCGAAAGCGACCGAGCGCCACCACACGCCCACCGTGCGCACCCACCTCTTTCGCCGAGCGCCGAGAATACGCGAGGTATTCGTCCCGGTTGTCAATATCAAACAAATTCAACGCGTACACGGACTCAGACATCGGCATTTAGATCAAAACTTGGTGGTCAACCGTTATAACAAAATTCATCTCACACCGGACACATGATCCGGCGCACCAGCGCGCATTAGTACAAGGTGCGCGCCTGGCGCTCTTCGAGGTCAGCGTCGTAGCCGTCGCCGTCAAAGTCGCTGAGCACCGACTGAATCAAGTCGCCTGCACTGGGCAAATCACTGGGCTTGACGTACGCCTCGGCAGACCACAGGGCCGCCCGCTTGAGTGCCCTGGCACACTGAAAATACAGCGTGTCGACCTCGATCATCACAACCGTCACAGGCAGCTTGCTATAAGCCGCAAAGCGCTCGCGCAGTGCTGGGTCTGTTGTGAGCATCGCGCGGCCGTTGACGCGAAGGCACAGATTAACGCCTGGGATTAAAAACAACAGCGCAATGCGCGGGTCGTCAATCACATTGCGCAAGGTATCCAGACGGTTGTTGCCGCGCCGATCGGGAAACGCCAAGGTGCGCTCGTCAAGCACGTGCACAAAGCCCGGCCCATCCCCGCGCGGCGAGCAATCGAGGCCGCCCGCTCCAGAACTTGCCACCGCCACAAAGGGCGCGGCCTCAATCAGTCGCTGGTACTCGGAGTTTACAACTGGACTCTCTTTAGCCACCGAAGCGTGCATTGGCTCACCGTAAAGTGCTTCCAATTCAGCGAGCGATGTGACCGCATGTTGATTCACGTCTAGATCCTCTCTCAGGTTGACAACGCGCTGCCAGCGGCAACGCCACTGGCCCAGGCCCATTGGAAGTTGTAGCCACCGAGCCAGCCAGTGACATCCACCACTTCCCCAATAAAATACAGTCCCGGAACACTCGTGCACTGCATGTCTTGCGATGAGATCGCGGCCGTATCAACCCCGCCGAGGGTGACCTCTGCTGTGCGGTAACCCTCAGTGCCAGAGGGCTTGAGCTGCCAGTTGTGAAAACGCCAGCCCAATGCCTCAAGCGCCTTGTCTGACCAGTCGGCAAGCGGCTTCTCCGCGTGCTCCGGCCACCAGCGCGCCTCGAGCGCCAAGGCCACCGCGCGCGGTAAGCACTGCGAGACAACCGTGCGCACCACTGCGCGAGGCGTCTCGGCTTTGGCTGCTAAGAGCCGTTCAGGCAAGGTGTCAGACGGCAGCAAATCGACGTTGACCGCGTCACCGAGGTCCCAGTAATTGGACACCTGCAACATCGATGGCCCGCTGAGGCCGCGGTGGGTGAACAGCAGCGCCTCACTGAAAGCTGGACCATCCGCTTGAGCGCTGACCGGTACCGCGTTGCCACTGAGTTGCTCGGTCAGTGCTTGCATATCGCCCGAAAATCGAAACGGCACCAGGCCTGCCCGCCGCGGCAACACCGGCAAACCGAAAGACTCGGCGAGCCGGTAACCAATTCCATCGCAGCCCATGCTCGGAATGGAGAGCCCACCGGTTGCAACCACAACGGACCCGGCCTGCCAGCTGCCAGAATGGGTCTGAACCTCAAAGCCATCGCCCACCTGACGGATGTCAGTGACCTCACACGACGTGCGCAGCTCAACGCCAGCGGCCCGGCACTCGGCGAGCAGCATCTCGACGATGTCTTTGGCCGAATCATCGCAAAAAAGCTGACCGTGGTCGCGCTCGTGCCACGGGATCGCGTGGCGATCGACCAGCTCTATAAAATGCCACGGTGTGTAGCGCGCCAAGGCACTTTTCACAAAGTGCGGGTTGGCGCACACGAAGTGCTCAGCTTCCACCTGCAAATTGGTGAAATTGCAGCGCCCACCGCCCGACATCAGAATCTTGCGACCCGGCTTTCGCGCCTTCTCAAGCACGGTCACCCGTAGCCCACGCTGCGCGGCAACGCTCGCGGCCATCAATCCGGCCGCGCCAGCGCCAAGCACCACGGCATCACAGGTGTTCATGTCTGCGGCTGTCCACGTTCACGTCAATCCCACAGTGTACCGCGCAGCCGACGCGACGACTGCGGACGCCGTGCTGAGACACTCGCCATTGCCACCACCTCCGGTATCATGCCGCCTGGCGCGATCAGGCGAGCGCCCACCCGCACCCACCACGGTGTCGAGCGGCCCACCACCAGACGGAGATCTCGCATGAGCTCGATACGCATCGACGGACTGCAATACGCTAATTGGTCTGAGTCCATTTTCCGCGAAATGCGTGCAGGCGACATCGATGCAGTGCACGTAACGATTGCCTACCACGAGAATTTCCGCGAGACGGTCGCCAACTTTGAGGCGTGGAACCGCTGGTTCGAGCGCTTCCCTGAACTCATCTGTAAGGCCGGCAGCGCTGATGACGTGCGCGCGGCCAAGGCGAGCGGCCGCACGGCCATCGTCTTTGGGTTTCAGAACCCCTCACCCATCGAGGACGACATTGGCCTGGTCGAGATCCTGCACACGCTGGGCGCGCGTTTCATGCAGCTCACCTACAACAACCAGTCCTTGCTCGCCACCGGCTGTTACGAGGCCGAGGACCCGGGTATCACGCGCATGGGCCGCGAAGTCATCCGCGAGATGAACCGCGTTGGTCTCGTGATCGACATGAGCCACTCGGCTGAGCGTTCGACGTTGGAAGCCGCCGAGATCAGCGAGCGGCCCATCGTGGTCAGCCACGCCAACCCAGCGAGCTGGCACCCGGCGCTGCGCAACAAATCCGAGACGGTCATGCGGGCGCTTGCCGCATGCGACGGCATGCTCGGGTTTTCGCTCTACCCGCACCACCTCAAAGGCGGGTCAGCTTGCACACTGGCCGAGTTCTGCCAGGCCATCGCCGACGCCGCCGAGGTCATGGGCGTCGAGCACCTCGGCATCGGGTCAGATCTGTGTCAGGACCAACCCGACAGCGTGGTCGAGTGGATGCGCGTTGGCCGCTGGAGCAAGACCATGGATTACGGCGAGGGCTCCAAAGACAACCCGGGATTCCCGCCGATGCCGGACTGGTTTGGTGGCAACACCGACTTTGGCAATATAGAGTCAGGCTTGCGCGCCGTGGGTTTTAGCGAGGCCGACGTCGCCGCCATCATGGGTGAGAATTGGCTGCGGTTTTTTGAGCGCAATTTTGGTCCGATGACGCCCTAGACCGGCGGCTCAGGACAGCGCCATCTCAGCCGATGGTTTCTACTGTATAAACGGGCGTGATAAACCCAACAACGCTCTAACACACCGAGTCGAGCGCACATGCACAGCAACCCCTTGCTCAGAGACCCAAACGAGGTCAACCGCCTTGCCCGGCTCGGCAGTGCGCACGCGCACCGGCTCTCGTTTATGCGGGTGTTGCTCAGACGCCTCAAACGCGAGAACTGGCAGTTCTCTCGGGATCGCTTTGAAATCGACGCCAAGGGTGTCGGCCGCGCGGTCTATTTGGCCACCGGGCCAACGCGCACCTACGCGCTGGTCGCCTTCGCCCACGACTTGCCGGACGAACTGCGCTCCGACCGCGTCATCGCCGAAGCCTGGGACACCACCTTTTGCCTGCACGACGGCGTGCCCACTGACGCCGACCTCGAACGCCTCCAAGCCAACGTGCCTCGCCAAGAGGCCGGCCGCATCAGTGACCGCGAACTGTCACTCTCCCGCGCCAACCGCTCCGTTCGTTTGTTCAACAGCGTGGTCGACACGCTCGCCGGCGGCAAGCAACCCGAAGCCGACTCACTCGCGCGCGTCGGCTACCTCATGCGCACCACCGCGGTCTACGGCTCCGGCAAGTTTGGTGCAGCCGACCGCGACGCCATCGCCGAGCGGCCGGAGTTCTCAAGCCCGTTCCAGGTTGAACTGCTCAACGTCTACCTGATCCGCGCCTTTACCGTGGACTTGGTGGAACACATGGCCCGCGCCAAAGGCGGCGAGCGCGCCGTGCCACTGGAGTCGAGCCGGCGCAGGAGCCTTGGCGTTGGCAACTCCACCGGGCTTGGCATGGCGCCATTCCTCGTGAATCACCCACGGCTGATCCACTGCTGGCTGCTCGCGCGTGAGACCGCGCTCTCACGCGTGCGCGCTCTGGATGCCGCAACCGCTGTACAGAGGCAGGCGTTTTGCCGCGTGCTCGACCGCGCGCGGCTCAACGCCGCCACCTGGCACAGCGAGCACCCACTGCAAATACCCAAAATTGCGTCACTGATCGACGACCTCGACGCCGTGCACGCAGAGCTCGCGCACTTTGACTGGGACACACCGCAACCCTGGAACGCGCTCTGGGGCTGGGCTGAAGGCGCACTCGGCCTCGAAGGCCAAGAGCAGTTGCTGGCGTTGATGCTCGAACCGCACGGCGATCTCATCGACGACCTCGCCGACACGCTCTCGATTGATGAAGACTTCCCCGCACTCGACGCAAGTGGCACGGTGGGTGACTGCCTTGCAAATTTGCAAGCGCACTACGGCTGGGCGCTGGCCATCGACCACCGCCCCAACACCAGTCGCGCGCGCTTTTGGTACGTCTCAGAAGAAAAGCTTGAACCCAGGCTCGGTGAGCGCTTTGAAGAGCCCGGCGCTGAGCGCGAGCAGCCACTTGGAATCAGTTGGCACATGTGCGAGCTTGCAGACGCCTTGGCGGCGGCTGACCCACAAGAGTCCGTTGCCAGCTTCCTACTCCAGCACCCTGAACACCGCCACACTCTGCGGCGCGCCCAGCTCGCGCCGGAACACCCTTACATGGAAGTGCGAGACAACCTGCTCGACCAGTCCATGCTGCCCATAGACTTATTGAGACTAAAGCTCGCGTTCTTCGGTGCAAACCGCTTTGACCCGCGTTCAGACCGCTGGCTGCGCATCACCATGTTCCAAAACGCCCCGTTTCCTGAAGAACTCAACACCGCGCCCGCCGACGACTGGTGTTATCCGCACGTTGCCAACGCGTGATTGTCTCGCTCGGGGAAATTGAAGCGTTAACGCGCAAAGCCGCGCGCGGCACAGGCTGGCCCTGGGGATACGCTGACGAACTCGGCGTCAGCGCGCGCCTACTCGCAGCATCTGGTCAACCTGGCGTGTCAATCGCGGCGTCGCTGTTGCAACAACCGCCAACTGAGCACTGCCCCATTCGTTTCGCGGCAATATGGTGCGACCGCAACACCCTGCCCGAGCACCCAGCCACACTGACGCACGGCACACTCGCGTTGCCACTGTTGGCTCGGCATATTTGCAAGCCCGGATTGTGCCTGAATGCCATCAGCGGTGGCATTCAGACCACAGTCGACAAGACCGGATTCTTGTGCGAGCAACACGGCGCGTTGATCGCCACCGACCACGCCGAATTCACGTTCTCCATCACCGAATCGAGTGCTCGGCACAGCGTTCAAAATCGGGGCGCCGCGACAGTTGACGATACCCACTGGCAAACGCTTGAGCACTTGGCAATCGGGAGCTATGTCCCAGCCAGCGAACAGTCCAGGCACGGTGCAGGACCGTCCGATTGACGTCAGCCGGCTATGTGTTTTTGGGTTTAGCACCATTTCTGCCGAGGCATCCTTGCGAGCGGCCTCATACTTGCCATATTACAATCCCAATATAATTACAAACTTAAGGTCCTATATATAACTAACCATGTCATGTCCAACATGACGCCCTGTGACGTGAATCACTCTTCCTTTCTTTTAACATCGATTTCAACTTATACGCTTTCAGCGGCAATGAATTTGGCCGGATATTTTCACGCTTGACCTTTGAACTGCCCAGCTACGAACCTTCTCTTGTTTGCCATTCTAATGGCC
>CALAMQ010000051.1 GCA_937925815.1 uncultured Granulosicoccaceae bacterium | reverse complement strand
AACTCGGCTGTTGCCTCAGCGGAGAGTTGTGTGACGCTGTTGCCAGCGTCTACAGCGCGCTTGATGCCGATCGGCTCGATGTTGTTCCACGCATCTCCCATATTGGCTGCAAGTGCAGCGCCAGAGTTGTCATCAATCACTTTCCTGAGATCGTCAGGCAAGCTGTCGTAGCTCGCTTTGTTCATGGCGAACAAGAAAGTCGCGGTACCAAAGCGCGCGCCGTCGTGCAGTTCGACCGACGCAGAAGTGAGGTCGGCCAAGCCAAGAGGGATGGCGACTTCAAATGGCACCAGTCCGGCGTCAACGGTGTTCTTGGACAGGGCTTGTGGCAGTGCTGGCACTGGCATGCCAACCGGCTCAGCCCCGAGGGCCTCGAGCATCCAAGCGCCAGTGCGCGATGGGCTGCGGACTTTGAGACCTGAGAAATCGGCCATGCTCTCAACCGATCCCGATGCTAGGTGCAACGCGTTGCCGGTGTGGACGTGAACGAGCAGGGGGTGAATGTCTTCAAAGTCTTCAGCGAGCTCGCCCATCATGTCTTGGATTGCGAGATTGGTTGCGCGGGCATCACCTTGGTGAACGCTTGGCAATTCGAACACCTCGGTGCGCGGAAAGGTACCAGGCGTGTAGCCGGGTACGGTCCAGACGACATCCACAACGCCGTCGCGCACTTGGCTGTAGAGCTCCGGTGGTTTGCCACCAAGTGCCATCGCGGGAAAAATCTCGAATTTTATGCGACCACCGGATGCGGCTTCGACGGCTTTGGCCCACGGTTCGATGAGCACGGTTTGCGTTTGGGCTTTGGGGCTCAAAAAGTGTTGAATGGAAAATGTGAATTCCTCTGCTTGAGCGACGGATGACAGCGAGAGCGCTGCGATCAAAGTGCCCGCCCGCGCGAGTGTGCGTTGAAACGTGGCCATGGTGTTCTCCCTCCAAGTGAACGAAATTTTTATGCGTACCATCAGCCTACCGCTGTGGGTTCAAATTGGAATGGACGCAGCGGACAAATACTTGCACTATTCAATCATTCGGCAAGCGTTTTGGCAGCAGCTTTCAGGGCTTTGTTCATGACCAGAGTGATTCCCAGCTACGAATTATACGGTGAACTACTGGCGGGTGGGTTGCCCGGGCCTATCCATCACGAGACAATCAAAGAACGCAGTAGCCAGCACAATTGGACTATTCGATTTCACCGGCATCGGAGGCTGGCGCAGATATTCCTGTTTGACTCACCGGATGTGTATTGGCGACTCGGGGACCTTGAGCACACCAGCACAGATCAAACTGTGCTTGTGGTGCCACCCGGTGTGCCCCATGGCTTTCGGTTTTCAGAAAACGTGGTTGGGGATGTCGTCAGCATTCGCCTCGACGAAATGCCGGCGCGTGTGCAAGCGGGCTTCACTAGGTTCGAGTCCGAGACTGACACGGTCTTCTCCCGCCAGCAGTCTGGCAACTTTGGGCACGTAGCCATGCTCATAGGGCAGCTTCGGGAGGTCTATCACAGCGTTGTGTCCAACAAACACGACCTGCTGGTGGCGTTGATTGAATTGATGCTGTTGTACCTCTCGGCAGACCTTGGTGAACGCAAGCCCTTTAGGCGGTTAAATACACGCGTGCACGCTGGCCGCCACGATGCCATGGTCGAGACATTCTGTGCGCTTCTCGAAGACAACTACTACCGGGCGTGGAGTGTTGCGGACTATGCTCAGCGTGTTGGCATATCAGCACCCCATTTAACGCGTGTGTGCCGTGCCGAGATTGGGTCAGCGCCCAACGACCTAGTGCGTCAGCGCCGCATGTTGGAGGCCAAGCGCCTTCTGGAATACACCGCGCTGCCGGTGCTTCACATTGCCAATCGGTGTGGATTTCGCGATGCCGCGTTTTTCAGTCGTGCCTTCAAAACGCACGAAGGTGTCTCACCGCGTGCCTATCGCAAACAATTGGATTCTTAATTAGAGGCTCTCGGCGCATGCAGGCACTGTGTTAGCTTTGTTCGGGGCGTGGCAGGCTCCAGCACAACACAATGCCAGCGCTCGCAAGTATCGCCAAGCTGGCGAAGGCTGGGGCATAAGAGCCAAGGTTGTCATAAGCCACGCCGACCAACATCGGCGCTATGGCGCCGGCCACCGTGCCGCTGAAAACGACACGCCCAAACACAGCGCCGTGGGCCTCAAGACCAAAGTACTCTGCAACGGTTGGGGAGACTGCGGTGAAAAAACCGCCGTGCGCCACGCCGTAAATGCAGGCAACGCCGTATAACCACACGGCTTGCTCAATCATGAGCAGGCCCAAGAGTGCGCTGATCAAGAGCGCGAATCCACTGAGTAATGCGAACCGTCCGCCGTGCTTATCGGCGAGGTAGCCGAGCAAGAAGCGCCCGCCAATACTGCCAGCACCAATTACAGACAACACCGTGGCCGCCTGTGCTTGGGTCATGCCCAAGTCCACGCTGTGAGGTGCAATGTGCAGCGGCACTGACATCAAGGTTGCGAAGAACGAGAATTGAATCAGGCACAGTGTCCACAGCAAGCGGGTGCGCGCGACGCCCGTGGCGCGGCCCACTGCCGGCGCACTGTGTTCAGTGTGCCGACTGCTGGTGTCGGGCATGGCGTGAGTGCCTACTGCCAGCCAATAAGCGCCCAACAAGAGCAGCACGGTTGCGAGCGCGCCAAGCCCCAGCGTGGTGCTGCGCCAACCGTACGCAATGATTGACGCCGCAACCAATGGCGGCGCGATGACTTGCCCAATTGCGGTGCCGGTCTTGACGATGGCTGTGAACAATCCGCGCCGCTTGCCAAAAGCGCGCGCGATAAAAGACAGCGTGACCACGTCGTGAGTGGACATGCCCATGGCGACAAAAACACCGAACAGAGCAAGCAGCTGCCAAACATGCTCCATCCACGCCATCAGCCCGAAACCGAGCCCGAGTGCGGTGCCAGTGACGCTCATGAGTAAGCGCGGGCCGTGTCGGTCATTCAGTGCGCCCGCCACCATGGCGAGCACGCCCATCATGAAAATGCCAAGCGAAAAGCTTGCGGAGAGCACGGTTCTAGACCAGCCGAACTCATTTTCAAATGTGGTGAAAAAAACGCCGTAGCTGAACAGGCAGCTCACTGCGGTGAACTGCGTTAAGAAACCACCGGCGACTCCGTAGTAGCGTCGATCTGCTGTGCGTGGCACCTCAGTTCTTCAGCTTATAACCGGTCTTAAACATCCATCCCACAACCGAAAGGCAAGCTAGCAGAAATGCGATAACCGCAATCAAGCTCCAGCCAACACTGACGTCTGAAATCTCAAAAAAGCTCCAGCGGAAGCCGCTGATGAGATAGAGAACGGGATTGAAGAGCGACACGGTCTGCCAGGCGGGAGGGAGCATATCTATGGAGTAGAAGCTGCCGCCCAGAAACACCAACGGCGTGATGACAAGCAACGGCACAAGTTGCAGTTTTTCGAAATTGTCAGCCCAGATGCCAATGATAAATCCGAGTAAGCTGAAAGTGACGCAGGTCAGCACAAAGAAACTCACCATCCACACCGGGTGTGCGATTCGAAGCTCGACGAAGAAGCTTGCTGTGATCAGAATGATCGTGCCGATTATAAGAGATTTGGTGGCCGCTGCTCCCACGTAGCCGAGCAGGATTTCAAAATGAGAGATTGGTGCTGAGAGAATTTCGTAGATTGTGCCGATGAACTTTGGGAAGTAGATGCCGAACGAGGCGTTGCTGATGCTTTGCGTGAGCAATGAAAGCATCATCAAGCCTGGCACCAAAAACGCACCGTAAGAGACGCCATCGATACTCTCAATTCGCGATCCAATGGCGCTGCCAAACACCACAAAGTACAGTGATGTGGATATCACAGGGGATGCAACACTCTGCGCCAGAGTGCGAAAGGTGCGCATCATTTCGTTGATGTAGATAACTTTGACGGCGTGCCAGTTCATTGCTCGTTCACCAGGTTGACAAAGATCTCTTCAAGAGAGCTTTGCCGGGTTTGCAGGTCGCGCAGTTCCAGTCCGGCTTGTTGCAGACTTTGCAGCAGGCTTGTAATGCCGGTGCGTTCGGCGCGCACGTCGTAGGTGTAAGTGATGTGCTGGCCGTCGGCACTGAGTTCGAGATCGAATTCACTGAGCGCAGGCGGCAAGGCATTGGCCGCGGTGCGCAGTTCGACTATCAACTGCTTGGTGCCAAGCTTTTGCATCAGGCTCGCCTTGTTCTCAACAAGCAGCAACTCGCCTTTGCTGATCACACCCACTCGGTCGGCGATGGCTTCGGCTTCTTCGATGTAGTGCGTTGTGAGGATGATCGTGACACCGTCTTCGCGCAGCTTTGAGACGATTTCCCACATGTCTTTGCGCAGCTCGACGTCGACGCCCGCCGTGGGTTCGTCGAGAAAGAGCACGCGGGGTTTGTGCGCCAAAGCCTTGGCGATCAACACCCGGCGCTTCATGCCGCCAGACAGCGTCATGATTTCGCTGTCGCGTTTGTCCCAGAGCGAGAGGTCTTTGAGCAATTGCTCAACCCAGGCGTCGTCGCGGCCTCGTCCAAATAACCCGCGGCTGAAACTGACCGTGTCTGAAACGCGATCAAATGAGCCAAGTGTTAGCTCTTGAGGCACCAGACCGATCAGGCTGCGCGTCTTGCGAAACGCGGTGACGTTATCGTGTCCGGCCACAATGACCCGACCCTCACTCGCGTTCACAATGCCGCAAATGATTGAGATCAGGGTGGTTTTCCCTGCGCCATTAGGGCCGAGCAGCGCGAGAATTTCGCCCTCTTCAATCTCTAGGTTGATGTTCTTGAGGGCCTCATGACCTGAGGCGTAACGCTTCGTCAGGTTTTCAACTGACAGGATGGTCGACATGCCAATTCGCTACAAAAGGGGAATGCGCCATCGTAGCAGTTTCGACTCGTGCTGCGGTTGTCCTGTCAGGCCGCGCGGTCGAATTTGTTCAGCTGACGCCGTCGCGTGGGAACCCGCGGTAGTACTCCATCAGGGTCGCTTGATCTTGATCGGCGTAGCCCGCCACGACCATGTGTTTGTGCATCTCGGCCACCAGAGCTGTCAACGGCGCGGTGGTACCCTGCGCGTTGGCAAGGTCCAGCGCGCCGCTGAGGTCCTTAACCATGTTGTCGATGCGTCCTGTCGGTCGGTAATCGCGCGCGGCGAAGCGCGGCATGTACTCCTGCAACAGTGCGCTGTCCGCGCGGCCGCCGGCGAGGGCCTTTGGGATGTTAACGGGATCGATGCCGGCGTCCTCGGCGAGCTTGGTCGCTTCGGCGATGGCTGCGAACCCGAGTGCGCAAAGGACTTGGTTGATGAGTTTGGTGGTTTGCCCGGCGCCGCTCGCGCCCATGTGGGTGATGTTTGTGGCAATGTGAGACAACACGGCGCGTGCACGTGCCACCGGTTCTTCATCGCCACCCAGCATGAGGGTCAGCTCACCGGTTTTCGCCTTGGGCGCGCCGCCTGACAGCGGGCTGTCCACCCAGTGCAACCCTGCATCGTTGGCGAGCGCTGAGAGTGCTGCGGTCGCATCGGGGGCAATTGATGACATGTCGATGATCACGGTGCCCGGCGCGGCGCCGGCGGCCACACCCGCATCGCCAAACACAGCGCGTTCGCAGATGGCGGCGGCGTTTAGGCTCAGGATCACCGCGTCGCAATCGTGCGAAGCGCCCGCAGCCGTGGGGGCCGATGTCGCACCCTTGTCGGTCAGCGCCGCCACTTTTTCAGGGTCGATATCGAACACCACGAGCTGCTGGCCGGTTTCGAGAAAGCGGTTGCCGATGGCATTGCCCATCACGCCTGCGCCGATCAAAGCGATGCGGTGTGTCATGTGTTGTGTCCTGTGTCGATCCGTTGAAGCAGTGGGGAGGCGAACGCAACAGCCGCTGACACCACCTCTGCGAGTGGGCTCGAGACGTCTATCACCGTGCCGAGCTCGTCAGAGTCGAGCGGTTCGAGCAAGGCGAGCTGACTGTCGAGCAAAGCAGGCGGCATAAAATGCCCGCTGCGAGCCTGCATGCGCGAGGCAATCACATCGGCCTCTGCATGCAAGTGAATGAATTGGATGGGGTTGCCACCTTCTCTGAGGCAGTCGCGGTAGCGGCGGCACAGCGCCGAACAGCTTGCAACCGACACGGGCCCCGTCGCTTTGAGTGCGTCGGCGACGCGCCGTAGCCATGGCCATCGGTCGTCATCAGTCAAAGGTTCGCCGCGCGCCATTTTGGCGATATTGTCGTCGCCGTGGAGCGCATCGCCCTCTATGTATCGGCCCCCGATGGCGCCGGCCAGCGCCTCAGCCACAGCGCTCTTGCCGCAGCTGGTGACACCCATCACAACAAACTGGCAGCGGGACTCAGTCACAGAGACGCTGTGATGCCGCCGTCGACAAACAGCGTGTGTCCGTTGACGAAACTCGACGCGCGGCTGGAGAGAAAAACCGCCGCACCGACAAGTTCTTCAACGTCGCCCCAACGGCCAGCAGGCGTGCGTTTCTCAAGCCAAGCCGAGAACTCAGCATCTGCTACCAATGCCGCGTTGAGCGGCGTGTCGAAGTAGCCCGGTGCCAGAGCGTTGCACTGCAAGCCGTGTCGCGCCCAGTCTGTCGCCATGCCTTTGGTGAGGTTTGCAACCGCGCCTTTGGTTGCGGTGTAGGGCGCAATGCCCGGCCGCGCAAGCGCGGTTTGCACGCTCGCGATATTGATGATCTTGCCGGCACCGCGCCCAATCATGTAATGCGAGACTGCCTGCGCGACGTTGAACACGCTTGCAATATTGGTTTGCAGTAGTTGGTTGAACATCCCGGCGTCAAAGTCTTCAAGCGGCCCGCGGTGCTGCATGCCGGCGTTGTTGATCAGAATGTGAACTGGGCGGCCTTCTGATTCCAATTTGGCAACCGCGGCTTTCGCCGCCGCGTGATCTGTGACATCGAATGCGGTGGTGGTGACGCTGTGCCCGAGCGATGTTAAAGACGCCGCTGCGGCCTCGAGCTTGGCGCTGTCGCGGCCGTTGAGAACGAGCTCTGCGCCGGCCTCGGCGAGCCCGCGTGCGAGAGCCAATCCGATGCCCTGTGAGGAGCCTGTTACAAGGGCGCGTTGCCCGCTTAAGTCGAATAGGGAAGTGGCCATGGTGGCGACTGCGTACCTCTGGATAGATCAATTGGATTTGCAGAGTACCCTATGTTACCGGTAACATTTTTGCAAGTTCAACGGAGAGATGCGCTGTGAAGCCTGTCATAATGCAAGTAGGGTCGCTTCCCGAATGGGATGAAACGCCGCTCAATCAGGATTTTGATGTACGTCGGTATTTCGAAGCGCGTGACAAGCCCGCCTTCCTTGGCGAACACGGAGCAGACGTGCGCGCCATCGTGACACGCGGCGAGCTCGGCGCCGACCGCGCAATGATTGCGGCCTGTCCGGCGCTGGAACTGATCTCGGTGTATGGCGTGGGATTCGACGCTGTAGACCTCGCAGCGTGTGCCGAGCGCGGGGTGAGGGTGACCAACACGCCGGATGTCCTCACTGAAGACGTCGCCGATCTTGGTGTCGGCATGATGATCTCGCTATTACGAGAGATAAACGGTGCGTCGGCATGGCTCCACAGCGGGCAGTGGCAGGCCGCCAACTACCGCTTGACTCGCCGCGTGCACGGCAAGCGGGTTGGTGTGTTGGGTATGGGGCGGATCGGTCGGTGCGTTGCCAAGCGGCTCAGCGGCTTTGATGTGACGCTGCATTACAGCGATATTGCACCGCTCAGTGACAACGAGGAGTGGTTGTTTGAATCCGATCCCGTTGCGCTCGCAGCACAGGTCGATGTGCTGTTCGTGACCTTGGCGGCGTCTGCGGCGACCCGCCATATCGTCAACCGCCAGGTGATCGAGGCGCTCGGCGACAGTAGCAGCCTGATCAACATATCGCGCGCGAGTAATGTGGACGAGGGCGCGTTGCTCGATGCGCTAGAGACCGGTCGGCTCGGCGGTGCTGCGCTCGATGTTTTCGAAGGCGAGCCCGCGCTCGACCCACGTTTTCTCTCGTTGCCCAATGTGTTGTTACTGCCACATTGCGCCTCTGGCACTGTTGAAACGCGCCGCGCCATGGGGCAATTGCTGAGGGACAACGTCACGGCGCATTTTCGCGGCGACGCCTTGCTGACCCCGGTAAACTGACCCCGCGCGCGAACGCGCTCCACGATCTATAACGCAGGATTTATTATGCGAGCCCTTGTTGCCCATGGCGCACGCGATGTGCGCATTGAAGATGCCCCGCTGCGCGACGCCGCGGCCGATGAAGTGGTGGTGCGCGTTCTGCGCGGTGGCATTTGTGGCTCTGATCTGCATTATTACAACCACGGCGGATTTGGCACTGTTCGGCTGCGCGAGCCGATGATTCTTGGCCACGAAGTCGCGGGAGAGATCGTCTCCTGTGGTTCGGCGGTGTCGCATTTGTCGCCAGGTCAGCTCGTCGCAGTGTCGCCCTCACGCCCCTGCGGCAGTTGTGAATTGTGTCATCGCGCTGATTTCAACCACTGCCTGAACATGCGGTTCTACGGCTCTGCCATGCCATACCCGCATATCCAAGGGGCCTTTCGCGAAACCTTGGTGGCGCACGCAAGCCAAATCGCTGTCGCCGACGGGTTGTCTCCTGGCGCCGCTGCAATGGCTGAGCCGCTCGCGGTGACGGTGCACGCGGCCAATCAGGCCGGTAACTTGGTAGGCAAACGCGTGTTGATCACCGGGTGCGGCCCGATCGGCATGCTGTGTTTATTGGTGGCGCAAACGGCTGGAGCTGTGGAGGTTGTGGTGACCGACATCAGTGACAAGCCGTTGCAGTTGGCGCGCTCGCTCGGCGCGAGCCAGGCGGTCAATGTCGCATCTGACGGTGCGGCGCTCGACGCCTACGCAGCCAACAAAGGGTATTTCGATGTGTTGTTTGAGTGCAGTGGTGCCGAGCAGGCGCTGGCAGCGGCGGTGCCCTTGCTGCGGCCACGCGGTACCGTTGTGCAACTCGGCCTCGGCGGTGACATGCGCCTGCCAATGCAGGCGATGACTGCCAAGGAGCTGACTGTGCGGGGTTCATTCCGGTTTCACGACGAATTCTTCACCGGCGTGTCTTGGATGCGCAGCGGTCGTATCGACGTCTCGCCGCTCTTGACTCACACGCTCAAGCTCGATGACGCCGTGGCGGCCTTTGAGCTCGCCGGTGATAGATCGCAAGCAATGAAGGTTCAGCTCGATTTCGCCTGATTCAAGTCGGTCAAATTCTGGGTTTTGCTGCGCTGGGAGCCATGCCCAGACGATGCGCCGAATCGGGTAAACTGTGGGCTGTGTTGTCACACGCGTAACCCTTCCATGGCGAAATCGGAGCAAGGCCCGGTGACTTCGGTCACGATGGAAGACGTGGCCCGTGCCGCTGGCGTGTCGCGCATGACCGTCTCGAGGGCCCTGAAGGCGAACAGCCCAATCTCAGAGAAGACCCGCGCTCGCATACTCGCTGTGGTGCGCGAACTGAACTACGTTCCGGATCAAATGGCCGGCAGCCTGACCACACGCAAGTCAGGCTTTGTTGCAGCACTTTTGCCGTCTCTGAACAACCTCCACTTTGCCTTGACGGTACAGGCGTTAACCCAAGAACTCGAAGTGTCTGGGCTGCAAATTTTGCTCGGCCACACCGAATATTCGGCGGACCGAGAAGAGCGCTTGATCGAGTCACTTCTGCGTCGCCGGCCGGAAGCCATGGTGCTCTCCTATGACGGACACACCGCCCGCACTCAAGCGTTGCTGCGCGATATTGGCATTCCGGTTGTCGAAATCTGGGAATTGCCGTCACAGTCAATAGACAACGCTGTTGGTTTCTCCAACGCCGAGGCCGCGCGTGTCATGACAGACGCTCTAGTGGCGCGTGGCTACCGCAATATCACTTTCCTCGGTGAGGCAAATGACGACTGGACGCGCGGCGCGGCTCGGCGGGCGGGCTTTGCCGACGCCATGCAAGGCCACGGACTCAGCGCGGACCGTGTCGTTAAATTTGGTGCGCCGCCCTTGTCAATTGAAAGTGGGGCTGCGGCGGTTGAGAATTTGTTGTCGGCTTACCCCGATACCGATTGCGTTTTTTGCGTGTCCGACGCGGCGGCCTTTGGCGTGCAAAGTGAGTTGCTCCGTCGGGGCATGCGCGTGCCGGAAGATATCGCGGTGGCGGGATTTGGTGACTTTGAAGTGTCGCGGTTCGCCTCACCAAGTATCTCAACCGTGGTGGTTGACCCCGAGCGGATCGGCCGGGAAACCGGGCGCATGATTATCCGAATGCTCTCGGATGATTCAGATCGACAGCGCGCGCGTGAGCGAATCGACATCGGCGTCGAGATCGCGTTGCGCGGTAGCACTGCCTGAGCTTTCCCCTTAGGCAGCATCCCCAGATGTCAGATTCAGGCCTGTAAAACAGACCGATCCAGCGTGCAAAAAAGTGCTTGTGTTACCGGTAACATTCTGTCAGCATGTACCACGATGCAGACACTGAGCGCCTGGGTATGCCACGCATTGAACTATCGAAACTCGCAAAGCGCTACGGCGACATTGAGGTCTTGCACGGCATTGACCTCGCGATGGAAGAGAACGAATTCACTGTGCTGGTCGGCCCCTCCGGTTGCGGGAAATCCACCACCTTGCGAATGATTGCAGGGCTGGAGACAGTCTCTGGCGGTGAGATCTTCATTGACGGAAAGCCGGTCAGCCACCTCGAACCCAAAGCGCGTGATTTAGCGATGGTGTTTCAGGACTACGCGCTCTACCCGCACATGGACGTCGCGCGCAACATGTCTTTTGCGCTGCGCTTGCAAAAAGTCCCGCAGCCAGAGATTGACCGCAAAGTGCGAGACGTTGCGGAAATCCTTGGATTGACCCCGTTCTTGAATCGCAAGCCCGCTGAGCTCTCAGGCGGGCAGCGGCAGCGTGTGGCGATGGGGCGGGCGCTCACACGCGACAGCTCGACGTTTCTCTTTGATGAGCCGCTTTCCAACCTTGACGCCAAGCTGCGCGGCCAGATGCGGGCTGAACTCGCGCTGATGAGCCAGCGCGTGCAAAAAAACATGATTTACGTCACGCACGATCAAATCGAAGCGATGACGCTCGCTGACCGCATCGTCGTTATGCACGGTGGACACATTCAACAGCAGGGCACACCAGAAGAACTGTTTAAACGGCCAGCCAATAAATTCGTTGCGGGCTTTCTCGGCATGCCCCCAATGAATTTTCTCGACGGCGAGCTGCGTCAGGATGGTGATGCCCTTTGTGTGATTGGTGACGGCTTCCGTGTTGCGCTGCCCGAAGCCTTGGCTGACCGCTGTCAGCAGCGCAACGGCAATGGCGTAGTGCTCGGGGTCAGACCAAGCGACCTCTCGCTTGACGCTGATGGGAGCGCTGATGAAACCCAGCGCTTTGCACTTGATGTGGTGGTGACTGAGTACATCGGTGCCCAGTCAGTTCTGATTTGCAACTGTGCGTCTCAACGCATGGTTGTGGAATTAAAGTCCGATGTGCCAGTGGGGTTGGGCCAGCGGATGCACTTCAAAATCAACCCCGAAGGGATACACCTGTTCGATGCGGACACAGACGCCGCCATCTGAATCAATCTCAGGCCTTTTTCATTTAGAGGAGACGACGCGATGCGACAATCGTTGAAGACACTGGCGGCGGCAACTGGGCTTGCTATCGCAAGCTTGGGTTCGGCGCATGCTGGCCCGTACGATGAATTTGCTGGTACAACTTTGGTGGTCAACTTTCCGGCCCACCCACACTATAACGCCGTGATGCAGGTGTTGCCCGAGTTCACCAAAGAGACCGGGATTGAAGTGGAGGTGGATCAACTGCCCTACCTCAAGATGCGTGAGCGCCAGACTTTGGAGCTTGGCCAGGAAGATGGTGATTACGACCTGATCGCTTACGTGGTGTTTTCCAAAGCGGACTATGTCTACGCCGATCAGCTCGAGAATCTCGCGCGCTACTTCATGAACCCCAAGCTTGCAGATCCATCCTACGACTCGGATGACTTGATCGACGGCTATGTCTATAACATCGGCTTTGCCGGTGGCAAGAAGGGTTACCTCGAAGGCAAGACGGGCTCGCTCTTTGGTATCCCTTTTGGTTCAGAGACCTCTGTGCTTGGCTACCGCAAAGACATTTTTGACAAGCATGGCTTGAAGGTGCCTGAAACCTACGACGAGCTGCTGGAAACCGCTTGCAAAATTCCTGAGCTTGAGCCTGGCATGGGTGGTTTGTCTTCACGTGCGGCCTCAGGGCACCACGCGAGCCACGCCTTCTTGCTGCACCTCGCGCCCCTTGGCGGTCGGGTGTTTGATGACGCGTGGAAGCCGCGTATCAATGACGAAGCCGGTGTGGCAGCTGCCAACGCACTCAAAACCATCGTTGACTGTGGCCCAGAGGGCGCGGCGTCCTACGGTTTTGGTGAAGCGCTCGGTTCGTTCTTGAACGGCGACACCGCCATGTTCCTGGACACCACCGTTGTTGCTGGTCAAATCGACGACCCGTCGAAGTCGCAGGTTGTCGGCAAAGTGGGCTGGGCAATGCACCCAATGGGTGTGCGCCGTGGCAGCCAGACTGGCGGTTTTGGCATCGGTATTCCAAAGAATGCGTTGAACAAAGAAGCGGCCTTTTTGCTGATGCAGTGGTTGACCTCCAAAAAGGGTGACAAGTTGGTCGCCATGGCCGGTGGCAACCCGTCGCGCTTCTCGACTCACGCGGATGAAGACGTCAACGCCAAATTCCCGCACATGGCGACATTTGGTGAAGCGCTCAAACACGCTGACCCTGACTGGCGTCCGATCATCCCAGTCTGGGGCAAGATCAACGCGGACATCGGTACCACCTTGTCAAAAGTGCTCACCGAAGACCTCGACATTCAGGAAGCGCTCGATGGCGTGGCTGAACGCGCCGAGGCCATCATGGATGAAGCTGGCTACTACACCTGGCAGTAGCCTTTGACGCCGGGTCCGGCTGCGGCTGGACCCGGCACTTTTTTGACCGTTCCTATCTGATAGCGGAGCCCCAACGTGAACCGAATGACGCCGTATCTATTCATGGCGCCTGCTGCCGTGATTATCGTCATCACGCTGCTCTACCCGTTGGGCTATATGGTCTACGGCAGTTTCCGTGACTGGGACCCGAGCCAGACCATCGGTGAAACCGAGTGGGTCGGCTTGCGAAATTACATCGTGCTCTACGGTGACCCCGCCTTTCGCGAGAGCATGTGGGTCACGCTCAAATTTGCGTTTTGGGTGGTGACCGTAGAGATGATATTGGGTGTCGGCCTTGCTTTGTTGTTGGATCGAAACCTGCGCGGCATGTCACTGCTTCGTACCTTGTTTATTCTGCCAATGATGATCGCGCCGGTTGTGGTGGGTTTGATGTGGCGTTACATGTATCACCCGACGGTTGGCACCATAAACCGTTGGCTCAAAGAATTTGGATTCAGTGGCGTCGACTGGCTCGGCCAGCACGCACTCTTGTCGGTGATCATCGCTGACGTCTGGCAGTGGACACCGTTCATTTTCATTCTGTCGCTTGCAGCCTTGCAGTCCCTGCCGAGTTCAGCCATTGAGGCCGCGCGCATGGATGGGGCAACAAACTGGCAGGCCATCTGGCATATCAAGCTCCCGCTGATGATGCCGGTGCTGATTGTGACCTGCCTGTTGCGGCTGATAGACGCCTTTAAGGTGCTCGAGGTTATCTTGGTGCTCACAGAGGGCGGGCCAGGTCTCTCAACAGAGATCCTAGCGTTGCGTATCTCACGCACGGCCACAGAGTTTCGCGAGCTCGGCACGGCGGCGGCGATGTCGGGATACCTGATGTTGCTGTTGATGACGCTGACCGCGGCAATGTTTATCTACACAAAACTTGTGGAGCGCCGTGCGCAGCGCCTCGCCAGAATGGTTGCGGAGGCCGAGTAAATGCCGAATCAAGACAGACAGCATCCAGCGTTCTACGCGGTATTGGTGACACTGGTCTTTATGGCCGTTGGGCCAATTTGCCTGATGTTCATCAATTCCTTCAAGCTTGATGTCGATATCCTCTCGGGCACCAGCGGTTTGCTGTTCATGCCAACCTTGCAAAACTATGAGACAGCGCTCTGTGATGTGCTGCCCTATGAGCCGGATCACTTGGAGTACTGCTCGCTCAAAATTGGCGGCTCGTTCACCAACTCGCTGATCATCTCGATTGTCTCGACAGCCCTGACGCTGGTGATCGGCTGCATGGCGGCCTATGCACTGGTGCGGTTTAGGTTCATGGGCCGGGATGTGGCCTCAATGACCACGCTTGCAGTGCGCATGTTGCCGCCAGCGGTACTGCTGGTGCCGGTGTTTGGCCTTTGGAACAACGAGTTTTGCATCGACAAAGACAGCTTTGTCGGTGAGCTGATCCGCGACACTTTCGGCGGTCGCGGTGACATCTGCCTTGCTGGCACGCACAGCGGCATCATCCTCGTGTACATCGCAATGAATTTGCCATTCGTGATTTGGATTTTGCAAAGCTTCATCGTGCAAGTGCCACGTCAATTGGAAGAGGCTGCACGCATGGACGGTGCTGGCCCATTCCAAGTGTTCTTTTTGGTCGTGCTGCCGTTGATTCGCCCCGGGTTGGCGGCGGCAGCCATTTTTGCTTTTCGCATTGCTTGGAACGAGTACCTGCTCGCCTCGGCGCTCTCGGACCGTGACACCAAAACGGTACCCATTCTCATCGTCAACAACATGTCTGAATTCAACATTGAATGGGGGGTGATCATGGCGACGGGGATGCTGCTCGCGATCCCGCCCATCATTTTTACCCTGCTGGCGTCACGGCAGATCATCACCGGCATGACGGCGGGGGCGGTGAAAGGTTGATCTGGGAGTGGTTGCTGCTTCCGATTGACCCGAGCCGTGGTCATGTCGTGACTGAAGCGGTCGCGTGGCACGGCAGGCTGATGGTGTTGGCCTGGGCGGTGCTGGTCCCAACCGCGATCTTGATTGCCCGTTTTGCCAAAGTCTTGCCGTCCCAGCGCTGGCCTGAAGAGCTCGACAGCCAGTTGTGGTGGCGCAGCCACTGGATTATGCAAAGTCTGGCGCTGGCGCTTTGTCTAGTAGCATTTGCACTGGTCTGGGGTGGCGGGTTGTTTGCCACCCAGGCGGGCGTTCACGGTTGGGTTGGTCGCGCCATAGTGTTGTTGGTTGTGGTTCAAGTGCTCTCTGGGCTATTGCGTGGCAGTAAAGGCGGGCCTACGGCACCCTCAGCGGATGGGGTTGAACACGGAGATCACTACAGCATGACGCGGCGCCGGAAGGTTTTTGAGCGGTTTCACAAAACCCTCGGCTACGGACTCGTGGTGTTCAGCGCTGTTGGTGTGATTGGCGGTCTTTGGTCAGCGAATGCACCGCGTTGGATGTGGTTGAGTGTGATGCTTTGGTGGTGCGTGCTGGTCACGGTCTTTTACATTCTGCAACGCCGAGGGTGTGCGGTGGACACCTATCAAGCGATCTGGGGTCCCAATCCGAAACACCCTGGCAACCGCATGCCACCGCCTAGGTGGGGCGCTCGCCGTTTGGTCAAATTCACTGACAATGAGTAAACCCACCTGAGGTGTGTAATACCGAGACCTTGGCGTTGAGTTTGGCAGTGCGCAACGTCGGGTGTTGTCGCCCTGGCATCAGCGCACTCAACGCGAACACAAATCTGCCAATGCGGGTTCAAGCGTGGTGAATTGGAAGGGGAAGCCCAGTGCTGTGGCGGTTGCTGGCAGCACGCGCCTTCCGCTTAGCAGTAATTCTTCACCCATCTGGCCAAAGAGCGCTTTCACAGCGAGCGCAGGCATTGGCAACACGGCGGGCCGCTTCAGTGCGCGACCGAGCGCTGCTGCGAACTCGGCGCTTGTCACAGGCGTTGGAGCGGTGGCGTTGACTGGTCCGGTTGCACGCTCGTCGTCGAGCAGATGCACAATCAGCGCGATCATGTCGTCAATGTGAATCCAAGGCATCCACTGTTGGCCCGATCCAACAGGGCCGCCTAGACCGAGCGAGAAGGGTGTGCGCATCTTGGCCAGTGCGCCGCCGTCACCGAGCACGATGCCAGTGCGTAGCAGGCAGAGCCGGGTAGACTCGGGGCAAGCCCGGGTGGCGGCTGCCTCCCAATCCTGACACAGCGTGCTAGAAAAACTGCTGTCACCAGACTCCGATTCTGTGATCGGATCGTCGCCTGGTTGCAGCCCGTAGAAGCCAATTGCCGAGCCGCTGATAAACACGCTAGGCGGTGTTTCGCGCGCGGCGAGCCAGGCGCCGAGGGTGTCAGTGAGGCCTATGCGGCTGTCTCTGATTAGCGCTTTGCGCGATGGGCTCCAGCGTTGGTCTGCGATCCCTGCGCCGGCGAGGTTGATCACCGCGTCAATCGGCGCATCGGCGACGTCCTCAAGTGACGTGACGGCCGTGGCGCCGGGCACCACCCGAGACGGATTGCGGCACCAGACTGTCACGTTGTGGTTGTTGGCGAGCAGTCGCTGTGTGAGCGGGGTGCCGATGAAGCCCGTGCCGCCTGTAATCAAGATGTTCATGTGCTGCGACCTCGGGATCTAATGTGTGGTGTTATCGTGGACGCCAGTGCGCTACACACCGGCTGTGCCAACACTGTATGGACAAGACAATGCGTTGGCGGTTCATCGAGTGTATCGAGCATGACACGTCTGCGCCGCCGGTGGATTGAATTTGAGATGCTTGTGAGCAGTTTTGTCAGCGGTAATCTGTGAGGTCGAGATTATTGTGACCCCATTCAATTTGTCTGTTGAAGCGACCGTGAAATACTCGCGTCCGTTACGGTCACCCTGGCCGGGTGATGAGCGGTCGAGATGAGAGTTTGGCGGTGGCTGTGTGTCGGTTTGGTGTGGCTGTGTGCCACTTCACTGCCGGCGCATGCAATGGGGGTGTGGCACGTCGATCTCGCCGCAGCCGGTGGTAGCCGCGTGGATCTGAGGTTGCACAACGCCGGGCAAGCAACCGCGTGGGTGTTGATCTCCGGATCAATCCTCGACCCCAATCTGCCTGAGGACGTGTTCTCGGTGCAGCGCCGCACCGACTCCGGCGATGTGCCGGTGGCGTACACCGGTCCGGTGGTGAAACGTGCACTGCCGGCAGTGTCGGACTATCTCGCAGTGGCACCGGGCGGCGTGGTCACCACGCAAGTGGATTTGTCTTCGCTCTATGACATTGGCTCGAGTGCGCTCTACCGTGTGCAGCTCCAGCAACACCTTCTCTACCGCCTCGACGCACCGACTGCGACCCCTGCAGCGGACAGTCTGCCAACCCACGAGCAAATGCTGTATTCCGCGCCGGTGGATATCTCGATGGTGGCCAACACCGTGAGCGCGCGGCTTGCGCAACCGGCATTTGGTCAGTGCAGCGTGGCGCAACAAGCTGACATCCTCATTGCGGGTGAACTTGCGCAACGCTATGTGGATACCGCCGTCTCCGACATCAGCAGTTTGGCGCTCGCCGAGCGTAGCCAATCACCGCGTTATGCCCAGTGGTTTGGCGAGTACAACCGCGACCGCTTTGAGTCCGTTGAACAAAATTTTCGCAATATTCAGAAAGTGCTTCAGCAAGACACGCTGCGCTTTGACTGCGGGTGCGATTTCGAAGGTGTTTACGCCTACGTTCAAACTGACGACCCGTACAACATCTACCTGTGCCCGGTGTTCTGGCAGGCGAGTGCTGGCGGCACTGATTCGCAGGCTGGCACCTTGGTTCACGAACTCTCACACTTTGAAGTGATTGCGGGCACCGCCGATCACGTCTACGGCCAAAGCGGGGCCATCGCACTCGCCTCGAGCAACCCGGGACTCGCCGTGCAAAACGCTGACAGTCACGAGTATTTTGCTGAGAACTCACCCGCTGTCGAAATAGCTGCGCCCGATGCGCAAATTCCAGCGGGCGCAGACTTCACAGTGTTGATGGCTGACGATGAAATCACGGCCGCCTTGATCGCCGGTGAGCGCCACTACTACACCGTCACTGACGTCACGCGGTTTCTGCTCAGTCCCGCACTGGGTGATGTCGATCTCTATGTCTATGATGACGACCAGCTCGGCGATCTCGTTTGCGCGTCAGCCAACCGTGGTACAACGCTGGACCGCTGCGCACCGGCGGAGTCCGGCACTTTTTTCGTTGAGGTGCGCGCGCTCTCTGACAGTGAGTACCGTCTTGCCACGGAGACCGAAAGTGTCGGCGCAGACTTGCCACTGTTGACGGTTGGTCAGTTGCAATTGGCCATGCTTGCGCAAGGTGAGACGGCTACGTTCAAAGTGGATGCCGCAACCGAGATTGTGTTCACTCCACTCAGCGGTGCGGGCAACCTGTTCGTGCTTGCCGACCCAGATGACTTAAGTTCCGTTGTGTGCGCCGCGACCGGCTCTGCCGGCGTCGCCAGGTGTGAGCTTGGCAATGCCTACAACGTCCTGTTTCCCTATTTGGTTGCTGTCACTGATACTCAGTTCACCGTAGAAGCGGTGCAATCGCGGGTCGTCGCGGCCGGAGGCATGGATGTCAGTGGCGTCGGTCTGGGTGCGACTGGCCCAATGTCTTTGGTGTTGTTTGGGTGGCTGCTCGCGGTCTGTCAGTGGCTGCGTTCGACGTCACGCTGGCCCATGTTTACGCTCAGTAGGGGCTTAGTTATTGGCACCTGCCTTGTCGCACTGAGTGCCTGTTCGCAGCCGCCGGTGGTAGTGCAGAGTCACAACGCGGCGGTCTCCAAAGGTCGAGTCAGTGGGTTGGTTGCACGACTTGAGGAATCCGAGCGCGGCACTTCGTGGGTGCTGTTCAGCTTAGAAAATCACAGTGATGAAACACTGACTGTCCCGATCTGGGGCACGCCCTTGGAGTCGCCAATACTGGGTGATTATTTTGAGGTCAAACATGGGGACATCGCGTTGATTTACCGCGGACCCATGGCCAAGCGGAGCCTTGAGGGGTCGCCGCTAGTCGAGTTGTCGCCCGGCGAAAGTGTGTCAGTGGACATCGACCTCGCTGCGCAATACAAATTGCGTAAAGGGAAGAATGCCAAAGTGCGTTTTAAATCTCAAAACCAAAATGGGCAACACTGGCTGCGCCAAGGCGTGTCACTGAATGCCTCGGTTGGCGAGGTGCGGCGCTTCGTTCAGTAGTTTGCGGGGCAGTGGGGATCTCAGGCTGGCGTTTGCACGCCTGTTGCGCCAAGCTCGCAGTCACTGCACCATTGAATGTGACCCACTATGGCTTTGACCGAGTCCAATATGCTGCCGCTTGGCGCAGCGCTTCCCGCCTTCAGCTTGCCAGATACCGTCTCTGGTGAGTCCATCTCGCACACTGACTTCGCCGGCAAGCCTTTGGTCGTGGTGTTTATGTGCAACCACTGCCCGTTTGTGATCCATTTGCTCAGTGAACTTGCTGCCGCTGGACGTGATTTTACGGCGTTGGGTGTGCAGGTACTCGCGATTTCGAGTAATGATGTCGCCACGCATCCAGCTGACAGTCCGGAGCACATGGCCGCGCTTGCGCGCGAGCAGGGCTTTGATTTTCCCTATGTGTATGATGAGTCGCAGCAGGTCGCTCGCGCCTTTGATGCTGCTTGCACGCCCGATTTCTATCTTTTCGATGCTGGTGCCAAACTTGTGTATCGCGGCCAGTTTGACGCGTCAAGGCCCGGAAATAACCTTCCTGTAACCGGCGACGATTTGCGAGCGGCGGTGTCCGCGCTCGTGGCGGGTGAGCCGATTGCCGATTCACAAACGCCGAGTATCGGCTGCAATATCAAATGGAAAGGCGCGGCCTGAACGCCGCGCTGTGTTGCGTGTGGACGGGCAGCCCTAGGCGTTGTCTGCCTTGTACTGTTTGATGGTTTTCCGCAGCATGCGCCGCTCTTTGCAAATCAATGAGCACAGCTCGTTCACACGTTCCAGTTGTTGCTCGGCTTTGGCGAGCTGATCAGTCTGCAAATAGAGCTCGCCGAGGTACTCGTGCGCGCGGATGTGATCAGGGTCCAGGGTCAACGCCGTTTGATAGTGCTCGAAAGCGGCGTCAAATTCGCCGATTTTGCGGCTGCTGAAGCCGAGCAAGTTGTGGATGTCGGCGTTGTCTGGGTCACTTTCGAGAAGCGCGTCAAGTAGGGCAATAGCGTCTGCGTAGCGTTCATCACCGATGGCTTTTTTGGCTGGCCTGAGTGGGTCTTCGGCTTTTAGTGGCGCATCGTTATCGTTGTCGTAGCTGCCGCCCGCTGCGTAGGCGGTGTTGCTCGCTGCAATCATTGTCAGCGCTGCGAGCGCAATCACAACAAAGATCACATTGAGTCCCAGGCGTTTTGTTTGGGAGTTGGCGCTGCGTTTGGTCGGTTGCGGGGACATATCAGGCTCCGTTTCAAATGGCATTGCGATAGCGTGAGGCTCGGACAAACCGTCTCGAGATGCGTTCAATGACAGTGGAATGGTCGTGCAAGGTAAACGGTTTTGCTCGGGTTATGCATCAGGGACATCCGCATCACGGTGCAGCCGCGCAATCAGCTCCTTGGTGAATTTTGCGGCAACCATGGCCGTGACGCCGTTGAGGTCGCGTGTGGGGTTGAGCTCGACGAGGTCCGCGCCCACGAGCCTTCCTTTGACACCCTGAATCAGCGTGAGCAATTCTCGTGTGCTCAGGCCGCCGGGCTCGTGGTGCGAGACACCCGGTGCGAAAGCTGGGTCCAAGGCGTCGAGATCCAACGAGAGGTAGAACGGGTTACCCAAATCCAACTGCTGTGCTCGAGCGATCTCGCGCATGGTGATGATCTCGACCCCAAATCGGTCAGCTTGCGCAGCTTGGTGCGGGTTTAATGTGCGAATGCCAACTTGAACCAGCCGCGTGATCACGCGGTGTTCCATCAGACGCGCGAAAGGTGAGGCGTGACTGAATGGGTTGTCTTGCAAGGTGTCGTAGAGATCGGGGTGCGCATCGATGTGCAGCACAGTGAGTCCGGCGTGGTTTGCCGCAGTGGCCGCGATGCTCGGCCAAGAAATGGAGTGGTCACCCCCGAGCGCGAGCGTTGGCCCAGCCGCAACGCGCGCCTGCACGGCGGCGTGTATGCTGTCAAAAGCCGCCTGGCCGCTGAGTCCGTTGATCGGCGCGTCTCCGGTATCTAGCCAGATGCCAGGTGCACCGAGGTCGAGGCCACACTCTGTTGAGAGGTTGCTCGAATCGCAGTGCAGCGCGTCTCGGATGGCAGCCGGTGCATCGGCTGGCCCGGTGAGGTAGCTTGAATTGTTGTCTTGTGGCAGACCGAGAAGTTGAACAGGCATGGTTAGCAAACGCCGCAATCAACAGGTGTAATTCATGCCGAGGCGGCCGCCGTCGACATTGATGGTCTCACCCGTGATATAGCTCGCTTTGGGGCTTGCGAGAAAAGCCACGACATCGCCAATCTCGCGCGGCGTGCCGACGCGTTGCAGCGGAGTGCGCGACATCACGCGGGCCATGGCCTCGGGGTTGGCGTTCACGCCTGCCATCATTGCCGTATCAATTGAACCTGGCCCGACCGCGTTGACGCGGATGTTGTGTGGCGCAAGCGCGAGCGCTGCCGCCTTGGTCAGCTGGGTGACCCCGCCTTTTGATGCGCAGTAGGCTGGGATAGCAGGGATCGCAACTTGGGCGTTGATCGAAGACATGTTGACGATAGCGCCCTCGATACCCTCTGCCACCATGGTTTTCGCCGCGCGTTGCGTGGCAACAAAATAACCAGTTAGGTTGACCGCGATGACTTTTTCAAAATCCTCGACGCTGTATTCGAGGAAATCGTTGGGTAGCGCGATACCGGCGTTGTTAACCAGTGCCGCGACAGGGCCCTGCTCGGCTTCGATGGTGTCGAACATTGAGGTGATCTCTGCGGCGTTGGACATGTCGCAGTGCAGGCCGATGGCACCACCGCCCAGGCGCTCGGCGGCTTCGCGTACACCGTCGGCGTTGATGTCGGCCAGAATCAACCGGTAGCCGTCGGCGTTTAGCGCCTCGGCGCAGGCGAAACCGATACCTTGTGCGCCACCTGTGATCAGCGCGATGGGTTGTGTGTCAGACATGGCGTGTTGCCTCGTTGCGGTTCAATGTCAAAAGTGAAAGCCAGTCTGACGCGACGGCGCGACGCTGTACAGCTCAGCTGCGCCTGCACAAAGCCGATCAGTCTGGATCGCGAAACTGCCAACTGAAAAACGCGAGCGCGGCACAGGCGCTGAGGCATTGCACGGCGATAAACACAGGCGCGTCGTCGGGATGAATGCCGGCGAAGGTGTCGCTCAAGGTACGCGCAAGCGTTACCGCTGGGTTCGCAAAGGATGTTGACGCTGTGAACCAGTAGGCCGCTGTGATGTACAGCCCCACCGCCATCGCGACCGCGTCGGGGCGGTGGCGCACACAGCCAAGAATTGTCCCGATCAATCCGAAGGTTGCAACGGCTTCGGCAAGCCATTGGCCTGTGCCAGTGCGTTCAGTGGTAGACAGCGACACCGCGGGCAATTCAAACATCAAGTTGGCGATGATCACACCGGCGACCGCGCCGGCACACTGTGCGGCGACATAACGCAACGCGTCAGCGAGTGTGAGGTCGCCACGCAGATAGAACACCAAACTGACTGCGGGGTTGAAATGTGCACCTGACACGGGGCCAAAGACCGTGATCAGCACCACCAGGATGGCCCCGGTCGGCAGGGTGTTGCCGAGCAGTGCGATAGCGGAGTTTCCGTCTGCGAGTTGCTCGGCCATGATGCCTGATCCGACAACAGTGGCCAGTAAGAATGCCGTTCCGACTCCCTCTGCAATTGCGCGCCGAAGCATAGCGAAAGTGTCCCGATGTAAACGTTGGTGTGTTCACGCATGATACGTGAGCTTTTGTACAATTTGCATTGCACCCAATCGACCAGAGCGGATGAGCTGAGCATAGCCCTGTTGACGAGCGTAGAAATTGAATTGACGAATTTTGGTCACGACGCCGAGCGGCCAAAGCGCAATATTTCAAATGCCGGCAAGGAGAGATAGCCGGAGTTGCAAAAATGCAAAATCTCGAGGCGTATCGAGATGGCCAAGATTGTCACAGAAAACCGCTTCCGCCACGGCGGCATGAAATATCTCCGCAACAACGCGCACCGCGTTGAATAGGACAGTATTGGGCGCAAGTTTGAGCCAGTTGGGCCACGCGGTGGGTTGCATCCCGCTGGGCGTATACGCCGCAGTTTGATTGCCCCGCATATCCGTCAATCGGGTGTGGTCGAGGTGGATTGGAGCAAAGTCAGCGACCGCGATTTTGGCGCTGACGCGGACTTGCGGTACCTCGGCATGAGTGCGAATTCGAGCCACCGACTTAACCTGTCGCGTGCACGTTCGGCGGGCTTGAAGTTGATCAGTCTCGCTATTGACACCCTGCGCATGGAGGACATCCTCAACGAGGCCAACCGGGCGCGAAATGAAATGGCCGACGAGGGCCGCGACGCGCGCGTGGTCATTGAGACTTGGGTGGTGGCGGAGGCTGAACTCGCCGACGCCGTGTCGCGCGGCGGCCGCCACGGGGTGTCGGTTTCAGCGGCGGGGCAGTCTTTGTCCCTTCGCTTTGGCGGCAACTCCCGCTCGTCACACACCGTGGTGTTACCAGAGAACGCGACCTTCGCCTACGCCTTGGGCAAGGTCTCGGATTGGGGTCGCCGCCGGGAGACAGTGGAAGACGTGGACCTCGACTACAAAGGTCTGAATTAAAAAGAGCCCAACTGGGGTCCACAGGCCGGGGTGCGTGATGCGCCCCGGTTTCAGTCCGTGGGTCTGGAATCAACTGCGCATCAAAGCACCGCTTGGGTTGTACAGCGGTGCGCCATGCACAGTGGCCGAGTAGCGTTCCCCGAGTATCTCCACGTCGAGCACCGTGCCGGCGCTCGCGTGGTCGATGTGGACGTAGGCCATCGCCATGGATAGCCCGACGTGGTGGGCGTATCCACCGGAGGTGATATAGCCTACAGCGGTGTCCCCGCTGAGCACGGCTTCGTCGAGTGTGACGTCAATGGGTGTTTCGATCACCATGGTGACAAGCTTGCGTATTATACCGTTGGCCTTGATTTGTTCGGTTGCAGCTTTGCCGACAAAGTCTTTTTGCCAGTTGATGAATGTGTCCATACCGGATTCGACGGCGTTGAAATCGGGCCTGAACTCAAGCCCCCACGCGCCCCAAGCTTTCTCGAGTCGCATCGACATCAATGCACGTGCCCCGTACCAACGGTAGCCGAGATCCGCACCGGCGGCCTCGATGGCTTCGCTGAGTTTGATCAGGTATTGCGGTCGGCAATAGAGTTCAAAGCCAAGCTCACCCGAGAAGCTCAGTCGGTTGAGCAGTACTGGTACGCCACCGACGTAAGTGCGGCGGGTGTCGCGGAACGCGAGCGACTCGGCGCTGACGTCATCGCGGGTGACGCGACTGAGCAGTTCGCGCGACATTGGCCCGGACAAGGCGACGCCGTGCCAGTCGGCGGTTTGGTTTTCATGGCTGACGTCGGCTGGCAGGGTCTCGGCCCAAAACCGCGTGTGCGCGTCCTGCATGGCGCCGGACCCGAACAACATGAAATCCTCGTCGCCAAAACACGCAACTGTCAGGTCACCGTAGAGTCGGCCTTTCTCGGTCAGCATCGGGCTGAGGTTGATGCGACCGGGCTTGGGAATGTGGCCGGCCATGGTTCGGTTCAGCCACGCGCGCGCACCGGGGCCACGGATGGCGTGCTTGGCGAAGTTGGCGATCTCGATACCGCCAACGCCAGCGCGTACTGCGGCCACTTCGCGCGCAACGTAGTCGTGTGAACGGTTGCGCTCGAAGGTCGGGTCTTCCCAGGCGTCATCGGGGTTGTCGGCAAACCACAATGCGTGCTCGAGCCCGAAGCTCTGACCCATACGTGCGCCCTTGGCGACTAGCCGGTCATAGAGTGCTGTGGTTTGTTGCAAGCGGCCTTTTGGCAGGGTCTCGTTAGGGAAGGTCATCACGAAACGGCGTTCGTAGTTTTCTGATGATTTGACCGTTCCCCAGTCGGGGGATGTCCAATCGCCGTAACGCGCGACGTCCATTGCCCAGACGTCGATAGAGGGCTCGCCGTCGATCATCCACTCGGCCATGGTGAGACCGACGCCACCGCCTTGGCAGAAGCCCGCCATGACACCAACCGCCACCCAGCAATTGCGCAGGCCAGGCACTGGTCCGATCATCGGGTTGCCGTCAGGCCCAAAGGTGAAGGGGCCGTTGATGATGTTCTTGATCCCGGCTTGCCCAATCGCGGGGATACGCTCAAAGGACATCTCTAGTCGGTCAGCGATACGGTCGAGGTCAGGCGCCAAGAGCTCATGGCCAAAATCCCACGGTGTGCCGCCAACTTTCCACGGGGTGGATTTGGGCTCATAAGTGCCAAGCAGCATGCCTTGACGTTCCTGGCGAAAATATATGTTGGCCTCGTAATCGATACCGGCCGGCAGCCGTCCGCTCTCGCCCTGTTTCATGCGCTCGGTGATCGCTGGAATGTCTTCGGTGATCAGGTAGTGGTGCTCCATTGGCTGCACCGGTAAATGCAAGCCCGCCATGTGGCCAACTTCGCGCGCCCAGAGTCCGCCGCAATTGACGATCTGTTCAGCGTTGATCTGCCCCTTGGGTGTGGTCACGTCCCAGCTGCCGTCGGCCCGCTGGCTGACCGCTGTCACCGGGGTGTGGGTGAAATACTGCGCGCCGTGGGCACGTGCAGATTTTGCAAAGGCGTAGGTTGCGCCTGAGGGGTCTAGGTCGCCGTCCTGATCATCCCAAAGTGCGGCGTAGTAGTGTTTGGGGTCGACCAGCGGGTGGCGCTCGGCGAGTTCAGCGGGGCTGATGAATTCTTGGTGCAGGCCCATGTAGCGCGCTTTTGAGCGCTCGCGCTTGAGGTAGTCGTACCAGGCTTTTGTGGACGCTGCGTAGAAACCGCCGGTGATATGCAGCCCCACCGAGTGGCCAGAGGTTTCTTCGATCTCCTTGTAGAGGTCGATGGTATAGCTTTGCAGTCGGCTGATGTTCGGGTCAGAGCTGATAGTGTGAATCTGTCCGGCTGCGTGCCAGCTCGACCCGGAGGTGAGTTCGTCGCGCTCGAGCAACACCGCATCTTTCCAGCCGAATTTGGCGAGGTGAAACAGGATTGAGCAGCCGACCACGCCGCCACCGATTATGACAACTTTGGCATGGCTTGGAAGTGTGCTGGCGCTGGAGTCACCTTCTTTGACGATATCTGGTATGGGAGAGGGTCCCTTCTTTTGTTTACTGTTCTGTGGTGGTGGGTTCAGTTTCAGATGTGGGTTCGATTTCAATCGAACGCATGCCCAAGGTGTTGCAGCGGTGGTGAGTTGTGTGTGTAACTGAAGTCGCACACACAGGCTGTGTCAGCGCTAAGTTCAGACGGTTGAAACGGATTCCCACGGCAGTCGCGCGTGTCTGCTCAATACCACGCATCGGGCAGTTCGCGTTTTCGCCTGGCAACAAAATCCTCGAGCTCTTCGCGCTTGGCAGTGTCTAGCGTTGGGGGTTCGTAGGCATCCAACATTGCGTTCCAGCGGGTGAATGCACGTTGGCGCATGTCTTCTGAGCCCTTCTCTTCCCAGCTTTCAACGTTCTCACTGTCGCTCAGTGCCGGTTCATAGAAGGCGTTTTGATAGTTGCGCAGGGTGTGCGCGCTGCCGAGAAAATGCCCACCCGGCGCGACCTCACCGTAGGCGTCGCGCGCGAGAGCATCTTCGCTGAGGTCGACGCCGGCAAGCACCTTTTGATAGCCGCCGAGGCGGTCGGCGTCCATCACCAGTTTCTCAAATCCCGTTGTGAGTCCGCCCTCGAGCCAGCCCGCCGCGTGCAGTGTGAAGTTGGAGCCGGCCAGCATGGTCGAGTGCATCGAGTCGGCGCTCTCGTAGGCGGCTTGTGCGTCTTCAATCTTCGACGCAGTCAGTGAGCCGCCACAGCGCAGCGGCAGGCCGAGCCTGCGCGCGAGCTGTCCAATCATGTAATTTGACAAGACTGGCTCTGGCATACCGAAGGTGGGCGCGCCAGATTTGAGCGACATCGACGACAGGAAATTGCCCATCACAAAGGGTGCGCCTGGCCGCACAAGTTGCGCAAACGCGCAGCACATCATTGATTCTGCCACGGCCTGAGCCACTGACGCGGCTGTGCTGACAGGGCCCATGGCGCCAGTCAGGATGAAGGGCGTCACGACCATTGCTTGGCCGCGCGAGGCGTAGACTTGGATTGCCTCAGTCACCACTTTATCGACCAGTAGCGGCGAGTTGGTGTTGACGTTGGCCATGATGCAGACCTTTTCTGCGAGTGTCTCGGCACCGAATAGGATCTCGACCATGTCGACGGTGTCCTGTGCGCGGCTTTTTTCAGTGATCGCACCGAGGTGTGGTTTGTCGCTCAAGGTCATGTGGGCGAGCACCATATCGAGGTGTCGCTTAGAGACAGAGACGTCGGTGGGCTCGCAGACAACAAAAGAGCCGTGGTGCAGGTTGGGGTGGAGGTAGCAAAGCTTCACTAGCTTTTCGAAATCGTCAAAG
>CALAMQ010000050.1 GCA_937925815.1 uncultured Granulosicoccaceae bacterium | reverse complement strand
ATTCTTGAATACGATCGGGGTGGCAGGACTGTAACTGCACGTCGGCGTCGTCTCTGAACCCATCACATCCAAACCGGAGACTGACCATCGTGAGCGAGAAACACAATGGCCGATGCGAATGCGGGAAAGTCGCGTTCACGGTGACATCACCTCGGAAAGGCATCACGGTGTGCCACTGCAGCCAATGTCGCCGCACCAGCGGCCACCTGTGGGCATCCACGCACGCCGCCTATGACGACGTGAACTTCATCTCCGACGAAGGCCTGGAGTGGTATGCCTCGTCGCGCATCGCAAAGCGGGGATTCTGCAAACATTGCGGGTCGAGCTTGTTCTACCGCATGAACGATGAAGACGGCATCGGAATCGCGGCCGGTTGCTTCGACAACCCGACCGACTTTGAGCTAGGCAAACACATCTACACCGCGAGCAAGGGCGACTACTATGGCATCAACGATGAGGTGCCATCGTTCGAAGAAGTCTGATACCGGTTGTTGGCCATCTGTAGACTGCAAGGGTGGCGGGCCTCAGCGCACGGTTCCTTGCTCGAGCCGACGGCGAGATGCCATTGAGAGTTGAAATGCAGGCAGACTGCGACGGGACGAATCCATCCGCTAAAGCATCCCGGAGTCACGCGACCGCTCACGGGCTGTGGGTGGCTGACGTCCACCGATCAAGGCCAGAGGGCTGGCGTGGTTGTGATGCCTGCAAGCTAACGGGGAGGGCGCATGTCACGGTGCTGGTGCTGATCCGGCACCCGCAGCCGACGCCAGGCTGAAGCGGTTGGTGCTATGGTCAGACAGCAGCGGCAGGCCACCGGCCTCGCGCGCGTCGTCCGACCACACAACACACCAACCGAATCAGGCGAAACCATGCAGCAGAGAACACTGGGCCAGAACGGCCCGACCGTCAGCGTCCTGGGTTACGGCGCCATGTCGTTCAGCAATTTCTACGGACCGGCGACCGACGACGGTTCCATGGCCGTGCTGGATGCGTGTGTCGAGCTCGGCATTACCCACGTCGACACGGCCAATGTCTACGGCATGGGGCGCTCGGAGACGGTGATCGGCGATTGGTTGCGCCAACGCGGCGGCGAACCGCCGTTTGCGATTGCGACCAAAGCCGGCATCACACGCGACCCGGACCGCCGTATCAACAACGACGCCGCCCACCTGACGCAAACGCTTGACGAAAGCCTCACGCGGCTCGGCGTCGATGCCATCGACTTGTATTACATACACCGGCGCGACACCGCGCACGAGATCGAGGCCGTCACCGAAACCCTGGCCGGGTTCGTCAAGGCCGGCAAGGTCAAGGCGATCGGATTCTCCGAGATCGCGCCCTCGTCGCTGCGTCGCGCGCACGCGGTACACCCGATTGCCGCCGTGCAGTCAGAGTATTCGCTCTCTACGCGCTCACCCGAACTCGGTTTGGTGCAGGCCTGCCGCGAACTCGGCACGTCGCTGGTCGCGTTTTCACCGGTCGGCCGCGCGCTCTTGACCGACCACCCACACCACGCCAAAGACCTCGAGGTCATGGACTGGATGAAGGTCAACCCGCGTTTCCAGGAACCGCACCTGTCAGCCAACCTCGCGTACAACGTCCGTTGGCGTGCGCTTGCCGCCGAAATGGGCGTGCCCGCGGCAGCGCTCGCCATCGCATGGCTGACGCACCAGGGTGAACATATCCTGCCGATCCCCGGCACCCGCAGCGTGGCGCACTTGAAGGAAGCCGTACAGGGCGCCGACCTGTCACTCAGCGACAGCGACATGGCGCGCATTGAAGACGTGCTGCCGGTCGGCTGGGCGCATGGCGACCGTTATTCCGATGCACAGTGGGCGGCACCTGAACGGTATTGCTGATGCGTGCGGTGACACAGCAACGGCTGTCGGTCGCTATTGATTTGGGTCTTGTGTGCTCAGAAGTTGGCGCGTCAAGGCGGTGTTCAGCGCCGTAGACCCGCTTGTTGCTGAACGTCTCGTTCGCGCCGGACCGTTGCCGCCCGAACGCGCGCTTGCCCCAACAACTGTAGCGTCCCGGACCCGTTTGCAGGGTTTCGTCGTGACAAATTCGCACTGCACAGGCGAAGCCTGATAGTGACCGAATCCATCATCAACCGACGAAAGAACCCGGCAAAACCGGCGAGGGCGGTTGTGTTCTGCAGTTATTCAATGACAACGAATGTGTTGTAGTTGCCTTTGACACGCAGTGTGACTGCCACGGCTTGTTTGTCACGGTTGCGCCAGAACCAACCGTGTTCACCGGAGAAGGGGGCTTTGATACTGCCTTCACCGCTGGTTTTACCGCGACCTTTCTCGTAGCTCTTTGACTGGCCTGCGCCATGCGCGTGCAAATCGAAGTTGATCCGACCACCCGCTGTGCTCCAGCTGAACTGCGCGTGCTGGCCTTCATCCATGATGAGCTTGGTCTCCGCGGACTCACCCGGCTGCAGAATCAGTATCTCCGTATCGCGCCAATCCTCGTCGGCGTGGGCTGTGCCAATGAATATACCAAGTATGGATTCGAACAGTGACGACGAGTGATCAGTGTGGTGCGCTTCGTCTTGTTCCGCTTCGAGTTGGAGTTCGCGTCGAATCTCACCCATCTCGGTCAAGCCGAGCACCCGGCCCGCACCAGAAGGGTCGATGCCGTATTCAGCAGGCAACACGACCGCGACCAGGATCAAGACGGCGCCGACAGCGGCCACCACCGTGGCGCGTCGCAGCCGGGCCAGACTCGGCAGTTCAGCCAATTCGGGTTTTCGAATATCGAACATCACATGAACCTCTTGTCGGCACTCAGTGCGCGTGGTCGTGTAGGAAACTGGATAGGTGTTGTGCCATGAGTGCGATCCCCAGAAAGACCATCACGACGTTCACAGCAACAGCGTATCGCGGAAAGCTGTCCAGCCGACGCAAGTAGCCCATGACGATCAAAATGGCACACAGCGCGAGGATTTGACCGAGCTCAACACCCACGTTGAACGCCAGCAGGTTGGGCAACAAACCGTCTTCAGCGATTTGGTATTCCAGTATCTTGGTTGCCAAACCGGTCCCGTGAATCAAACCGAAGAGGAAGGTCGCTGCCTTGGTGTCGGGCTGATACCCGAACCACGTCCGGAACACGCCGAGGTTGTCCAGCGCCTTGTAGACCACGGAAAACCCGATAATGGCGTCGACGATGTATGCGTTGATGCCCCAGCCGTACCAGACACCGAGCAGCATGGTGATCGAGTGCCCAACGGCAAACAGGCTGACATAGAGCGCGACATCACGGAATCGGTACAGGAAAAAGACCACACCCAACAGAAATAGGATGTGGTCGTAACCGGTGACCATGTGTTTGGCACCGAGGTACATGAACGGAATGAGGTGCACACCCCAGATTTCCTGTATGTATCCGGCATCACCCGGCGTCACATCGTGCGCCTGGGCATTGCCGAATACCAATGAGAGGGCCAGAGCAAACAACACCGTCGGTAAGTGGTGAAGTCGCGATCGAATCATCGAGTGTGTCCGGAGATGTTGGAATGGAGGCAACGCCGTCAACGTAGACACGGGCCGATCACGCACGTTCAGCCATCGGCTCACACAGGCAGGTTTCAAAGCCAAAACGCGCAGTGCCCAGTCGCCCAAGGATACGCGAAGTGTAGTCGTCCGGGCTCACACGATCATGCGCCAACGCCACAGTTGTGTGGCCAAATGGATAACCGGTCCGATGGACCAACCACCTGGGTCAGTTCTCTTTACCGGTCTCGGCGGTCTTGGAGGTGAGCAGGCGTGTTTGCGAGTAACCGATGAATTTGCCTGTATCCAGCTTATGCTGACCAGCCTATAAACACCTCGTCGTTGACAGTGATGCTTAGTAGTTCACCGAGACGCGCTCAGTGAGAAGACACAGCTTCTAGAGTCTGGGTGGTCAATCTCAGCAAGTGTGTCGTTCTGGGCATCTGATTCGTTCCGTCTCGCTTTGTGAGGACGTAACTCCCACAGGGATGCACAGTGGAGCAGCACACTGGAGGTTTGCCGCATCAGCGTCAGAGGCTGGTTTTCACGCGAAAACCGGCCTTGTGGGCTGGGCAGGTGTCGCACTGCGCCATACCCATATGTCAAAGCAGAGTAGAGATGTCCTCCGCTCAGCAAAGTAGAAATGTCCTGATCAGGGCAGAATTGTGGTGGTAATGCGTTGAAATCATCACTGACAACACGCCCTAAATGATTTCTAATTTGAATGTCGCGACACTTGACGAAATCCCAACCACGTCACCACCAAAAACACGAGGAGAAGACCAGCAGAAACAGGCCCCCAACCTTTGAGGACTGCGTCCTCTATCGCTTCACCGAACATGTAACCAGTGCCAACAAGCAAAGTGGCCCACGTCACAGCAGAGGCTGCATTGATAACCGTGAAGTGTTTCCAGCTAGTATTCGTCATGCCTACCGGCAAAGCACCAATAGTTC
This sequence comes from uncultured Granulosicoccaceae bacterium, assembly GCA_937925815.1. Lineage (GTDB taxonomy): Bacteria > Pseudomonadota > Gammaproteobacteria > CALCKW01 > CALCKW01 > CALCKW01. The sequence goes on along the minus strand of CALAMQ010000050.1, from coordinate 5,607 downwards.
GGAGCCCTTTTGGGTAGCGATATATAAACATGTAGGCAATGCCATAACGCTCCAGCAGCTGTTCGCACTGGCTCATCAGATTTTCCAATCGCGGCCTTCCTGCAAGCCAAGAGGCTCCATAGCGCCTTGCAATTTGGAATCGCAGCTCATCACCGAGATAGCCACCAGCCAAAGCAGCAAAACCAACTATGACCGGATCGAGGACGCCGCGCTGAGCAGCGTAGCCTCCCAATAGTGGTAGCGCCCCGCTTTTCAGAGCGCAATACAAAAATAGGACGATGTAAACAGCTGTCCCGTACTCATCAACCAACTCCAAGACCGTATCCATAGCAGCCTTCAGTGCGGCAACTGACAGTGTTCATGATTGGCCAGTGATGCCAACACGTAGCAATCGCTCGCAACCCCTTCGCCGGAACACCCTTCAACTATTCTGACCAACTCAGATTCCAGCCGAAGCAAACTTGCAATGCGCGCTCTGACATCAACGAGTTGCTCTTTAGCGATGGACGTGGCTTCGGCACAGCTTCTATCGGGATGACTGTTGAGATCCATCAATGCCTGGATAGATTTGATCGGGAAGCCCAACTCACGAGCGTGCTTTACGAATCGGAGTTTCTGCAGGACTTCAACTGTGTATCTTCGTTGGTTGCCGAGAGTTCGCTCGGTGGATTCGATCAGCCCGATCTGCTCATAGTATCGAATGGTGGGAATCTTGACACCAGTCTGTTTGGAGAGTGAACCAATCGACAACATGCCTCAAAGCCTCTTGAACCTCTAGTGACTAGAGATTGTACGCTAACCCTACATTTTTGCATCAAGGTTCGGCCATGTTCTGTTTTGCAATATCGATTGCCTCTCAACTTGATGACAACCGACCAAGGAGCGACTGGCATCACGTTCAGATCGACATCGTGGCATCAGCATGAGCATGAGCACAGTAGTAGCAGCTCTTTTATCGTTGTCTCTGATTCTGTCCGTGTTAGGCCTCATCGCAATGGTCTGGTCAATACTCAAGCCTGATCGCAGAATATGGCCTCCACAAAACTATACGCGGCTGACACCAATCATCGTATGGGGTAAAACTTACGCAATCTTCGGTGCAATTATCGCACTTGGCATTCTCGGCTGGGGAAGCGCTGAACTGCCAAAGTCTGTACGGTACGGACTTGCCCCGTTGCTCTTGCTTTGCGGCAATTTGGCCGTGTGGTCTGAAGTGTTCAAATTCGGTCTTGCACAAACCGGGGGCGCAGTAGGGCACCTGAAAGTTGACGGACTGTATCGCTATTCACGGAATCCACAATATGTGGCGGACATCGCCATACTGGTCGGATGGGCTCTCTTGAGTGCATCAACGGTTGCGTTGCCTGCAATCTTGGGAGGAATTCTCGTACTGCTGGCAGCACCGTTTGCAGAAGAGATCTGGTTGGAGGAACAGTATGGTCAAGCCTACATTGACTACAAGGCATCGGTAAGGCGATATCTCTAGTGACATCGCAGTCATAGTTGCGATCCGTTCGCGGCACTGCTGCAGGAGCATTGGTCGTAACAGTGTCATCGTCTACTGCTGATCGTGCATTGCCGGATTCTCGTGTCTGTGTAGTTGTTTGTGGTTCCTCCGTTGACCGCGTCGAGCGGGCGCCTTCTGACTTCGCTCGGTGTTCATCTCCTTCTGCTTTTCCTGCACGAATGCGAGTGCAGCGCCCAGGCGCTTGTTGTCGACGATGTCGGCTTGTTTAACATGCCGGATCTTGTCGAAGGTCGAGTAGGGCAGTGATCGCCCTTCATACTTGATGGCGATGGTGCCGTCCGGGTAGTCGAACACCGTGGCCTTGTTGCGACGCAAAGTGCGAGTGAACCGATTGTCTTCGAGCAGGTACAGCACTTTGTCGTACTGCACCGTCAGGTTGTTGGTGACCGTGCGTTGTTCCTGGTGACACAGGGTATCTTCAAGGTCGTCAAGCTCAGTCAGTGGCCGGTGCATGTCGGTGTCGATGAGCGGCGCTTTGCCGAACTTGTTGTTGAACGTCTCGACATAACCTGGCAGAAAGTTGTTGGCGGCTTCGATGCTACTGATGCCGGCGAGCCTCAGCTCCTTGACCAGCCGGTCTTGCAGTGTCAGGTTCATGCGTTCGACGCGGCCCTTCGCCTGTGAGCTGTGGGCGTAGATGATGTCAATGTTGAGGTCGTGCAGCGCACGGCCAAACTGGGTCAATCCATTGCCGCTGGTCGCGTCTTTCTGGTTGACTCGGAATACCGAGTGTTTGTCGCTGTAGAACGCGACTGGTTTGCCGTGCCGTTCCAGATACCGCTTGGTGCTGTGGAAATAGTCGAAAGTGCTCTCGGTCTCGGTGAACCGCAGCTCCATGAGCTTGCCCGTGGCGTCGTCGACGTACACGAGCAAGGTGCACTTGGGCGCTCGATCCTCGAACCAATGGTGTTCTGAACCGTCGATCTGGATCAGTTCGCCGTAGCGCTCGCGCCGGTACCGTGGCTGATAGGCTCGCTTGGCGAGCTTCTGACGGGTCTGCCAGAGCCCAGCCTCGATCATCCATTGGCGCAGCGTCTCTTCGGAGATAGCGACACCGTGGGCCTCAGAGAGCTTCTCGGCGGCCAGCGTCGGGCCAAAGTCGTGGTAGTTGTCGCGGACGATATCCAGAACCAACGCTTTGTAGGCTGGTGGATACGCGCGGTTGCTGCGTTTTCCGCGCTTGCGTGAGATCAGCGCGGGCGCACCGCGCTCACGGTATGCCTTGATCAGCCGTCCCAGGTGACGTGGCGTGATGCCCAACTGGTCTGCTGCATCATTGCGACTCAACCGTCGTTCGATCACGCGGTCTATGATCATCGCACGGTCGAGTTCCGGTGCGCTCATCGTGAAGGTGTCCCATCCCATGTGGTTGTCCCATTGGCGTGATGTTGAAGGCCGTCACAGCGGCGATCCGTGTGCCAAAGAGGACATTTCTAACTTGCTGAAATGGGACATTACTAAATTGGACTGACATCTCAATATGCGCATAATATATATTATGTTAAATCACGTATCAGATACCATTCAGTGACTTAGGGTCATCTCGGCCGTCCACTCTGCTGACGACGGCAAACCCGTTTTAGGACGGATTGTTCTCGACGTCGTCTAGATCGCATGTGAGTTCGTCTAGCATCACGGCCATGCGATTCTGCACCGTTTGCAGGTGATGAATTCTCGAGCGCAACTGCTCAATCTGTTGGTCTTTGTCGAGGGTTTGGAGGTAGTCTTCGTCTCCGTCGAGCAACCAAGCTGGCGATGCGTTGACCACACCCGCCAGTGTAATCAGCTTGTTGGCTCGGGGTATCACTTGGCCCGTTTCCCATTTGTCGTAGGATTCCGGCTTGACGGCCAATGCGCGGCTCACTTCACTCTTGCTCAGACCCACGGCCTCGCGCGCCTGAATCAGTCTCTCGTGTAGTGTTGTCATGTCGTGAGTCGCGTTGTTTTTGGTTAGATCACCATTGTACCGGTTTGCTATATGTACACAACATGACTCCTTTATGTCATGTTAGCCAAGCAGTAGCCTGCAAGGCCGTTAACCCCATTAAAATCAGTTAGATACCGTTTTAATATACAAGCCAGGCATGCAATATACCCAAATCACAAATTTTTGCTGTTTTAGGCCAGTTTACGTAACAATTCGCACGTAATTAGCTCGCGAGCTGTACATTTTGGCCTCATTTGGTGTGTCCAGCCCACACGATCACATCCCGTGGATAATGCGCACTCACCGCACAGGCTGCAATGCCACACAACGCTGAGTACACTGTCCGGGTTTCACCTCGCCGAGCACTGTTATGACCAATGACGAATCTTTAAAGAATGCGATTGCGTCACGGTTTGGCACGCCTTGCGTGGTTATCGATCTCGACATCGTGGAACGCAATATCGCCTCGGCGCAACGGCGTTGTGACGCGGCTGGTGTGCACAATCGACCTCACATCAAGACTCACAAGTCGCCGCAATTGGCAGCAATGCAGCTCGCTGCCGGCGCGCGCGGCATCACGTGCCAAAAGCTTGGTGAAGCCGAGGTCATGGCCGATGCCGGCGTCGACGACATCCTGATTGCCACCAATCTGCTCGGTGCCGCACGTTGCGGCAGTTTGGCCGCCTTGCAACGGCGCGTGTCGCTCAAGGTGTGTGCTGACAACCCCGTGACGCTCAATGCCTACGCGGCGGCTGCGGCTGACGCTGGCAGACCACTCGATGTGTTGATCGAATGCGACACGGGCCAACAACGCGCTGGCGTGGAAACGCCTGCTGAGGCGCTGGTACTCGTTGACCAGATCTCAGCCAGTGCACACCTCCGGTTCACGGGCTTGTTGTACTACCCGCCGTTGGACGGCTGGCCAGCGACCCAAGCGTTCCATGACGCGGTTCGAGCCGGTCTCATCAAACGAGCGTTAACAGCAGAGATTGTGTCTACCGGTGGCACGCCCAACTTCAAACACATTGGCGAGTTACGGGGTGCCACCGAACACCGCGCTGGCACCTGCATTTTCAACGACCGGATGATGGTCCGCGCTGGCGTTGCCTCAGCCGACGATTGCGCCTTGACGGTCTACACCTCGGTTGTCAGTCGCGCGGGCGAGACGCGAGGCATACTGGACTCGGGTTCCAAGACATTAACCAGCGACACTGGCGGCAACCTTGAGGGCTTTGGTGACATCCTCGAGCACCCGTCCGCCCGCCTTCACAAATTTGCCGAAGAACACGGCTTTTTGGATCTGTCGCAATGCAACGACAAGCCGAGCATCGGTGACGTTGTGCGCGTGGTGCCCAACCACGCGTGTGTGGTGGTCAACATGGTGGATCAATTGGTGGCGGTACGTGGCGGTGACATTGTCGACGTGTTGCCAGTCGCAGCGCGCGGCAAGCTGGTCTGAGACCGAGTCTTGCCGTCAGACTGTTTCCGGCGGCGGGCTTATCGCCGTCCATCCGCCGTCGATCACCAAGGTTTGCGACGTGATTTGCCGGGCCTGATCAGACAACAAAAACACCGCAGCGTTGGCGACGTCATCGACGGTACCGGGTCGGCCCGTTGGCGTTAAAGCAGACCATGTCGCGGTGTAGTCGCCATCTTCGAGGGTACGTTCGGTTTGTGTCGCGCCCGGTGCAAGCGCATTAACCGTGATGCCGTGTGGTGCCAGTTCAGCGCCCAAGCTTTTGGCCAGCATGCGAATCGCGGCCTTGGACATGCCATAGGCTGCGAGATCCGGATGATGTTGCACACCTGTGACCGATGACATCAACAGGATCCGGCCACCGTTTCCCTGGGACACCATTTGCCGAGCGGCTCGCTGCGCGAGAAAGAAACTGCCTTGCAAATTGAGCGTGACCAGTTGTTGGAACCGTTCTGGCGTGTACTCGAGAAAGCTGCCAAAGGTCGTGATCCCAGCATTGGCCACCACCCAATCCAACCGTCCGAAGCGCTCTAAGGCTGTGTGCACCATGCGATCAATGACAGCGATTTCACCGGCATCGCCACCAACTGCCACGCACGACACACCGCCGTCATTCAGTGTCTGACACGCTGCCTCCAGTGCGACCGAGTCGAGGTCGTTGATCACCACGCGGCT
>CALAMQ010000049.1 GCA_937925815.1 uncultured Granulosicoccaceae bacterium | reverse complement strand
GTCGGCGTACATGAACGCCAACGGATTCCCCTACAAGATGTCGAGCGACAAAGCCTACTCGACCGACTCCAACCTGCTGGGCGCAACCCACGAAGCCAAAGACCTCGAATTTCTCGAAAACGGCATCAACACGGTGGCACCGATCATGGGTGTGCCGTTTTGGCGAGAAGACTGTGCGATTGCTGCGGAGCCTGTCACCGTCGAATTCGACGCCGGACGCCCGGTTGCCTTGAACGGCACCCGCTTTGCCGATCCCGTCGCACTCGTCGAGGAAGCCAACCGCATCGGCGGCCGCCACGGTCTCGGGATGTCAGATCAGATCGAAAATCGCATCATCGAAGCCAAGAGCCGAGGCATTTATGAAGCACCCGGCATGGCACTGCTGCACATCGCATACGAACGCCTGCTCAGCGGCATCCACAACGAAGATACGATCGAGCAATACCGTATCAACGGCCTGCGTCTGGGTAGGCTGCTGTACCAGGGACGCTGGTTCGACTCTCAGGCAATGATGCTGCGGGAATCGGGTTGCCGCTGGGTGGCGGCCGCGATCACTGGACGCGTCACACTCGAGCTGCGCCGCGGCAATGACTACAGCCTGCTCAACACCGAGAGCCCAAACCTCAGCTACGAGGCCGATCGGCTGACGATGGAGAAAAACGAAGACGGCGAATTCTCCCCACGCGACCGCATCGGTCAACTGACCATGCGCAACATGGACATCGGTGACAGCCGTGAGAAATTGCGTGTCTACCTCGACACCGGTGCGCTCTCAGTCGACGACGCGCGCGCGCCATGGTTGGGCAAGGACTGACCGCACCAGCCGCGTTCGCGTTGCCTCCGCAGTTGTATTGTTCTCGGAGATGGCGTCAAACTGACGTCATCAGCCCGCTTCTCAGGCCGGCTAAACCAGCGCGCTAACCCACAACTCGCCGCCAAAAACCCGCCGGCGGCAACACGCAGCGCTGCATTTGCTGCGCGTAACGCGTGCGGTTGTGTGTGACTTTATCCGCCACCGCCAGCAACCAGGCTTTGCTCGCGTGGGTGTTGCGCGAATAGCCGCCCCAGCCCTCGTGGTAATTGAGGTACTGGTTGTAGGTGTCGTTGAAGCCAATGCCACTGCGAATGCGGGTTTGATTCGAATACCACGCAACAAAATCCACCGCGTCGTAAAACACATCGCGGCGTGCACCGCGCACACCGGTGTCATCCACATACGCACGCCAAGTGCTGTCGATGGCTTGGGAATAGCCGTAGGCTGAACTTTTTGTGCGGCCCGGGAAAATGCCCAAAAAGCCATCTTCACGCGGTCGAACATCGTGCTGAAAATCGCTCTCTTGCTTGATGATCGCCATCTGCAAGTCGACCGGTGTGCCGTGGCGACGTTTGGCGTCCAGCGCGGCTTCGTACCAACCGCGCTTCTCATAGAAAATTCTGCAGACATCGTCAGAACGGCTGGGGGGCGACGTGGCGCACCCCGTCACCACCGCACAACAAAACAACACAACACAGGCTGATCGCATTGGACTCCTCAGGTGCCGCAGTCTTGGAACGTGGACTCCTGAGGTTAGCAGGCGATTGGGATTCAGCCACGGCCAACAAACGGCATGTTCGTCGCCATGATAGTCATCTGAAGCACATTGGATTCAAGCGGCAGCGAGGCCATTTGAACGACGGCGTCTGCGACGTGCTCAACGTCCATGCGCGGCTCCGCGGCCTTGCGCCCATCCGCCTGCAACACGCCCTCGGTCATCGCATCGGTCATTGCCGTGGCAGCGTTTCCAATATCAATTTGGCCACAGGCAATACGGTGTTCACGACCGTCCAACGCCAGGCACTTGGTCAGTCCAGTGACTGCGTGCTTGGTGGCCGTGTACGGCGCGGACAGCGGCCGTGGGGTTGTGGCTGAGATACTGCCGTTGTTGATGATGCGCCCACCACCAGGTTGTTGCCGCTTCATCAACGCAAAGGCGCTGCGTGCGCAGAGAAACAAACCCGTGAGATTGACGTCCACAACCCGGCGCCAGTCGGCCACTGAAAGTTCATCGATGGGCACTGGCGGCGCGCCTGTACCGGCGTTGTTAAAGAGCACATCAAGGCGACCAGAGCGTGCTTCAATGAGATCAAAAAGCGCGGCTACAGAAGCCTCATCACTGACGTCTGTTGGCACCACGTGCATGTGGTCGGCTGGCACACCCTGTTCCGCAGCGTTGGCCACAACCGCGTCTAGAGCGGCGTTCCGCCGACCAACGAGGTAGACCTCATATCCCGCCTTCGCAAGCGCGATAGAACTCGCCTCGCCAATACCACTGCCTGCGCCTGTTACCAACGCAACTGAACTTGCCAACTTCGACATGCAAACACCCCAACAAATCAGAACAACTGGCAATGATCATAGCGCCTCCTGCCACTCGCTAACACGCTCTACGTTGGCTTCGATCCACCGCTGCGCGACACGCGCAGGCTCGGCGCCCGGCCGCGCCATCCAAGCTACCACTTGGCGGTAGTCGATAGCATCGAATGAAACCGCTTGAAGTAACTGCCAGGTATCTGGAAAGGCGTCTATCAGACCCGCCCAGGCAGCCTTGCTGACAGGAAACGGCAAAGGATCACCACAATCTCCTGTCACATCGGGATTAGGACCCCAATCAGGGTCTAGAAAGCAGGCGAGCTCAGGCTCTGGAAAGTCGACAAAACGCCCATTAACCGGGCCACCTTCCAGGGTGTTCGGCGACCAGTTGTAGACAACCTCTATGGGCACGTCTGGGGTGAGCGCGGACTGATTGTCAAAGCGTCGCCAGGTCTCACCGAGGGCGGCAAGATCTGCGGCTGGGTGCACCGTGAACGGCATGCGCAGTTTGTCCACCACATCTGCGTAGGACCGGTCGAATGCCTCGGGAGGAGCGTGAAAATAGCCCGGCAAACCAGTGGGAATGGACAGTGATTCGGTTGCTTGCACGCTTGCATCAGCAGTGCGCAGTGCCTCAGTTCGTCCGGCACAGGCGATCAAGCCAGACCAGGTTGCCGCCTGCGGGCACACGGCGAGCGTGGCATCGGAGACCCACCAGCCATCACGAAAATGCAGTGCATGCTGGCCCGCATTGACCACACCGCGGTCGAGCGCGTGTTCAAAGGGTTCTGCCATGCGATTGTGCCAAACCGCAACCTGCACATGGGCATCACCCAGTGCGAGCGCATCAAATTGCAGTTCTGCATCGGAGTACTGGTAGGTGACGGGTTGGCCGCCACGTTCGATCAATCGCCCAACGATGTGCGCAAAGACTTGCTGGCTCGCCCAGTCGTTAAGCAACACGATCACTGGCCGCTGCGCTCGCCCGTCTGGCAAGCTGCGAGAAGAGACCACGCCAAGCAACACCAGCAGCACCATGACTGCTGCAATCCCACCACAGGTTCTGCGATCCATACGCAAACGACATCCTTGTCTGTTGGTAGGAGTCGCTATGCGCACAACGTGCCCAAGCGCTGCACGCCGGTGTCAGCGTACCGAAACTAAGGCTGATCGTTCAGGTGTGGCGGCGTGAGCGTTGGCGACGTTCAGGCGTCGATCCAAAAACGGTTTCTGAAGTCGCTCTCGGGGTCTTCAACTGGCAATCTCGCGAAGCCCACTGACTCAAAAAAGCCGAGCGCATCAGGCTGTGCCTTGACAATCAGGCCTTCCGCCTGCGCTTTGCGCGCCGCTTTGATCGCGTGCGTGACAAGCTTCTTACCGATACCTTCTCGGTGGTTGACCGGATCGACATAGATGCCGTGCAACAACATCCCTTGGCGGTCTGCGGGAAGGTCTTCCGCGTCGGCCTCGCAACACGCCATCACGCCGAGCACATCGCTTGTTTCCTTCTCGAGCGCGAGAAAGAGCGACATCTTGTCAAAATGGTCAGCGGTGTAGCGGTAGTTGGGCAAAGACAACCGCTTGACCCGCTCTGGCAACTCCCAGCTCATCACAGCCGTTTCGATGATGCCGTTGATGAACATCAGGTCATCGGGTTTCGCTGCTCGCAATGTCACTTTGGTGCGGGTTTTACTGGCGGTACTCACTCGGGCCTCACAGGGGTTACAACCGATTTCACCGGCCGACTGTCGACAGGTTCACACTATTCAGCAACTTACGCAAAAAAGCCCCGCTTTTCCAGTGCCGCGAGGTGGAATGGACATTACACCCTGGTGTGACACCCAATTCACACGCAGCATCGGCATACATTTGTCGAGAGCTGCACCATAGTGCCGATTGCCACGTCTGCCCAGCGACTGCGCAGGTTAGCACGACGGTAAGCGGCCAAAAGGTGCCGCTAAGGTGTGTTTACGGCCACTTGAGGTCGCTATAATCGAGAAATAACTGAGTAGGCCGCCATCCCACCGCGCGCCGTTTTCCGTTCCACCGTCCGCAACCTGCGGACCTAAGGTAAGCCATCATGAAAATACTTGTCACGTGCAAGCGTGTGCTCGATCCGTATGTCAAAGCACGGGTTAAGGCAGACGGCACCGGCGTCAACCTCGACAACGTCAAAATGGCCATGAACCCTTTCGACGAAATCGCAATAGAAGAAGCCATTCGCATGCGCGAAGCAGGCAAGGCCGACGAAATCGTCGCCGTCTCTATTGGTGCCGCGAAGACAGAAGAGACCTTGCGCACTGCCTTGGCAATGGGCGCTGACCGCGCTGTTCACGTTGTCACTGAAGACGACATTGAACCACTGGGCGTCGCCAAGGTACTCAAGAGTCTGGTCGAGTCTGAGCAACCGGGTCTCGTGATCATGGGCAAGCAAGCGATCGATGGCGACAGCAACCAAGCTGGCCAAATGCTCGCCGCCCTGCTCGGCTGGGCGCAGGGAACCAACGTGTCAAATGTCGAACTCGACGGCGACACCGCCAATATCACCCGCGAAATCGACGGCGGGCTTGAGCGCCTGGCGCTCAAGATGCCTTGTGTGTTGACGTCTGACTTGCGTCTGAACGAGCCACGCTACGCCTCGTTGCCAAACATCATGAAGGCGAAGAAAAAGCCGATGGACAAAAAGCCGATCGACGAGCTCGGCGTGGACACCGCACCGCGCCAGACTCTGGTCAGTGTGAGCGAGCCACCGCCACGCGCTGCCGGCGTCAAAGTAGCCTCTGTTGACGAGCTCGTCGACAAACTCAAAAACGAAGCACAGGTCATCTGAGGGAACCACAATGAGCATTCTCATCATTGCCGAACACGACAACGCCGAAATCAAGGGCGCGACCCTCAACACCCTGACAGCTGCCGCAAAGATGGGCGACAGCGTCGACATCTTGATCGCCGGCAGCGGCTGCTCAGGTGCCGCTGAGGCCGCCGCTGCACTCCCCGGGGTGCGCAGTGTCAAATTGGCAGACAGCGCCGAATACGCCAACCAATTGGCCGAGAACGTCGCACCACTGCTGGTCCAACTCGCAGGCGATTACAGCCACTTAGTCGCGCCAGCAACCACCAACGGCAAAAACTTGATGCCGCGCGTTGCAGCGCTCTTGGACGTGATGGCGATCTCCGACATCTCCGATGTTGTCGACGCCGACACCTTCGAGCGCCCAATCTACGCGGGCAACGTCCTGAGTGTGATTAAGAGCAACGACGCGACCAAAGTGATCACCGTGCGTACCACTAAATTCGCCGCCGCTGAGGCCGCAGGCGGTTCGGCGAGCATCGATTCAATCGACGGCAGCGGTGACACAGGCCTTGCTACATTCGAAGGCCAGGATCTGACTCAGTCTGATCGTCCGGAGCTTACTTCCGCCAAAGTGGTGGTCTCAGGGGGCCGTGGCATGCAGAACGGCGACAACTTCGCCATGCTGGACGAGCTCGCAGGCAAGTTGAACGCCGCAGTGGGTGCCTCGCGTGCAGCGGTTGACGCGGGCTTCGTGCCAAACGACTACCAAGTCGGTCAAACCGGCAAAGTCGTGGCACCGGATCTCTACATCGCCATCGGCATCTCGGGTGCGATTCAACACCTTGCTGGCATGAAGGACTCAAAGACCATCGTCGCTATCAACAACGACGAGGAAGCACCCATTTTCCAGGTTGCTGACTACGGTCTGGTGATGGACTTGTTCGATGCGGTACCGCAATTTACCGCAGCACTCGACTAGTTCAAATCCGCGGCGACAACACTCGCCAATTGGACCCTAACGCCAGCCACTGTTCGGCTGGCGTTTTTATTTACAATAAGTGCCAAAAAAAAACCGAAACGCGATCTGTGTCACAAAATTGAAACGCCGTTCTGGGTAGTTTGCAGCGATGAACTACACCAACCACCACTACGGCGCATTGCGCGAACTGCACCTCAGCCGCTGTTACAAAATCATCGGATTTCTCTTGGTGCACATCGCCGCTTACGGGCTGTTCACCAACCTCTTGCCAGAGTTCAGCGCGGTTGTCGGCATCGCTGGCCTCGCGCTCTACCGGGGCGCCCACCGACAGATGGTCGCCGCACGTCAGTTGTTGCTAGACAGCGTCAACACCAATCGACTCATCGCTTAAACCTCCAAAGCTCGCTTGTTTGCCCCCTACCCCTGACCTGAGCGCACGACGCTAGCAAGTGTGCACAAGCCACGAACCACGTCTGCGGGCTTTGCATTGGAGAAGTTCAGGCGCAGCGTGCGCAGTGCGTCCGGGTGATTCGCATCCGGGTAAAACGCGTTACCGGGCATGAAAACCACTTGCTGAGCTAAAGCACGCTGTAACATCAAGTCTGTGCGTGCCTCTGCGTCATGCAGCCGCAACCAAAAAAAGAGCCCGCCTTGCGGCAACTGCCAACTCGCAATGTCAGCGAAGTACTCGTCGAGCACACCCGCGAAGAAATCCCGTCTCGAGGTGTATAGCGAAATCAACTGTTGCCTGCGCTCGGGCGCATCTGGGCTGTCTAGCCACTGCAACACCCAAGCCTGAGCAATACGGTTGCTGTGAAGATCAGACGCTTGCTTAAGTTGAGTCAGCGGCCCTATCAGTGCGTCACTGGCAACGAGAAAGCCAAGCCTGAGACCCGGGCACAACGACTTTGAAAACGATCCCTGATAAACCCATTCGCCATCAAAACCAGCGACCAACGGCGTGCGCTCACAGTTGTCAAAGCAGAGATCGTGGTAAGGATCATCTTCAAACAGTACCGCGCCGCTGCGTGCTCCGTGATGGCGAACCTGTTCTCGTTCACGGGCTGTATAACAATGTCCGGTTGGGTTCTGGAAGCTTGGATTGACGTATATCAGCTCTGCCGGTGGTGGCGCATCACCGGGCGCAAAGGGGTGATAATCAGCGCCAAAAAGCGAGAACACTTGCAAAGCCGCAAGGTAAGTTGGCACTTCGAGCGCAACCCGCGTCCCCGAATCAACCATCATCTTGGCGACCAGATCAATGCCCTGCTGCGAACCAGACAACACGAGTACCTGTTCAGCTTTGCAATCAAGACCTCGCGCCCGAACCAGCGTTGCAATACGTTCTCGAAGTGGCCAGTCACCCTCGCTCGCGCCATACTGCAAAGCAGACACAGGTGCACAGAGCGCGTCGACGGCTGGAAAACTGTCTGCCGATGGCAGACCACCTGCAAAAGACACCATCTCTGGGTTTTCGGTCAGCGCCAACAGATCTCGCACCGGTGAGGACACCAATCTATTCATTCGTGTGGCAAACTTCATGGCAATCCCAGTAAGTCAATATAGTTGACATATAATCCGACCCAATACGAGACAATGTCAATATGGTTGACCAAAAAAACCCCGAACACGACGCAATAGAAGCGCTCTACTTTGCCTACAGAGCCTTCACTGCCGAGCCCGATCGAATTTTGGCCAAGCAGGGCCTAGGGCGGGCGCATCACCGAATACTGTATTTTGTGGCTCGCACCCCGGCAGTGACAGTGGGTGAATTGCTGAACACACTCGAGATCAGCAAACAAGCGCTGGCCTCACCGCTTCGCCGTTTATTGTCCGACGCATACATCACGCAAACCCCAGATACACAAGACAAGCGTGTACGGCGCTTACAGTTAACACCCAAGGGCCGCAAGCTCGAGAGCGCTCTGAGTACCGCGCAGAGTGCTATGCTGCGCCGAGCTTTCGAGCATGTCGGAGCGCAAGACCGGCGCGCATGGTTGGATACAACCCGAGCCCTGAGCGCCCTTGCAAAGCCATAGCGATACACTGATCAAAGGATTGACCATGCAACGCATTCTTCTCGCATCTCGCCCCGAGGGCGAGCCGACAGCCGCAAATTTCAGGCTAGATTCCGCAACCACACCCGTAGCGCATGCAGGTGAGGTGTTGTGTGAAGTGATCTGGCTGTCGCTTGACCCTTACATGCGCGGGCGCATGGACGCCGCAGCGTCCTATGCCGACCCCGTGCCAATTGGCGGTGTTATGGAGGGCGGCACAGTGTGCCGTGTCATCGCATCGCAAGCACCGGGATTTGATCCCGGTGACATCGTCGAATCTCGGCTGGGTTGGCAGACCCACGGCCTGGCCACAGCCGATCAATTACGCAAGCTCGACCCCACAATAGCACCGGTACAAACCGCACTGGGCATTTTGGGCATGCCAGGCTTCACAGCCTGGATTGGACTGACAGAGCACGCTCAGCCCAAGGCTGGCGAATGCCTTGTGGTCTCGGCTGCGACCGGTGCTGTGGGATCCGTTGTCGGTCAACTCGCCAAGAAACTGGGGATGCGTGTCGTTGGGGTGGCCGGTGGCACCGAGAAATGCCAGTACGCCGTAGACGTGCTCGGCTTCGATGCCTGCGTTGACCACCGCGCCCACAACGATGCGCGTGCGCTCGGCGAGGCAATCGCTGAAGCTTGCCCAAATGGCGTTGACATCTACTTTGAAAACGTCGGTGGGAAAACACTGCAAGCGGTGGTGCCGAAAATGAACGTGGGCGGCAGAATTCCCGTTTGCGGCATGATCAGTTGGTATAACGGACAGGCGCAATCCGATATCAGTATGAGCCTTGATACCGCAACTGCCCTGCCGCGGATATGGCGCAACATTTTGGTCAAACGTTTAAGTGTGCGAGGCTACATCATCACGGACCACTACGCCCGCTTTGGCGAATTTCTGCGCGAGGTCGCACCGCTAGTCAAAAACGGCGAGCTGCACTACCGCGAAAGCATCACTGAAGGTTTGGAAGCGGCGCCGGCGGCGTTCTTGGGCCTTCTGCGCGGTGAGAACTTTGGCAAACAACTGGTGCGCGTTGCAAATTGAATCCAAATAGCCTATCGCCTTTTAAATAAGCGCCCCAACGTGAAACTCGTGCGCGGGATATAGCGATAGGGCGTACGCGTTTCAGACGTGGGGCGCACCAGCATGCGCGCCAATCCAAATCCTGCCAACGCGAGGTGGGCAATACTGATAAAGCCAAACAGGGCTGGGGGACCAAAAACCTCCATCAGAGACGACGCGATCAGTGGACTGGCTATCGCACCGATTCCATACCAAAAAATCAACGAAGCACTGAGCTCAATCATGAAATTGGCGTTGGCGAAATCGTTGGCGTGAGCACTGGCCACAGAAAATATCGGAAAGGTCACCAAACCAAAAAACGCCGCCAGTGAAAAAATGACAAACGTGTTTGCCGTGCCGTAAAACACAGTTAATGCGCAGGCGAACAAGGCTGCGATGGACAGCCAGATCAACACCCACCGGCGATCATACTTGTCTGCCAGCCAACCGACTGGCAGCTGCGCGATCGCACCACCAAACACGAATGCCGCCAAGAACAAGCCGGTCTCCCCCGCACCGAGCCCCACCTGCTGACCATAGATTGGCCCGACCATGCGAAACGAGCCCGTGGTCAGGCCTGCGACCACCACACCCGCCGTACCAAGCGGTGACAAGCGCAAAGTCTTCAGTGGCCGAAGACGCGGCGCGGCAGGCGATTCCGGCTGACGCGCCCGCGAGACCATCAACGGAAATAGCGCAGCACAACATAAAATACCAAGCAGGTTGTATGACACGTAGCTCGCTGCGGGTAACACACCGATGAGCAACTGCGCCGCCATTGACATACTGAGATCAACAACCCGGTAGCTGCCGAGCGCACGGCCACGTGTGGCGTTGGTGACCGACGCATGCAGCCACGCCTCGATGACGGTGTAACAGCCGGCAACGCACAAACCGGTCATGACACGCAAACCAGCCCAAAACCACGCGTCAATCCACAGCGGGTGAGCGATCGCACCTATCGCGCCGCAAGCGGCAAACGTTGCAAAGGCTCGGGCGTGACCCACTGTGCCCATCAACTGCGGCGACCACCAACAGCCGATAAAAAAACCGACAAAGTGCGCTGACCCAAGCAGGCCAACCTGGGTTGGAGAAAAACCCACTTGCCAGCCACTGAGCGCGTCCAGTGGCGACAGCGCACCGACTCCCAACTGCAAGAATGCCACTGACGCCATCAAGGCAAAAAAAGACACAGGCAGGTGCATACCAGCTCTCACAGTAGAGATGCGATATCAATCACAGGCCTGAAGTATAGGCAGTTGCGAACACAACATATGACAAGCCCGGGATACTGACCTATCGCCACCCATTTTTGTCGTTTTCAGCGTTTGATCACGTGCGCAATGGTCGAGACCGGCGTGAAATCCGACCTCTCTTGCCGCACCCCTATTCCCTCGTTCATTCGCCGCGAGCGCTAACCACTTGACGCAGGCGCTCACTGAAGACAGTGTGACAATATCACCGGCCACTTGCGCAACCCATGCAACACACGCCCTACTGGTGGGACGCCGCCGGAGAACCAGACGCCCCTGAAAGCCCAATAACGCTGCCAGCGAAAGCGGACGTGGTGGTCATTGGCGCCGGCCTGACGGGCTTGAGCGCTGCACGCACACTCGCACGTGCTGGGCGTGACGTGTTGGTGGTCGAGTCAGGCGCACCAGGGTCTGGCGCAAGCTCCCGCAACGGCGGCCAGGTTGGCGGTGGACACCGTCTGCCGCCCGCATCCCTGGACGCCCAGTACGGTAAGGACACCGCAACAAGGCTGTTGCGCGAGGCCCACATTGATTCGATTGACTTTTTCACTTCGCTTATCGACGACGAGTCAATCGATTGCGATTGGCAGCCCGTAGGTCGTTTCAGGGGCTGCAACAACCGCCGCGAATACGAGCAAAACGCACGCGCACTGGAGCAACTCAACCGCCGCATCGGCACTCACGCATACCCTGTTAAAAGCAGTGAGCAACAGTCAGAGATCGCAACCGATCTCTATCACGGCGGCACCGTGTTCCCGACCCACGGCGCAATTAACCCGGCAAAATTCACGTACGGGTTATGGCGCGCCGCGCGTGACGCTGGGGCGGCTTTTGCCTGTCACACCAGCGTGCTCGGCGTCAGCACAAACGCACGCGCCTCAATCGTCAAAACCACACGCGGCGACGTGATTGCTGGCGCTGTGCTCGCGGCCACAAACGGTTACAGCACAACCGCACTGCCCACCATAGCCAGGCGCATAGTGCCCGTGCCGAGCTTTATCGTCGCAACTGAAACGCTCGGGCGCAATCGAGTGCGTGCGCTGATGCCAAGCGGCCGCGTGTACGTTGAATCACGCGCCCGCCATTGTTACTTCCGCCCATCACCTGACGGCGAAAGACTGGTTTTTGGCGGCAGGGCTGCACTGTGTGACGTGCCAGACCGATTCGCCACGTCCCAGCTCCGCAGTCTCATGCTCGATGTGTTTCCTGAGCTCTCTGGCGCCGCACTCACACACAGTTGGCGTGGTCATACTGGATTCAGTTTTGCGCAGATACCCCATGTCGGCACAGTCGACGGCGTCGAAGTGGCGATGGGATACTCTGGCAACGGCAACACCATGGCCCCTTACCTTGGGCACAAGGCAGCACTGCGCATACTCGGTGATGCCGACGCCGAGACCGCATTCAGCCAAACGGCATTTGAGACGCGATTCTGGCACCGTGGCAAGCGGTGGTTCCTGCCCGCGGCCGACATGCGGTTCCGGGTTCAGGACATATGGCAGAAGCTGACCAACAGTCTGTAGTGGGCGCGTCAACTCACGCTGTAGGCAACGTATAGTCGCCAAACTGGGCGCGCAACGCGAGCTTGTTAAGCTTGCCCGTCGCACCGTGTGGCAACTCATCGACAAACACCACGTCATCGGGCACTTGCCAGCGCGCGACCGACGCCGCGATGTGCGTGAGTAAGGCCTCGCGTTCGATTGTGGCGCCAGGTTTACGCACCGCCACAACAAGCGGCCTCTCATCCCATTTGGGGTGTGGCACGGCAATCACCGCCGCCTCCGCGATATCGGCGTGCCCGACAGCGATATTCTCGAGGTCAATCGAACTGATCCATTCACCGCCAGATTTGATCACGTCTTTGGTGCGATCCGTGATTTGCATATAGCCGTCGGCATCGATGGTGGCGACATCCCCTGTATCAAACCAGCCGTCGGATGAGACAGATGCATCGGCATCAACACGGTAGTACCCCGACGTCACCCAGTGCCCGCGCACTTGCAACTGTCCAAAGGCCACACCATCGTGCGGCAGCGGTTGCCCCGCGTCATCGACAATGCGCAAGTCAATACCGTATACAGGCTTGCCTTGTTTGCAGCGAATTGCCATTTTCCCTTCGGCATCGAGCGAGGCGTGTTTCGGCTCCAAGTGGCACATACTGCCAAGCGGCCCGGTCTCGGTCATGCCCCACGCGTGCAATACCTGAACGTCATAGAGATCTTCGAAGCTGCGGATCATCGCCTCGGGACATGCTGATCCGCCGATAACAACTCGGTTTAGGTGCGGCAGCTTCTCACCAGATGCTTTCAACGCGGACATCAACATCATCCAAATTGTCGGCACCGCCAAAGACAGCGTGCAGGCTTCGTCGTTGAGTAGCTTGGCAATGGAAGCCCCGTCCATGTGTGGTCCGGGGTAGACAACTTTTGAACCGGCCATGAGCGCGGCAAATGTGGTGCCCCACGCAAAGACATGAAATTGCGGCACCACAATCAAAACAGAATCTGACGCACACATTCCAATTGAGTTGGGAGACACTTCAGCGTAAGCGTGTAAAACCATTGACCGGTGCGAGTACAAAACCCCTTTGGGGTTGCCCGTGGTGCCAGAGGTGTAACACAGCGCAGACGCCGTGTATTCATCCAACTGCGGCCATTCGAACTCACTGGACTCGGAATCCAGCAAATCCTCGTAACAGATCACGTCCTCAAGCTCAGTGTCTGGCATGTTGTTTCGGTCACACATCACCACTATGCGCTCGACAGTCGTGAGCTCGTGCCGAATCGACGCCACGACGGGCAGGAAAGTGGTGTCAACAAACAACACCCGGTCCTCACCGTGATTGATTATGTAACTGATTTGTTCTGGGAACAGCCGCGGGTTGACAGTGTGCAACACCGCCCCTGATCCCGCTATGGCGTAGTAACACTCAAGGTGCCGGTACCCGTTCCAGGCGAGCGTGCCAACCCGGTCACCAGCGCTGACACCGAGAGTCTCGAGCGCATTGGCCAGCTGCCGGGCGCGCCTAGCCGCGTCTTTGTAGGTGTATCGGTGCATATCACCTTCCACCGTACGAGACACAATTTCGACACTTGGAAACCACCGCTCGGCAAATTCAAGAATGGACGAAACGATCAAAGGATGGTCTTGCATCATGCCCATTGCCATGGCGACGACTCCGCACGCATTGCTGTTAACTGAGGGGAATTTTACAGCGGAATGCTACCAAATCTGCGCAGGGTCTGGCAGTAAAACAACACTGCCCAGAGCACATAGCGCCGTGCGATGGTGCAAAGGGGAATAGACCATCGCGCGACCCACTTAGAACGCCACCCAGCGCCGGCAGCTGTCGGGCCTTTGAATACGGCGAGTTTATACAGGGTGCAATGCATTGGCTTTGGTATACTGATTTGGACAGACACGTAATCAATCGTGTCGAATCACTGACAATACTCGAATATCCCCACTCAACTCTCACAGGTCATTCCATGAGAAAACCCAATTTCAGCAAGCTCTCTACGGCGGTGTTGGAGAAATACCTGAAAGACATCGAATCACAACTTTCCAAGCGCGTGAAGGCCGATCAAAAGCGTGAGAAAGCGCTGGCAAAGCTGCAAGCCATGGCAAAAGCTGAAGGCATTGCACTGTCAGATCTGGCCGGCAGTACCAAAAGCACGGGCAAGCGGAAAAAAGTGGCTGCCAAGAAAGTCGGCGCGAAACGCGGCAAGGTCGCACCCAAATACCGCAACCCCAAAAACGCTGCGGAGACCTGGACCGGGCGTGGCCGCAAACCCAAGTGGGTTGAAGCCCATTTAAAATCAGGCGGCAAAATCGAAAAGATTTTAATCAAGAAATAAGGCCTGCCACACCCAGCGCCAGTTCAATCAGACTGGCGCTGTACAGTTCGCTTAGCTGCACCCGGTGAACAATTAGCCATCAAACAAAGGCTTTAAACTCGGCCTCAAGGCAACCGCTCGCCAACGCCAGTTACACCTTGACCGAGCGGCCGCCTAACGCAAACGCGTTACTGCCACAGCTGCACAGGCTCGCCCAACTGCCATTCCATCCTCAACGTAATACCGGGTGAGAAGGTCCGAGTGTCCTCAAACAGAGGGCGTCGCCAGTCCAACACCGGCTCCACTTCCACGAACATCCACTGCCTGAGCACTTGCCGGCGGTAGCGCGCGCCAACAGCGACGGATTGAAGGTAAGAATCCGGCTGTGTGATACCGGAAAATCGGGTAAACAACACTGCGGCATCTCTGAGCGACAGGCGTGCGTTCAATGCAAGCCCCTGTTGCCAGTGGGCTCCAATTAAATCCTCTGCCCGTTCCACGCGGGCGGAATAACGCA
This sequence comes from uncultured Granulosicoccaceae bacterium, assembly GCA_937925815.1. Taxonomy (GTDB): domain Bacteria; phylum Pseudomonadota; class Gammaproteobacteria; order CALCKW01; family CALCKW01; genus CALCKW01. The sequence continues at coordinate 21,042 of CALAMQ010000049.1, read as the reverse complement.
ACAGCCTTCGGCTGCTCAAGTACTTTTCAATATTTCCACCCAGTGAGACCCCGACGCCACGGCCATCTTGCCACCACAGTGACGTGGTGCTGCGCGCCTGCAAACCGCCTGGCAGCGGGTCAAAAGTGTAGCGGTAGCGCAATTCAGTCTTGAGCTTCCCGCGCGAGCGCAAAGTAACGCGCATGCCCAGTCGCCCTCGCCGTGCACGCTCAGCCTGCTCAAACCGCAGCCCCACCACACCGCCCTCTTCGGCATCGGCTTCACTGTCGTTTTCGTCGTCACCATCACTGAAAACCAGGCCCAAGCGTTCATCAATGCGGGGTAAATGCCACTGGCCTTTGATCGACAGTTTTGCGTTCGAACCGTCGAGGTGGTCCCGTCCCCCGCTGAGCCGCACCCATACAAAACTGCGGGCTGCGTCCGCCGCGCTGTCATCGACACCGAAAAAACGGTCGAGTGAACTGGCGAGATTAACTGTGCGTTCACTGAGCGCTGAATGGCTACGATCAAGCCAATTCTCAGTGTCCTTGCACCCTTCTCGCGCGCGACAACTTCCTGGGTCTGCAGCTGCCGGTGCCGCCGCGACCAAAATCGCCAAGCCACACAACAACGCGACCGGTATCAGCCGCGTTGCCCGTCGGTCAGTGACAGTCAGTCGGTCATTGAACACAGAATTCGCGCCCAGCTTCGAATGCCCTTGTGGAAGCATCGGACATTGTATTTTTCATTGGGGGAATGAATCGCGTCGTCGTCGAGCCCAAAGCCGGCCAGCAAACTGTCCATGCCAAGTACCTCTTGGAAATGCCCTACAACCGGAATTGACCCACCGCATCCCGCGTACACCGCCGGGTTTGGCCACTCGTCGGTTAACGCATCACGTGCCCGCGTGAAAAGCGGTGAATCAACCGGCATCACTGTGGCTTTCGCTCCGCGGTGAATCGTGACCTGCGCGGTGCAATCATCTGGCATCGCAGACCTGAAGTGTGCGCTCAGCGCCTCGCCTATGCGCTCGGGGTCTTGATCACCGACCAAACGACAGCTGATCTTGGCGTGGGCACGCGCTGGCAAAACGGTTTTGAATCCTTCACCGGTGTATCCGCCCCAGATGCCGTTGATCTCCAGTGTTGGGCGCGCCCATATCTGCTCCAGCGCGCTGTACCCCGCCTCACCCGCTGGGTGGCTCAATCCCACGCCTCCGAGAAAGGCGTCGGCGTCGTGATCGAGCCCGCGCCACTGCGCCGCCATGTCGTCGCTGAGCTCGCTGACACCATCGTAGAAGCCCGGCAGCGTCACGCGGCCCTGGTCATCATGCAAGGCTGCAACCGCTCGGCTGAGCACCCGAATAGGGTTCGCTGCGGGACCGCCAAACATCCCAGAGTGAAGGTCGATCTTCGCGCCCTCCACTGTGACTTCGCTGGTTACCATGCCGCGCAACATCGTGGTGATTGCCGGCGTGTTGGCGTCCCACATACCGGTGTCGCACACCAACGCGAGGTCCGCGCGCAGTTCGTCTCGGTGTTGCTCCAGAAAAGGCACCAACGAGGGTGACCCACTCTCCTCTTCACCTTCGAGAAACACCGTCAGTTTCGCCGGCAACGCGCCGTGTACAGCGACAAAGGCGCGGCAGGCTTCGACAAAGGTCATCAGCTGACCCTTGTCATCGGCCGCACCGCGTCCGCGGATCACGCCACCGTCGGCTCCTGGTTCGATCTGCGGATCAAATGGCGGCGAGTGCCACAGTGACACAGGATCAACCGGCTGCACGTCATAGTGACCATAGAAAAGCAGGTGCGGGGTGTCACCGGCGGACTCACCGCCGTGAGCGACCACCATGGGGTGGCCGGCGGTGTCGCGGCGGCTGGCTTCAAAACCGATGTCCTGTAGGGTTGCGACCATCCAGTCCGCCGCCTCCACACAGGCCTCACTGTACGCGGGGTCAGTCGAAATGCTCTCGATGCGAAGCAGGGCTTTCAAGCGTTCGAGGGCGTCTGGCAACTGTGCATCGATGTGGTCCAGCACAGGGGCTAGTTCGGGCATGGGTGTCACTCACACGTGGGCAAAAGCTCCCTTGAGCATAGCTGCCGAGCCTGCAAGCGCTGGCAGCTCGCGCACCTTGCAGCCGCTTGTTAACATGCCAACGGACTGCCTTGTTCGGAGACCCCATGCGTCCTCGCCTCGTGACGGCTGTGTGTTCAGCCTTTTTGTCTCTTGCGCTATCAGCCACGGCGCTGGCGGATTTTGAGGTTGCATGGCAACAACCTGTTGACGCAAACGAGGCGTTGTTTGCCGACGCACTGCGCGCGAGCGGTATGGTCGCAGACGCCGCAGCGCTAGAGCGCGTGCCGCTCGACTGGCCCAGCGATCTCACTCTGGTATTTGGCGGCAGCGGCACACCGAACTTCCAGCGCGAAGCCGCCACCATCACACTGCCCTACAGCTACCTCGCACAAGCCGTGCAAGCACAGTCGCAGTTTGAGTTGGAACGCAGCGCCGCCCTGCAACGCGGCCTCGACACCGTGGAGTTCACGCTCTACCACTTGCTTGCCCAAGCATTGACAGACCCAGCTGACACGGAGCGAGACGCCGACCTCGACAAACTGGCCGAACACACCGCAACCTGGCTCATGGTCTCGCAATTCCCAAATGGTGCTGAACAGTGGTTTGTGAACACCGAGGCCTTTGCACGCGCGTCGCAACGTCTAGACGGACCACTGACCGACTACTGGCACAGCCACAGCGTCTACGCCGCACGTGAACGCGAGATCAACTGCCTGATTGTCGGCAGCGACTTGAGCCTCATCGCCACCCTGTTCCGAGGACTGGATGCGGAGACAGCACAGGCATGCGCTGAAGATTGGCAGGAACTCAACCGGCAATTTCGCAACTGACTCCCGTTAACTGAGGACCCCGCCATGCTCGACCAAGCCACTGCACTCGGAGACACGCTGACCGACCTGCGGCGTCAAATACACCAGCACCCGGAACTGAGCTTTGAAGAGCACCGGACGGCGGCACTGGTGTCAGAGCACCTGACGGAACTGGGTATTGAGCACCAAACCGGCGTTGGGCGCACCGGTGTGGTGGCGCGGCTTGGTCGCGGCAACGGACCCCGCATTGGCATCCGCGCCGACATGGACGCGCTGCCGATTCTCGAGGCGCGTGACACACCTTACAAATCCACGGTCGACGGCAAAATGCACGCCTGCGGCCACGATGCCCACACTGCGATGTTGCTCGGCGTCGCCAATCTACTCGCCGACAAGAACATTGCGGGTGAGATTCGACTGCTGTTTCAACCCTCGGAAGAGGCCTCAGACAGCGAAGGCATCAGCGGTGCACCGCGCATGATCGAAGACGGCGCGGTCGATGATTTGGATGCCGTCATCGCACTGCACGTCGACAGCAAACTCGACGCCGGTACCGTGCAACTGACAGAGGGCTTCTTGCTTGCGAACGTCGACACGGTCTATGAAACCGTCCGTGGCACGGGTGGCCACGGCGCCGTACCGCACCACGCACGCGATCCGATCTTCTTGCTTGCACCCGTGCTGACAGCGCTACACGGCATCGTCTCGCGCTGGATTGACCCTGTTCAACCCGCCGTGGTTACTGTCGGGCGCGTGGCTGGTGGCACCGCCTCGAATGTCATACCGGAGACCGTCGAACTCGACATCACACTGCGCAGCGTTGACGACACGGTGCGCGAGCGTTTGCTTGAGGAAGTTGAAAACGCACTTGGTGTGGCAAAGACACTCGGCGGGGATTACGAAATGCGTGTAGAGAGAGGCTACCCCAGTCTCTTCAACGATTCAGACGTTGTGTCGTGGATGCGTGAGGTTGCGGTGTCGCAGCTCGGTGAAGAGCGCGTGCAAAACGGCCAGCTGATGATGGGTGCGGAGGATTTTGCGTTTATGACACGCGCCAGTCGCGGCGCCATGATGATCCTCGGCACCAAAACCGCCGATGGCGTTGATCGCTACCACCATCACCCAGAATTTGATGTCAACGAAGCAGCGCTACCAGTTGGCAGTGCCGTGCTTGCAGAAACGGCGTTGCGATTTGTCAACGGCGATTTTGCAAACCTGAGCTAAATGGCTTAAACGAGACGGCGGCTTTCGTCAACGAGGCGATTGCCGTCACTGACACGTGTGTGGTTGTTGGCAAGCTTGTGCGCTGTCATCACATTGCGACGTGGCGCGTGGCCCGGCAATGGCGCTTGAATATGCGTCCAACAGCCAAATTCATTGACCACGCAATCAAATGGCAGCTCGGATTTGGCGACGTGCTCAGTCAAGTCAAAGGTTGATAGATTGGCAACCCACACGTCTGCGGCGAGCGCAAGTGTGTGCGCAGAATTGCGCGATCCAGCAATTTCTCGATTGAGCCGCGCGCAACGGTAACCACTGGCCACCATGACCGGTTGGCCCAGGCTGTCTCGAAGCGGCTGAAGTAGATCTTTCACCAAGCATTCAAGATTGGCCAGTTTGATATCGGGGATCCGGTTGTCGATGCCGCGCCGCACCGCGAGATCACTGATCTCAAATTCATCTCGCACAAAGTGTTTGCTGAGTTTCACCCGAGCAACACCTCCTCAACTGACGGTACCAATATGATGCCGTGAATCGAGGTTTAGCGCTTGACTCAAATCGGGCATAGTTCAGCGAAATTGCGGCACTGATTGCGAAAAAAACCAACCCTTAGGAAGACAGGCGAAGCGCGCTCAACGTCTACTCTAAAATTGGTACAACAATCTCGCTGTGGACTCGACGGCTCGGCTCCGACTACAACATGGCCTCGTCGAGCACATCAACCAACTCGCCCACACCACGCGCTGTTTGCACCAGACCAAAAACCGCCCCCAACGGACCCGCGCCGTAATAGCGCGCGAGCGCGATGCGGGTTGTCAGAAACTCTGTATCAGCTCCGTCTTCGCGCAAGGCGAGTTCAGCGCGTAACGCTGAGCGCGCGTGCATCCAGCCACCGAGCACCGTGCCGGTCGCCATCATAAACGGCACCGCGGCGGCAGGTGCATGGTGCATCTCGCGTTCTGGTGCGAGCAACCAGTTGGCGAGCGATTTGAGCTCGTCGTTGGCTTCACGCAATTGCTGGCCAAGCTGCGCAAGCGGCGTGTCCCCAGCCTCAGTGAGCGAAACCGACACCGCTTCCACTTCGTCGAGTAACGCGGCAAAAGCGGCGCCACCGTCGCGTGCGAACTTGCGACCAATCAGGTCGTTGGCCTGAATGCCGGTGGTGCCTTCGTAAATGGTGGTGATGCGAGCGTCGCGGTAATACTGCGCCGCACCGGTTTCCTCGATAAATCCCATTCCGCCGTGTATCTGCACACCGTCATAGGTGACACTCTGCGCCGTCTCCGTGCACCACCCTTTGACAATCGGTGTGAGCAAGGCGCCGCGCGTGTCATGGGCTTTGCGCGTGTCCTCATCATCTGCGTGGTGCGCGAGGTCGTAGCTGACTGCAGCTTCGAGGCCGAGCATACGCATCGCCTCCGTGCGCGAGCGCATGTCCATCAGCATACGGCGTACATCAGGGTGATTGATGATGCCTTTGCCACCCTCTGGGCCTGTCAACATGGCCCGGCCCTGAACGCGGTCACGCGCGTAACCCAAGGCGTGTTGGTAGGCGCGCTCCGAGAGCGCATAGCCCTCCATACCGACTGCGTGGCGCGCGGCGTTCATCATGGTGAACATGCACGCAAGCCCTTCATTCTCGCGACCGATCAAGTAGCCCACCGCACCCGCGTTATCACCAAAGCTCATCACGCACGTTGGGCTCGCGTGAATACCGAGCTTGTGCTCAATGGAGACGCAGCGTAAATCGTTGCGCTGATCAGGATTGCCGTCGGCATCCGGCAAGAATTTGGGCACCAAAAACAATGAAATGCCGCGCACCCCGTCCGGGGCGTCAGGCAGGCGCGCCAACACCAAATGGCAGATGTTCTCCGCCATGTCGTGCTCGCCATACGTGATGAAAATTTTTTGACCTGAGATCAGGTAGTGGTCGCCCTGCGGCTCGGCTCGACTTCGCAAGGCTGCTAAGTCGGTACCGGCCTGCGGTTCAGTGAGGTTCATCGTGCCGGTCCAACGGCCCTCGATCATCTTGCTGAGGTAAGTTGCCTTGAGTGCGTCACTGCCGTGCGCGTCCAGCGCTTCAATCGCGCCGTGGCTGAGCAACGGACACAGACTGAAGGCCATGTTTGCCGATTTCCACATCTCGTTGACGCAGGAGGACACAGAATACGGCAGCCCCTGGCCACCGTACTCTGGGCTCGCCGCGAGCTGCATCCAGCCCGCCTCGTAGAATTGGGTATAAGCGGCGCGCCATCCTTCAGGTGTGTGTACCACACCGTCGTCCCACTTCGCGCCTTGTTTATCCCCGCTGTGATTGATCGGCGCGAGCACGCCCTCAGCAAACTTCGCCGCCTCTTCAAGCACTGCGTCGACAAGGTCGTCACTGGACTCGGCAAACGCACTCTGCTGTTGCACGCGGCTGAAACCGGCGACATCGACGGCCCAGCGCAAAGTCTGTAAAGGGACGCGGTAGCTCATACCTTATTCTCGACAATTGGTTGTGTTTATTGTAACGCTTCAGGCAACTCGCGCAGAGCGCCCTGCGCGAAGCCAGAATCACCGCCAAGCGCACTCAGCGCATCGACACGAGACTGGGCGTCGGGGTGGCTCGCGAAATAATGGCTGATCGTGCCGGCGGTGTCGCCAGCGTCACCACGGCGTTTCAGGCCCTCGAAAAATTCTGTCGCTCCGCCAATGTGTGCATAGTGACAGTTGAGCGCCATCAATGCGCGTTGATCGGCTTGCGACTCGCGACTGCGCGAGAAACGCGCTTGCCCCGCCAACGAGGCGGGCGCAAAAATGGCGTCGAGGCCCGAATCAGATCCAAGTACAGCGGCGCTCATTGCCGCGAGAACAATGCCGCGCCCGATGCCACGCAAATGATCTCGGTTGGCAAAATGGGCAAGCTCGTGGGCGAGCACAAACGCGAGGCCATTTTCTGACGAGACGAGGTCGAGTAGCCCTTGGGTTACCACCATCTTACCGCCGGGCAACGCAAAGGCATTGGGACTGCTGTCTTCGGTCAAGTTAACCGTGATCTCATAGCCCGGATCCAGACACTGTTGTAAATCGTCTACCAAGCGCTGCAGTGTGACACTGGCATCGGTCTGCGACTCAGCGTCATCAAAGGCATTGTACAAATCTGAAAAAAGCGCTTTTTCCGTTTTGGGGTCGATCCAATCTACCGCCTTGTCAATCAACAGACCAGACACGGCATAGATCAATGCCAGGATGCCGAACGCGCCCAACAGCAGCGTGACAAACTCACGAACAGGTGAGCTGTGACTGACGTTGACGTTGTCGGTCTCCAGCGACTCAATGCCAGGCTTGAACTTCACGAATAGCTAGTCTGGCGCGTTGTAGACAGCTGTGCCGTAGGCAAAAACCTCGACCGAGCCCACACCGTTGCCACGGCCCTTGTGAATCGATGATGTCTCGATTCGCACATTGAGAATGTGCGATGCGCCCGGGCAAGACTCCTTCACACGCAGCACCGCCTCGCGCCGCGCACGGTCTACAAGCGATTCGTAGGCTTGCACGTTGCCACCAAAAAAACCGCGCAAGGCGGCGGCGACACGTTTGAAGTAGTCGACTGATATTACAACATTGGCAGAGACGAATTGTGTTTTGAACACTGCCTCCTCATCTTCTCCTGCACTTCGAAGAGAGAGCGTGGGAAGCTCGGCAAACAGTTTTTCACGACGCGTGATGGATTGGTAGTGGCGCGTCTCGGCGAACCGACCAAAGCCATATCCAAGCGCGAGCAACACGCAAAACACCGCGAGCTGGTACATGGCTTACTCCACCGTCACGGCAGTGCCGTAAACGTAAATCTCAGCCGCACCCGCGGCCACTGAGCTCGTTGAGAAACGCACGTTGACGATGGCATTTGCACCGAGTTGGCTCGCCTGCTGCTGCATGCGCCGGATGGCCTCGTCCCGGGATTCACCCAAGAGCTCGGTATAGCCGCGCAATTCACCGCCAAAAATGTTTTTCAACCCTGCCATGATGTCACGCCCAGCGTGTTTGGTGCGCACGGTGCTGCCTGAGACCACGCCAAAACAACTGATAATGGCTTTCCCAGGCACCGTTTCAATATTCGTCATGATCATGGCTGTGTCTTTACCTCTGTAAATAACTCATCGCGGTCAATAGAACGGTTCAAATGGCCTCTTTCTATCGGCAGTTCATGCCACGCAGCGGCGGCATTGCCTCTAAGCATGCAAAAGAGGCTCCGACTAGGAAAGCGTCCACGCCTCGCGCGCAATACCGTCAGCCCAAACCTCGAGCGTTTGCCCACGTGTCACAGGGCCAACACCGGACGGGGTTCCTGTATAGAGTAGGTCACCGGCCTTGAGCGGGAACAGACTATTGAGCGCGATCAGCATCTCGGGAATGGACCACACCATCTGACTGATATCACCCCTTTGTCGGGGCTCGCTATCGAGATCAAGCCCGATCTCGCCACGTTCAGGGTGACCAACGCTGTCAGCCAAATGCAGCGAAGAACACAGTGCGCTGGCGTCGAAACTCTTGGACATATCCCAGGGCCGACCGCGTTTTTTCGCCTCAGATTGCATGTCGCGACGGGTCAGGTCGACACCAATGCCGTAACCAAGCACTGCGTCAACTACCCGTTCAAGGCCTGCGTTGACATCGACATCTCGCCCAATGGCGACAACCAGTTCCACCTCGAAGTGCAGATTTTCTGTGTGGGGCGGGTAAGGCACTGCCCCACCAGGACCGACCACGCTGTCAGCGGGTTTGATAAAAAAAAGTGGCTCTTCCCGCGTGGGGTCACCGCCCATCTCCCGCACGTGATCGCTGTAGTTCTTGCCGATGCAAAATACGCGGCGGATGGGAAATCGGCTGTCGGTGTCTGCAACCGGCACACTGGCGGGTGGTGCGACCGGAATGATGTACGTCATGGAGCCATCTCATTGGGAGGACTCCCTATCCTAACCGCTGCGCCGCCCAGCACGAATCACTTGCAACCAACGCCGTCACACCTGACGCGCGGGTTCACGCGGCCACAGGCCGCGCGCCCCCAAAATCAACCGGATTGATCCGGGCCTGTAGTTAACCTCAACAGGCGCCAGCGTCAATTGGCTGAACAACACTGCGCCTGCGAATCAGGCGCTGAACAACCAAGGTGCTTCCACTGCCCGTTTTGCTTCATAGGCACGAATCGCCTCAGCGTGTTGCAGCGTCATGCCAATTTCATCGAGCCCTTTTCTGAGCTTCTCACGTCGGGTTGGGTCGGTTTCAAACGCGAAACGCTCACCACTTGGCGTGCTGACACATTCGTTGTCGAGATCAACAGTCAGTCGATAGCCCTCGCTCGCAGCCACCTCTTCAAACAACTGATTAACCACTGCCTCAGGGAGGATCACAGGCAACAACCCGGACTTGAAGGCATTGTTAAAAAATATGTCGGCAAAGCTCGGCGCGATAACCACTCGGAAACCAAACTGATCGAGCGCCCAAACGGCGTGTTCGCGCGACGACCCGCAGCCAAAATTCTCGCGTGCAAGCAAGACCTCAGCGCCCTGGTACCGTGGTTGGTTCAGCACAAAGTCTGGATTCAGCCGACGGCTGCTATCGTCAATTTCAGGACCGCCCTCGTCGAGGTACCGCCAGTTGTCAAAGGCATTGGGACCAAAGCCCGTGCGTTTGATCGACTTCAGGTATTGCTTGGGGATAATCGCGTCGGTGTCGACATTGGGCAAATCCATCGGCGCCACCAAACCGTCTAACGTTTCAAATGCTCTCATCAGCGTGTCCTCAGAATTGACGGGCGTCGACAAAATGGCCGGCGATAGCGGCGGCGGCGGCCATCGCTGGACTCACCAAGTGCGTGCGGCCACCGGCACCTTGCCTGCCTTCAAAGTTTCGGTTGGATGTGCTCGCGCAACGCTCACCGTCTAGCAATTTATCCGGGTTCATGGCCAGACACATCGAGCAACCCGGCAGCCGCCATTCAAAGCCAGCTGCAATAAACACCGCGTCCAGGCCCTCTTCCTCGGCCTGCTTGCGCACCAAACCAGAGCCTGGCACCACCATCGCCTGGGTCACACTGTTGGCAACTTTGCGGCCCTTGATCACACTTGCTGCCGCGCGCAGGTCTTCGATGCGCGAGTTGGTGCAGGAACCAATGAACACGCGATCAACCGGAATGTCTTGAATCGCCGTGCCGGGCTTGAGGTCCATGTACTCGAGCGCCTTGCGCATACCAGCCGCGCGGGTTTCATCGGCTTCGGCGGACGGGTCAGGCACAACGCCATCGACCGGTGCGACCATCTCAGGCGAGGTGCCCCAGCTCACTTGCGGCTGGATGCTCGCGGCATCGATACGAACCTCCTGATCAAAAACGGCGTCATCATCAGAGCGCAGCTCTCGCCACGCGGCAACCGCGCGCTCGGCGATGTCACCGCGGGGTGAAAAGGGACGCCCTTGCACATATTCAATAGTGGTGTCATCCACTGCCACCATGCCCGCCCGCGCACCGGCCTCTATCGACATATTGCACACGGTCATGCGCCCTTCCATTGAAAGTGCGCGAATCGCACTGCCGCCAAATTCAATGGTGTAACCCGTGCCGCCGGCCGTGCCAATCACGCCAATGATGTGCAGAACGATGTCCTTGGCGGTGACACCCGCGACCACCTCACCGTCAACGCTCACCAACATCGATTTTGACTTTTGCTGCGGCAGACACTGGGTTGCGAGCACATGCTCAACCTCAGACGTTCCGATGCCAAAGGCGAGTGCACCGAAGGCGCCGTGCGTGGAGGTGTGCGAGTCCCCGCAGACTACAGTCATCCCGGGCAAGGTCGCGCCCTGCTCCGGGCCGATGACGTGCACGATCCCCTGGCGGACGTCCCCGATGCCAAAGTAGGTCAAATCCTGTTCGGCTGCGTTGTCGTCGAGCGTCTCCACTTGCAGGCGCGCAGTCGGGTCCGAAATGCCGTTGTTGCGGTCTGTGGTGGGCACGTTGTGATCGACCACCGCGAGAATTGACTGTTTGCGCCACACCGGCCGATCAGCGAGTTTCAAACCCTCAAAGGCCTGAGGTGATGTCACTTCGTGGACGAGGTGACGGTCAATGTACAGCAGCGCTGTACCGTCCTCCTCGCGTACCACGTGACTGTCCCAGACTTTGTCATACAGCGTTCTGCCGGCCATGAGCGCACTCCCTAGTAATCTTGATGTGCATTCTGGGTCGATTACATCAATAATACAAATTCATCTTATTTATATTTTCCATATCTTTTGTTCATGTGAAGGCGCCGCAAGATGGATATCTCAAACCTCAGGGCATTCCTTGCGGTGGTGGACACGGGTTCCTTCTCGACAGCCGCGAACACGCTTTTCATCACCCAACCGGCCGTCAGCAAGCGGATCAGTTCACTTGAGCACAGCCTCGGTCACGCGTTGTTCGACCGCATTGGACGGCGCACGCTGCTGACCCCGGCCGGCGAGACGTTGCTGCCAAGCGCGCGGCGCGTGCTGACTGAGCTTGAGAGTTGCCAGAGCCACCTCGACAGCCTCAACCACACGGTTGCCGGCGGTTTGCAGTTGGCGACCAGCCACCACGTCGGCTTGCGACGCTTGCCGCCTGTACTGCGTGCGTTCAACGCCCAATACCCAGACGTCGATTTGCAACTGGAACTGATGGATTCAGAAGAAGCCGTCTCAAGAGTTGCCGACAACAGCTTGGAATTGGCGGTGGTGACACTGCCGACTAACCCACCCGATGGCGTGCTGCTGCGGCATATTTGGCGAGACCGTCTCGTGACCGTGGTGGCTCAAGATCACCCGCTCTCAGAGCAGGCGCATGTCAGTGCCGCTGACCTTGTCAGACACACCGCCATCCTGCCCGCGCGCAACACTGTCACGCGCGAGATCGCCGATGCTTTAATTGCAGACGAGCGCGGCTCACCGCCGAAAGTGATGGAAACCAACTATCTCGAAACCAACAAGGTTCTCGCCGCAGCTGGACTGGGTTGGACTCTGATACCCGAGAGCATGGTCGACGACAGCGTGCTAGCACTGCCAATGCTCGACGCTGACGCTTATCGAACACTTGGACTCGTGACCCACCGCCAGCGCACCATTGGACGCGCAGCGGAGTGTTTTGCAGAAATGTTAATCAGTGCCAGCGACACCAGCGTCTAGATCAACTGCTGCTGTCGGTTTTCCCGAGGCTGATCGCTTCTAGACCCGCAGCGCGCCGGCGCTCATCGCGCGGCGGGATGCCATAGACATCGCGATAGCACTTTGAAAAATGTGGCGCCGAGATAAACCCGCACGCCAGTGCCACCTCGACAATCGGCAAGCTGGTTTGCAGCAATAACTGTCGTGCGCGCTCGAGGCGTAATTCAAGGTAATAGCGCGTGGGCACGACGTCTAAATATTTCTTAAACAGCCGCTCCAGCTGCCGTCTCGAGAGACCGATGTGGTGCGATAGTTCACTCAGCGTCATCGGTTCCTCGATGTTCGCCTCCATCAACGAAACTGCTTCTGTGAGCTTTGGCTGGGCCGAGCCAATGCGGTGTTTGAGCGGCATCCGCTGGCGATCATCGTCTTGTCGAACGCGCTCACAGATAAGCAACTCAGACACTTCATTCGCAAGCTTGACGCCGTGGCGGCAACGGATGTCGTTGAGGATCAGATCAAAAGACGCTGTGCCGCCGGCGCAGGTTTGACGATCTCTGTCTATCTCATAAATTTTTGGCGAGGCGATGAGCGTTGGGAACTCCTCGCGCAAGCCCGCAAGATTTTCCCAGTGGATAGTGCAACGGTGGCCATCCAAAAGCCCGGCTTTGGCGAGCAAGTACGCGCCGGTGCACACGCCCCCGAGCACCAGCTTGCGATCGCCGAAGCGGCGTAGCAGCGCGAGCACCGCTGGTGTCGCTTGACGCTGCACATCCATGCCACCGCAGACAAAGAGAATGTCGACATCCAGCGGTTCGTCTGCCGCTTGATCAGGCAACACCGGCACGCCGCAACTGCTGGTCACAGGGCCATTGCTGAGACCTAGCGTGCGCCACTGATAATGCGGTTGAGCGGCGCAGCGGTTGGCCGCGCGCAATGCGTCGACCGCCACCGAAAAAGGCATCAGGGTAAAGCTGGGAACCAGCAGAAATCCGTATCGGCGTGGCCGTTCCAAAGTTTCAGTCGACACAGGGCCGCTCTCCAACAATGCGGCCACACCGACGCCGCGTATACCAAGCTAATTAAGGCGTGGCCTTTGGCACACCACACCGCACCGTTCCACAGATCGCGCGAGTGTAGCAAGTGTTCGTCTCACTGTTCAGTATTTCCACTACCGCACATTGAAAAGTGGATTGCGTCCCGCGCAACTTCAGTAATTTGCATCGGGAAAAGACGCTTTGCGCTCTCCCATGTACGCGAGCAATTCCTCGTCGACGGCCGGGTCTATCGGCGGTGCTTCGTAACTCTCAAGCGCCGCTTTCCAACGGCGGTTCGCGCGCTGAGCTGCGTCCAAACCGCCGTCAGCCTGCCATTGTTCGAAGCTGTTATTGTCCGCAATGGAGGAGTTGTAGAAAGCCGACTGGAAATTCTGTTGCGTGTGCGTGGAGCCGAGAAAGTGATTCCCCGGTCCGGTCTCGACAATCGCGTCAATCGCTTGCCCGTTTTCACTCAGGTCTACGCCACCGTGGAATTTCTGGATCATGCCCGCTTGATCGGCGTCCATCATGAATTTCTCGTAGCTCATCACCAGCCCGCCCTCGAGCCAGCCCGCTGTGTGGAGCATAAAATTCACCCCCGCGAGCATTGCCGTTTGCAACGTGTTAGCCGCTTCATAGGCCGCCTGTGCGTCGGGCAGCTTGGACGCACACAATCCGCCGCCGGACCGAAACGGCACACCGAGCCGGCGCGCAAGCTGGGCCGCGACATACATCACCAATGACGGCTCTGGCGACCCAAAAGTCGGCGCACCAGACTGCATGCTCATCGAGCTTGCAAAAGTACCAAAAACCGTAGGAGCACCAGGGTTCACAAGCTGCACGAAGGCCATGCCAGCGAGCGCCTCTGCAAGAATCTGCGCCGCGGTGCCAGCGACGGTCACCGGCGACATGGCACCGGCGAGAATAAAGGGCGAGACGACCGTCGCCTGGCCGTTTTCGGCATAGACCTTAGCCGCGCCGAGCATGGTGTTGTCAAACACCATCGGGGAATTTGCGTTGATCAGGTTAATCAGCACGCAACGGGGAGCACCGGTCTGTGGCTCATAAAAGGACTCGCCGAAGGCGATTTTCGCCATGTCGATCGAATCTTGCGCGCGCTCTGGCGCCGTGACCGACCCCATAAAGGGCTTGTCGCTGTAGCGAATATGGCTGTAGACCATGTCAAAGTGGCGCTTGTTGACTGGCAGATCAACCGGCTCGCAGACCGTGCCACCCGAGTGGTGCAGCGCTGGCGCCATGTACGCCAATTTGACGAAATTTCGAAAATCTTCAATGGTGCCGTAGCGACGACCACCGTCGAGATCGGACACAAACGGCGGGCCATAAGCCGGCACCAACACCGTGGCGTCCCCGCCAATTTGCACGTTGCGCTCAGGGTTGCGAGCATGTTGCACGAACGTGCTCGGGGCGCTCTTTTGCACGATTTCACGGCACATGCCTGGCGGAAATCGCACGCGTTCTCCGTCAATCTCAGCGCCCGCTTTTGCAAACAGTGAGAGTGCCTCTGGGTACTCGCGAAATTCAATGCCAACTTCGGCCAACAACCGATCTGCGTTGCGTTCAATCAGCTCGAGACCGGCGTCGTCGAGCACCTCATAGCTTGGCACCTTGCGCCGGATATACGGTGCAGCCGCCTGTGTAGCGCTCGCACGAGCCTGGCGGGCAGCGCGGCCGGCCCCTCGGCGGCGGCGTGGGCTTTCGCTAGACATGGCTGTCGCTCCGAAATCATAAAGAGCGAGGAGTATGGGGAGCGCCACCCCCGGCCTGTTGTCTATCTGCGACAAGGCACAGTCGCCGGGCGTCGCATCCACGCCAATGAGCGGCCATGGCGATCACTGGGGTCTGCAGATCAAACGTGCCGAGCGAGCTGTTTGAGCATCAGATCGAGGTAGCCTGCATGATCGAGAAACCACAGCCCCCCAATGACCAGTACCAGGAAGGCTATGACCGCAAATGCAATTTTAAACGCGCTCCAGGGCCGCTCGCCGACTGTTTTACCGGAGCGTCCGTTGACCAAAAAGCGATACGGCTTGCCGCCATACCGAAACGAAGCCACCCACACCGGTAGCAACACATGCTTGAAGGTCGTGTTGCTGTGGCGCGTTTGCACGGCGTGCACACGCTGGAAATCGCCGCCAATATCGCGCTTGATGTCGGCGGTGATTGTGCGGCTCATGGCGTCTTTGGCGAGATCGAAGCCCTCGTCAATCGGCACCTGGTAAACCGCACTCTCCGATCCGCTTAGCCATTGCGGCGAATAGGGCACCAACTTGTCGAGATCCCAGGGTGCGAGGCGGTCAGTGATTTGCCGCGGCAGCGTGTTGCTCGCGCCGACGAGTACGTCGTCAAAGTGCCGTTGCACTCGGCCCGATCTCGCTCGCCAGCGCACTTTGGTGACGCGTTGTGTCTCGCGCACCCGTCGGCCATTGCGTTTGACCCACACCGTCCTGCGCGTGACGTAGGTATCGCCACGTTCGCCACGGTAGTTGGACGCCGTGTCACTGTCGTACGTCCAGTAGGGCAAGAATACAGCTGTGAAAGATTGATCCGTTTGCGCCATCCGGCGCAGCCCAGACGGCGCAAACCACAGCCCGCGCAACCAGCGTTGGTGCGCAGCGCGCGCCTGCGACTCTTCTTGCGCCAATGGCAACAACGATTCGGGCTGGAAGCGTCGCACTGTCGACGTGTCGATCACCACCGGTTCACTGCAAAAGACACATTCACCGGCGTGGGTATTGGCCTCCAAGCTAAAACCCGCACCACAGCTCTGGCAACGCACCGAGGCTGCGTGTTCCACAACGTCGGCCGGACTCGATTCTATGGCCTTCAGCGCATCGTTGAGATCGTGCTCAAGTATCGGCTGTTCGGACGACTCAATGGCGTTTTCGAATCCACAGTGTTCACAGCTCAGCGCCGTCGTGCCTATGGCATAGCGGAGAACCGCTCCACACTGATCACAGGGGAAATGCGATTGTTCCGCAACAGCGCCCATCCCCGACCGCTTGCCGGTTGCTCCAAGATCGCGCGATCTCACTGCGGCAGTGGTGGTGGATTCTCAGTCGACACCAAACTTGCAAGCTCCGGCACATCCTGCGCCCGGCACCACGACGGCATCCCGGCACACCAGACCAAGGTCTCGGTTGTCAATTGTCCAGAGGCAACCATCAACGCCAACTCATTGCGTGCGTGCGGACCAGTGGCCTTGCCGTCGCGCGCCACATGAAATTGCGCCGAGGGCAATGGCGGTGGCACAGGCTGGTTCATCTGCCCAACCATCTGCTGTGCCATCGCGATGCCAGCCCCAATACCAACCCCGGCGCCCGCCGTGCCACCTGGATTTTTTGCAGCCTCTTCCATTGAGGCGGCGGATTGGTACTGAAAGTACCGCCCCAAATCCCCCGTGACGCCCATGCTTGTACGTTTGTCGAGTGCCGCCTCAACGGCCGGTGGCAGAGAGATATTCTCAATTGCCAATGTTGGCACCTCTAAGCCATATTCAGCGAAGAGATCGCTTAGGGATTCCCCGAGGTAATCCCCAAGCTCTGGATACTGAGACGCCAGATCGAGGACGGGAATACCAGAAGACGCCACCACACTGGCAAAGCCACTTGCGATCAAATTGCGCAATTGGTGGCTGATTTCGTCAACGGAAAACACACCGTCAGTACCGACGATTTCGCGCAAGAATCGACTGGCGTCGACAATTCTCAAGGTATAAGTGCCAAAGGCGCGCACTCGAACCGGGCCAAATTCGGCGTCACGCATCATCAAAGGATTGCGTGTTCCCCACTTTAGGTCTGTGAAACGCCGAGTGTTGCAAAAATACACTTCTGCTTTAAAGGGGCTCTGGAACCCACTCGGCCAGGCTTGCAGTGTTGTCAACACGGGCAAATTGCGCGTGTCGAGTTCGTATAGGCCTGGACCGAGAACATCAGCCACTTGGCCTTCATTGACAAACACGGCCGTTTGCCCTTCGCGCACTGTCAGCTTCGCGCCATACTTGATCTCATTGCCGTGGCGCGGAAAGCGCCACACCATTGTGTCCCGCGAATCGTCGACCCAGTCGATGACATCGACAAACTCGCCAAACAATCGATCAAACAGGCTCACGCCACAGTCTCCTCAACTTGTTGCGCGGATGTGCGAGTGAGTGCAGTTCGAAGCTCAGATTCAAGCTTACCCAGTTCCACCTCCGCCTCAGCCCGACGGCGCTTGCCCTCATCGGCAATTTGCAAGCTCTCTTCGATGCTCGCCAGCAAGTCGCCATGCGCTTTGCGAACCGAGTCCATATCAAATACGCCCCGCTCCATTTGCTCGCGCACTTCGCGGTTGCCCGTTCGCAGGTTCTCAGCATTTTTCTCAAGCAGATCGTTGGTCAGATCTGTCGCCGCTTTGACGTCTCGCGTGACTTTCTGCGAGCGGAAAATCGCGACCGCCTGCGCCAACTGGTTGCGCCACAGTGGCACCGTGTTGACCAGCGTTGAGTTAATTTTTGTGATCAGGCCTTTGTCATTTTCCTGCACCATTCGGATGCTCGGCAATGCCTGCATGGCCACCTGACGTGTGAGCTTCAAGTCGTGGACACGGCGCTCGAGATCATCGCGTCGGGCGTGCAGATCACGTAAGGATTGTGCGATGAGCACATCTTCGGCTTTTGCCTCGACCTCAGCCTTCATGGCGGGAATCGTGACCTGGTCGCACTCGGTGATCTCGGCCTCACCCGCCGCGATGTAGAGTTCGAGTGTGTGAAAATATTCCAAATTGGCATCGTACAAGCGATCGAGCGACGCGATATCAGTCAACAACATCGTTTTGTGGGATTCGAGCTTGTCGGTAATCGTCTCGATCTGCGGGCGCACAGTTTCATATTGCTGGATAAATTTTGCCATCGGCTTTCCACGACCGAGAATCCAGTTAATGATGCGGCTGATAAAACCTGGCGACGCCTCGGGGCTCAAGCCGTCGACATCAAACCCGCGCAGCACTGCGACCATGTCATTGAGTGACTCACCAGCTGAACCCAAGTCTTTGTTTCGAACACCCTCCAGCATACTGTCGGATACAGAGGTCAATTGTTCTTGCGCCTTGCTGCCAAAAAACAACACAGAATTGCTGTCCGCCATGTCAATCTCACGGCGCAAGGCATCGATGGCTGCACGCTGCTCAGTGTTCGCGTTCGCCACTGTAATGGGTTCATCCTGCAAGGCCTCTAGACCGGTGCCAGGCGTGGCTTTCAATGCGCGCTCGAGTGCGCCCTGTGTTTCAGTCGACAATTCACTCATAGGTTTCACTCCACATATTTAACTATTGATGCAGCAGTCTGTTCGCTGTGAAACGGGCCGTTGCCTTCGACACAATGGCTAGGCAACACCCTCTTTTTCGAGTTGCAGTTGCAGAACTTCGATCTTGATATCTAAATCGTTGAGGTCATTTTCAAGCAATTTCACACGTTGCTCCTCAAGCACGGATTCAATGGTGTCGAGCACTCGACTGAAATTGTCAGACAAGGCAAGCGCATCACCGCCCGCAAGCGATGTCGCGCGCGCATACCCTTGCGTCACTTGCTGCGCGCCGTCGAGGTAGACCTTGAGAAATTTACGTGCGCGTCGCAGGTCGCGTGGATCTTCTTCAATGATGCTGAGAATATTGCGCGCTTCGGACGCTATGTGCTGCAAGCGCCCACGCAAGCTTGCGTTTTTGAAGGTCGCAGCGACGGCTTCAATGGATTCAATACGCTCTTCGGCCTCGTTGAGCACATCGAGCACCTCTTCAGCGGTAACCCCAACCGCCCCGAGGTCTTGCGCGCGTCGCGCGGGATCGTGTCCGTATCGCCAGTGGTGGCCTAGAGCCGCTAGGCCCGCGAACATCACGGACTCGATGATGCCATAGCCACTGCCGAGCCAGCCGGCGAGAAAGATGCCCGCGGCGGTCAACGCCGCTCCCACACTCTTGTACGGGATGACACTGGCTCTGCGCACAATCTTTCGACGCAGTGCTGCTTGCTCAATACGGATACCACGGCGGGTCAGGTTTGCGGCCACTAGGCAAACGCCGAAAGCTGCCCCCAAAGCCAGTGCTGGAACCACCTCGCCACGCGCGAGCGCGAGCATGCACACCACCAACAAGGGCAAAGGCAACGCATACAGGAGCAGTCCTTTAGCGCCAGCGCGTGGCGACTCCCCTGCGCGCGATCCGCCGCCAATGCGACGCGCCGAACTCACGCGCCCCCCGGCGAGATGAGTGCGGGGCAAGAGACCAACAAAAACGTCAAAAAGAGCAAGACAAGGCCAAGAAAACCTTTGAGCGCAGCGGGCATCGCGAATCCACCGTCCCAGCACTGAACAGAATATTGTGAGCTGGGCACTTAAGTAAGCTGGTGCTTCATCATATCACCGCCAACCTATTGCGTTGGGTTACCCGGCGGAATGGCCAAAAGGCTCGCGACCGTCACCGTGCTGACGTGCTGCTCTGGCATACTGGTGGTGCAAACCTGAAGGATTTAGACACGTGATCGACAAACGCTTGCTCGGCATCCTGCGCTGCCCAGTGTCTCGGGGCCCGCTCGTGCTCAAAAATGAAGAGCTGTGGTGCAGACAAAGTGGACTCGCCTACCCCATACGCGACGGCATACCCGTTCTACTGGAACCTGACGCCAGGCGGCTCAGCGTTGAGGAGATAGACGAGATAGAGCACAGCTGAGCCGTGCCTCGACCCCAATTACAACGCCTGGTTGACCACGTCGGACACTGACTCAATGTATTGGGTCTCGGTACCAATTCGGCGACGCACTTGCACAAACAAGCCCGCCTGCATGTTGCGCACGTAGTGCACTGAGCGGCCCTCGCTCATTGCTTGCCAACTCGAACCGGCGAAATCAGCACGGCTGGCCACCCTAACGTGCGTGGGCTCGAAGCCCCGAGTCCGGGTCTTAATTTCCAATCGACCGCTATCAACGTCTGAAGTAAGGACGTTGATATCCGTTATTGAGATACCAGCGCGCGGCGCGACATCAACGGGTTCCACGCGGCACACGGGCTCAGCACGACCCGGATCGACCCGCAACTCGAGCTGAAACGCGTAGCTGCGACCGGGCTGGGTCAAATTGACGTTGCCGTAGCCATTGCCGGATACCTGAACCTGGTGCGTCCAAACCGGCGCGTTGAATGACGCAATGCCGTCGTCGTTCGTTCGTGAACCACCAAACTTGCTCGGGTTAATGTCAGTGCCGAGACAGACAGACGCGTTCTCCACAGGAAAGCCCGTAATGCGGTCAATCACCTTGACATGGAAATCTGCCGCATTGACCACAGAGCCTGCGCACAGAGCCAGCATTGCACAAGTTTGCCGCAAAATCGTCATATTACCCTCGAGTCTTGTGTGCAGTGATGAAGGGTTAGCCAAAACCCTTGGTGCCGTTTATCCGACTAACAGGCTCGATATTACTGGCAGACACGGCGCAAACTGCGGGTGTGTGCGACACACCGCACAAATAGCGCGTGGAATTTACAGCGGGCGTTACATCCGTGATACCCCGCCGAGCGGCCGTGTCACACTTGCAACACACAAGCTCGTTTAGCCAAAAATTGTTCATTTCAACCTCGAAAGGCTCTCGTTTTCGAACGCTGAACAATCGACCGTCGCATTGCGGTCACCAAAGCTATATACTGTTTTTATATACAGTTAATTGGAGGTGAGGCCTTGAGCACTTCAACTGCAACAAGTCGTGCCACGGCGATCAA
>CALAMQ010000048.1 GCA_937925815.1 uncultured Granulosicoccaceae bacterium | reverse complement strand
AAAGAACAGGTTCCCGGCGAGCGGCATGCCGACGGTGAACATGTGGTGCGCCCAGACGATGAACGACAGGAAAGCGATTGATGCTGTGGCGTACACCATCGAGCTGTAACCGAACAACGGCTTGCGCGCGAAGGTTGGGATGATCTGAGAGACCACACCAAAAGCCGGCAGGATCAAGATGTACACCTCAGGGTGACCGAAGAACCAGAAAATGTGCTGGTACATAACAGGATCACCACCGCCTGCGGCGTTGAAAAAGCTGGTGCCGAAGTAACGGTCGGTCAGCAGCATGGTCACGGCGCCAGCAAAGACTGGAATAACCGCGATCAGCAGGTATGCAGTGATCAACCACGTCCACACAAACAGCGGCATCTTCATCAGTGTCATGCCAGGGGCACGCATGTTGAAGATAGTGGCGACGATGTTGATCGAGCCCATCACCGAGCTGATGCCCATGAAGTGGATCGAGAAAATCACAAACGCAAGACTGTCACCGCCTTGAAGCGACAGCGGGGCGTACATGGTCCAGCCAGCAGCCGGGCCACCGCTTTCCATGAACAAGGTGGACAGGAAGATCACCATGGCAAACGGCATGATCCAAAACGACCAGTTGTTCATGCGCGGCAGTGCCATATCTGGACCGCCGATCATCATCGGGATCATCCAGTTGGCAAGGCCCACAAAGGCCGGCATGACGCCACCGAAGATCATGACGATCGCGTGCATGGTGGTCATTGAATTGAAGAAACCCGGGTCGACAAACTGCAAGCCGGGTTGGAACAGTTCCAAGCGAACCACCAACGCCATCGCACCGCCAATGAAAAACATCAGCAGCGAGAACCACAAGTACAAGGTACCGATGTCTTTGTGGTTAGTGGTGTAGAGCCAGCGGGTCCACCCCTTGGCCGGTCCGTGGTGATCGTGATGATCGTCGTGACCATCGACGTTGACGTCGACGCTGTTATCAGCACTCATAACGCTATTCCCCTAAACCTGTGAATCAGTTTGCCGCGACATCAGCGGGCTGAGCCAAATCGCCCACGCTGTTGCCCAGTGCGTTGCGCTGGAAGGTCACCACCGCCGCGATGTCGCTGTCAGAAAGCATGGCGCCGTAGGCTGCCATGGCGGTGCCGCTCTTGCCATTTTTGATAATGTCGATGTGATCGACGATCGGGCCGGTTGCGACTGTGCTGCCGGTGATTGCTGGGAAAGTCGGTGGCAAGCCCTGGCCGTTGGCCTGATGGCAAGCAACGCAGTTGGCGTTGTATACCGTCTCACCGCGAGCGATCAGGTCTTCCATCAACCACTCTGCTGCGTCTTCGGTTTCCTGCTGCTCGACAGCCATCGCCACCGCGCCCTGTTGATCGGCTAGCCAAGCATCAAATTCTTCCGCTGGTACTGCGCGCACAACCACTGGCATGAAACCGTGGTCGCGACCGCAGAGTTCAGCACATTTGCCGCGGAAGACGCCGGGCTCATTGATAACCGCCCAGTTCTCGTTGATAAAACCTGGGATGGAATCCTTTTTGACAGCAAGGTCGGGCACCCACCACGCGTGGATCACGTCAGCAGCTGTGTGCAGGAACCGCACTTTGCGACCGACCGGCAACACCAACTCGCGGTCCACATCCTTGAGATACCAGTGGTAGTCGTTGACGTCCACACCGGAGTCGAGACGGCGCGCGGCGTTGTGCTCTGCGTTGAGGCTTGAGAAAAATTCGACGTCTTCGCCCATGTATTCGTAGTGCCACTTCCACTGATAACCGGTCACCTTGATGGTGAGATCGGCTTCGGACGTGTCTTCCATCGCGATCAATGTCTTGGCCGCCGGAATGGCCATCGCGACCAAAATCACCAGTGGCACTGCTGTCCAGACAATTTCAACGGCCGTGCTGTGGTGGAAGTTTGCGGCCTTGGCACCACGGGATTTGCGGTGAAAGAAAATCGACCAAAACATCACGCCAAAAACGGCGGCTGCAATCGCGCAGCATATGTAGAAAATCGTCATGTGCAGGTCGTAGACCTGGGCACTGATGTCTGTCACACCCACCGGCAGGTTCAGCGGTGCTTCGTGCGCCTCTTCTGCGGCGACGACACTGCCCCAACTGCCTGCAACCAGCGCAAGACTGCTCGCTGCCCATCGTGAAAGATTCAACATGTAGATTGTCTCCACCAAATTAAAATCGTTGTGTCAGCTCGCGCTCTGTCAGCTAAGACGCTGAGAGCTGCGTGTGCCGCGCCCAAGCCGCCAAGTTTTCCTTTAGCGACACGTGCAATGTTTTCTTCTCTTCGCGCCCAAGCGCATTCCCTAACACCACTGACCGACCGTGACAGCGAAGCCGCAGCGTTCCTGTTTCAAACGGGCTATCAGGGAGATCAAATTCCAAACGTGCCCAGTGGCGGTTGAACTCAATCGACTGCTCGGGCTCTTTTCGGCCCCATTCGACTCTTATTGATTGATCCGAGATCGTGATGACTTCGCGTCTTTCGAGTCGGCGCCAAACAGCCCTGAGCGAACACAACACGACAAGCGCCTCGAGACCGGCAAATGGCAGCACCAACCAATACCCCTGCAGCGCCAACCCCAAACCGAACAAGCAACCCACCGCACCAAACGACAACGCCAGATACACATTCCCGCGCCAGCTCATCGAGACGTTGCCTTTGACGACAAATATTTGTCGCTCGGCATTATCTGATGAGTTGATTGCGATCATACTCGGCTTCGTCAGCTACAAGGCAGTACAGATAACCGTCCCAGTCTACAAGTTCTAGGTATAGCACTCAATTCACTTTATCACTGGTAGACTTTTGCGATCAGCATCCGGACTAAAGTGCACGAAATGGACCTTTCGATATGACCGAAACGCTCGCTTTTCTGCTGGCCTATGGCCTGGGCTCTGTGTCGAGTGCTGTGATCGTTTGTCGACTGCTGTCACTGCCCGACCCGCGCAGTGAGGGCTCGCGTAACCCCGGCGCAACTAACGTCATGCGGCTCGGCGGCAAAGGGGCCGCAGCTGTAACATTGGCCGGGGACGCCGCGAAAGGCTTGCTACCAACAGTGATCGCAAGCTTTGTGTTTGAGTCCGACAGCGTTGTGGCGGCCGCGGCGCTTGGCGCAGTCACAGGACATATATTGCCTGTTTGGTTTGGCTTCCAGGGCGGCAAAGGCGTCGCCACGGCGCTCGGCGCGCTGCTTGGTGCAAGCTTGCTCGTTGGCGCGTTGGCGTGCGCTACCTGGCTCGCCGTTGCACTGATGTCGCGTATCTCATCGCTCGCGGCATTGGTGACCTTTGCGCTGACGCCCGCCTACTTGTGGATGACCACCGGCAGCCTTTCATTGACTGCAGCTTTTGCACTCATTGGCGTAGCACTGTTCGTGCGCCATCACGAAAACATCTCCAGACTGCTTAAGGGCGAGGAATCACGCATCGGGCAATAAGCCCGCACTTGTCAGCGAGCGGGCGGCAGGAGCGAGTCCACAGGCCAACGCGGCTTGACCCCTTCAACCACTGACACCAACTCCCCGGCGTCAGCTCGAAGACACCCCGCAAGTGCGATCATCGCCGCGTTGTCAGTGCAAAATTCGTGGCGCGGGTAAAAACACGAAAACCCCAGAGCTTTGAGCGACTCGCGCAAATGCGTGTTGGCGCCGACCCCGCCCGCGATCACAATCCGCTCCAAGCCTGTTTGCGCGAGCGCGCGCTTGACCTTGATCACCAATGTGTCCACTGCGGCCGCCTGAAACGAGGCCGCGATGTCTGCCTCTCGGCCAGGATGTGCGCGCGTCGCGGTGAGCGCCGCGGTCTTGAGCCCACTGAAACTCATTTGTAAGCCGGGCCTGTCTGTCATCGGCCGCGGGAAGGCAAACGCCGTTGGGTCGCCGCTTTCGGCGAGGGCTGCGAGCGCCGCGCCACCTGGGTAACCAAGACCAAGTAACTTGGCGGTTTTATCAAAGGCCTCGCCCACGGCGTCGTCCACGGACTCACCGAGAATCTCGTATTCACCCAGCCCGCGCACCGCGACGATCAACGAGTGACCGCCGGACACCAGCAGACATAAAAAGGGATAAGCGGGCGCGGGTGACTCGAGCAAAGGCGCGAGCAAGTGGCCCTCTAGGTGATTGATAGCAATTGCGGGCACACCGAGCGCAAAGCCCAACGACCGCCCCGCCACCGCACCGACCATCAGCGCGCCGGCAAGGCCGGGCCCCGCGGTATAGGCGATGGCATCCAAGTCCGAAAGTGTCAGAGAGGCCTCAGATAAAGAGGCACGCAGCAACGGCAACCACTTGCGCACGTGGTCACGCGAGGCGAGCTCGGGCACCACGCCGCCGTAGGCGTCGTGCAGTGCAATCTGACTGTGAATCGCGTGCGCAAGCAGGCCACGCTCACTGCAGTAGAGCGCTGAGGCGGTCTCATCACACGACGACTCGAGGCCAAGAACGATCAATTTGGGGTCCTTCACACGGGTATCAAACGGTTTGGATTCAGTGGCTTAATGGCCAGAACCGCAACCAGCCGGAGTGCTATTTACGCAAACTAATTGACGGCTTGACACGGCCCGCTATTTGCGATGAAGCCACAACCGGATATACTTGCACGTTTGCTCTGCCCCATTCTACAGATCTGAACGCGGCAGGCCTTCTCACGAACAGGTTCAACCACAGCATGCCTCACGTAAAAGTCAAAGAAAACGAGCCCTTCGACGTGGCGATCCGCCGCTTCAAGCGCTCATGCGAAAAAGCCGGCGTCCTGACCGAGACGCGGCGTCGCGAGTACTACGAGAAGCCGACAACCGAGCGCAAGCGCAAGCTTGCCGCCGCTGTCAAACGCCACCAGAAGAAGCTCTCTAAAGAAGCTGCGCGACGCGTACGCCTCTACTGACAGCATGAGCGCACTGCGGCAACAGCTTGACGACAACGTCAAAGCGGCCATGCGGGCCGGCGAGAAAACTCGCTTGGGCGTGCTACGCCAACTCACCGCAGCGCTCAAGCAACGCGAAATCGACGAGCGCATCACGCTCGACGACGCAGCCATCATTGCGATACTCGACAAGCAGGCAAAACAACGCCGCGAGTCGATTGAGCAATTTGGCAAAGCCAACCGCACTGATTTGGTCGCCATCGAGGAGGCCGAACTCGCGGTGATTCAGGAGTTTCTGCCGCAGGCGCTCAGTGCTGAGGAGCTCGACGAGCTCATCACGCAGGCGATCGCGAGCAGCGGCGCAAGCACAATGCAGGACATGGGCAAAGTCATGGGCGCACTCAAGCCCCATGTGACCGGTCGAGCCGACATGGGCGCACTGAGCGCCACCGTCAGGGCGCGCCTGAACAGCTGACCCCCTTGTCCACTTGACGAGACATTCACTTCGCGCGCCGATTCGGCCGCGCGAATGCGTCTCGCCATCAAAGACTTGAAGGGCACGACATGGGCAGCCGCAACCACCTCCAGTTTCTCGATCTTCCACGCAAGGACCCGGACAAAGTCCCGGCCAAAGTGCGGATCTACAA
Organism: uncultured Granulosicoccaceae bacterium; assembly: GCA_937925815.1. Classification (GTDB taxonomy): domain Bacteria; phylum Pseudomonadota; class Gammaproteobacteria; order CALCKW01; family CALCKW01; genus CALCKW01. Next base: position 2,210 of record CALAMQ010000048.1, on the reverse strand, counting down.
GTACGATGAAATCTACGGGCAGTTCGACCCGACCAGCGCATCGGCCCAGTCAGAGCGCTGCCTCGAGTGTGGCAACCCCTACTGCGAGTGGAAATGCCCGGTCCACAACTACATCCCAAATTGGCTGAAGCTGATTTCCGAGGGCAAGCTGCTGCACGCAGCCGAGATGAGCCATCGCACCAACACCCTGCCGGAAGTCTGCGGCCGCGTGTGCCCGCAAGACCGCTTGTGCGAGGGTGCGTGCACACTCAACGACGGCTTCGGCGCGGTGACCATCGGCTCGGTTGAAAAATACATTGCCGACGAAGCCCTCAAACAAGGCTGGCGCCCGGATTTGTCCGACGTCGAGCCAACCGGCAAGCGCGTTGCGATCATTGGCGCAGGCCCCGCGGGCCTTGGCTGCGCGGACGTGCTGGTGCGGCACGGCATCGAGGCCGTGGTGTTTGACCGCTATAACGAAATCGGCGGCCTGCTGACATACGGTATCCCGCCGTTCAAGCTTGAGAAGTCTGTTATCCGGCGCCGTCGCGAGGTGCTCGAGGACATGGGCGTGGTGTTCCGCCTCAACACCACCATCGGTGAAGACATCAGCTTTGAGACGCTGCTAGAGGACTTCGACTCCGTGTTCCTCGGCATGGGCACCTACACCGCCATGCGCGGCGGCTTTCCAGGTGAGTCACTCGAAGGCGTCTTTGAGGCGCTGCCGTACCTCGTGTCCAACATTAATAACGTTGAAGGCTGGCAACAGGGCGTCAACGAATACATCGACCTGCGCGGCAAGCGCGTGGTGGTTCTCGGCGGCGGTGACACCGCCATGGACTGCAACCGCACCGCGATCCGCCAACAGGCGGACAGCGTGACCTGCGCCTACCGCCGAGACGAGGCCAACATGCCAGGCTCTGCGCGCGAAGTCGCCAACGCCAAAGAAGAAGGCGTCGAATTCCTCTGGAACCGCCAGCCGATAGAGATTGTGGGTGAGAACGGCCAGGTCAAAGGGGTTCGCGTGGTGACCACGGCACTCGGCGAGCCCGACGCGCGCGGCCGCCGCAGCCCGGAGCCGATTGTCGGCACTGAAGACGTGCTCGAAGCCGACGCCGTGTTGGTTGCCTTTGGTTTTCGCCCGAGCCCACCCGAGTGGCTCGGTGATTACAAGATTGAGACCGAAGACGACGGCCGCATCCGCACCGGTGGCGCGCTTCCCTATCAGACCACCAACCCCAAAGTCTGGTGCGGCGGCGACATGCACCGCGGTTCGGATCTGGTTGTGACCGCCGTTTGGGAGGGCCGCGAGGCCGCCAAGCAGATCGCAGCCTCGATGGGTATTGCACCCCGTGTCTGAGCTTCAAAACGACCGCCTACTGCGCGCCCTGCTGCGTCAGCCGGTTGACCGCACACCGACTTGGATCATGCGCCAGGCCGGTCGCTACCTGCCCGAATACCGCGCCTCGCGCGCGCGCGCCGGCAACTTCATGGGCTTGTGCGGCAACCCAGAGATGGCCTGCGAAGTGACCATGCAGCCGCTGGCGCGCTTTCCACTGGACGCGGCGATCCTCTTCTCAGACATACTCACCGTGCCAGACGCGATGGGGCTTGGCCTCTATTTCAGCGAGGGCGAGGGCCCACGCTTTGAGCGCCCACTTCAATCCGCTTCGGCGATCAAAGCCATCGGACACCCTGACCCGAACACCGATCTTGGCTACGTCATGGACGCGGTCTCGTTGATCCGGCGCGAACTCAACGGCCGCGTGCCACTGATCGGCTTCGCCGGCAGCCCGTGGACCCTGGCGACCTACATGGTCGAGGGTGGCTCGACCAAAACCTTTGGTCGCAGCAAGGGGCTGTTGTTTGAAGACCCGGCCAGCGCCCACCATTTGCTCGGCGTACTCGCCGACAGCGTCGCAAGCTACCTCAATGCCCAAGTCGCCGCTGGCGCGCAGGCGTTGATGATTTTCGACACGTGGGGTGGCGTACTGAACCCCGCGATGTACCGGACGTTCTCACTCGATTACATGCAGCGCATCGTCGATCAGCTTACCCGCGAGGCCGACGGCCGCACCGTGCCGGTGGTGCTGTTCACCAAGGGTGCTGGCGTGCGCTTGAGTGACATGGCCAACACCGGCGCAGACGCGCTCGGCGTCGACTGGACAACCGACCTCGCCGACGCACGGCAATTGACGGGGGATAAGGTTGCGCTGCAAGGCAATCTCGAC
>CALAMQ010000047.1 GCA_937925815.1 uncultured Granulosicoccaceae bacterium | reverse complement strand
GCCTGCGCCAGTTTGCTCGGGCGAAAAGACGCCACAGTGGTTGACGGCAAGCCCGCGCACCACCGCAGCGACGGCCGTTTCGTCAACACCGACGGCGTCGCCATCAACAAGCCGTTTTCCGCATTGCTGAAATGGCGTTGGAACGCGCCCGAGGTGAAGCCCCTGGCGTTGCCACTGGCCGAGAACAACCCGGATGACCTGCGCGCCAACCGCAGCGATTCCACGTTGACCTGGGTGGGTCACAGCACCTTTTTGTTGCAACACAATGGGATCAACGTGCTCACCGATCCGCACTTTGGTGAACGCGCTTCACCCGTGAGCTTTGCCGGCCCCAAGCGCATGGTGCCACCCGGTATCGCGCTCGAGGACTTGCCGGACATTGACGCGGTTGTGATCTCGCACAACCACTATGACCACCTCGATCGCTACACCGTCGAGGCGCTGACCAAACAGCAAGCCCAGAACCCGCCCACGTGGTTTGTCCCGCTCGGCCAGCGCGCGTGGTTTGATGCGCTCGGTGTGCAAAAGGTGATCGAACTTGACTGGTGGCAGAGCGCACCCTTTGGCGAGTGGGAGGTCACCGCGGTGCCGGTACACCACTGGACCAGCCGCAGCCCCTTTGACCGCAATCGCGTGCTCTGGGCGGGCTGGGTGATGGCGACACCGGACTTTCGCTTTGTTCATATCGGCGACAGCGGCTATTCCGAGGACTTCAAAGCCATTGGCGATCGCCTCGGACCGTTTGATCTCGCGGCGGTGCCTATCGGTGCCTACTTGCCACGCTGGTTTATGCAAGCCGCGCACATGGACCCCGCAGAAGCGGTGCAAGTGCACCGCGACTTGCGTGCCCGGCAATCGGTTGCCATGCACTGGGGCACCTTCATGCTCACTGACGAGCCAGTGGATGATCCACCGAAACGGTTGGCCGCGGCGCTTGTTGAGGCCGGTGTGGCCGCCGAGGATTTTGTGGTGATGCAGCACGGTGAAACCCGACCGCTTGTCACCACCGACTAAACAGGAGAATGCTGTGCGCGCCTTGCACTGGTTCAGACAAGACCTTCGCCTAGCGGACAACCCCGCGTTGTCTGCTGCGGCTGCTCGCGGTGAGGTGCTCTGCGTGTACGTGCTCGATGATGTCAACGCCGGTGAGGCATTGCTTGGCGGTGCGTCGCGCTGGTGGTTGCACCAGAGCCTTGCGGCGCTCAATGACTCGCTAGGTGGCGCGCTTGCGGTCTTTGCCGGCGATGCGCGTGAAATATTGCCAGCTTTGGTGCGCGAGCACGGCATTGAATCGGTGCACTGGAACCGCTGCTATGAGCCTTGGCGCATTCGCCGCGACAGCGAGATCAAAGCCGCGCTCAGCGCTGAGGGTGTGGAGGTCGCGAGCCACAATGGCTCGCTGCTGTGGGAGCCCTGGGATATCCACAAAAAAGACCAGACACCGTACAAGGTGTTCACGCCGTTTTACCGCAAGGGCTGCTTGCAGGCAGCCGCACCGCGCGTCCCCACGCCCGCTCCAGCAGACATCCAAACCTTGCGTGCGGCTGAGGGTCTCCGGCTTGATGCGCTCAAGCTGATGCCGGGCATCTCTTGGTACAGCGGCATTGAAGATATGTGGACTCCCGGTGAGGCCGGTGCGCACGCGCGTCTCGATGCCGTGCGCGCGCGTGAGCTGCGGGATTACGCCCGTGGCCGCGATCTGCCCGCTGCTGAGACCGTGACACGGCTCTCACCACACTTGCAGTTTGGTGAGATCTCGCCCAACCAGGCCTGGCAGATGGCGATGTCCTTGCCCGACACCGACGATCGTGACCGCTTTTGCACCGAGCTCGGTTGGCGCGAATTCTCACACCACTTGCTCTACCACTGGCCGAGTTTGCCAGATACAAACTGGCAGCCGAAATTTGACGCCATGCCGTGGCGCGACGACGCCGCCCAGCGCGACGCGTGGCAGGCCGGGCAAACCGGCATTCCAATAGTCGATGCCGGCATGCGCGAACTCTGGGCCACGGGCTACATGCACAACCGTGTGCGCATGGTGGTGGGGTCGTTTTTGGTGAAAAACCTGCTCCAGCACTGGCGCCACGGCGCTGCGTGGTTTCATGACACGCTAGTCGACGCGAGCCTGGCGAGCAACAGCGCGAGCTGGCAGTGGGTGGCTGGCAGCGGCGCGGACGCCGCGCCGTTTTTCCGCATCTTTAACCCGGTGACCCAAGGGGAGAAGTTCGACGCCGAGGGTGAGTACACCCGCAAGTGGGTGCCCGAGCTTGCCAAGCTGCCAAAGAAGCACCTTTTTGCGCCGTGGCTCGCGCCGCACGACGTGCTAGCCGAAGCCGGTGTCACGCTTGGCGTAAACTACCCGCACCCCATTGCCGACCTCGCTGAATCCCGCAAGGCCGCCCTCGCGGCGCTTGCCGAGACCAAGTCATAGTCGCTTTGGGCGCTGTGCGCGACTGTGGCTTGATGGGTTGTCTGGGTCAGTCATACCGCAAGTGTGTCGCCTTGCCGCGGAAAATCCAGTAGGAGAGCACGGTGTAGCCGGCAATGAACGGCAGCACCGCAATGGCACCGTAGAAAATGATTTGCAGGGTTGCTGTGCTGCTCGCGGCTTCCCAGAGCGTGAGCTGCCCAGGCACGATATCCGGGAAGAAGCTGTACGCAAGACCGATGAACGCGAGCACAAACACCGGTGCGGTGAGCAGAAGTGGTGTGTAGGGTCGGGTGTTGTCTGCGCGTTGGAAGCAGCGCCACAGCGCAAACAACAACACACCGGTCAACAGCGGTACCGGTGCCACATAGAGGCTGTCTGGGAATGCAAACCACCGCTCGGCGATGCGCGGTGACACCAGTGGGTTGACCACAGACACAAGCGCCAGCCCTGCGATGGAAAAACCGAGTGCCACGCGTCCCCAGCGCCAAGCTAGCGCTTGCAACTTACCTTCGGTTTTCGCCACCAGCCAAGCAGACCCGATCAAACAATAAGACGCCGACACACAGACCGCGCTCAGCAGCGCGAATAGCGTGGCGCCGAGGCTGTTGTCAAAGCCCGTGACATAGGCGCCGAGCATGTAGCCCTGGGAGAGGCTGGTGATCCAGGAACCGGCAAAGAACGCCGTGTCCCACCAACCCTTTTGCCAGAGCCCGGCCTTGGCGCGAAAATCAAAGGCCACACCGCGCAGGATCAAGCCTGCCAGCATCAAGGCGACAGGCAGGTAGAGCGCGCCGAGCACAATCCCGTGGGCTTGCGGGAAGGCAACCAGCATCAAGCCCACACCGAGCACCAACCAGGTTTCATTGGCGTCCCAGAAGGGGCCAATGCTGGCAATCATGAGGTCGCGCTCGGCCTCGGTGTCGGCGCGTTTGAGCAACATGCCAACGCCGAGGTCATAGCCGTCGAGCACGGCGTAGATCAGCATCGCGAGGCCCATCAGGGCGAAGAACGCGAGCGGCAGCCAAGTGTCGGGGCTCATGAGTGTGCCTCCGTCGTGGTGTGGGTGAAGGCGGGCTTGGCATCAGAGACCAACCCTGCGGCTTTGCGCGCAAGATAGAACAGCGTCCAGATAAAGGCGCTGAGCAGTCCGGCGTACAACGTCAGATAGAGCGTGAGTGAGGTGCCAATTTGCCCAGCTGTGGCTGCGCCAGCAGCGTCGCTGGTGCGCAGCAATCCCTCGACCAACCACGGCTGGCGGCCGATCTCGGTCACGTACCAGCCGGCGAGGGTTGCGACCCAGCCTGAGAAGGTCATGCCGACAGCAAGCCACAAAGTCGGCCGGTTCAGCTCTCTGTGCTGGCGCAGTTGCCAGACCATCCACCAACTCGCCGCCAACATCAACATGCCGGTGCCGACCATGATGCGAAAACCGTAGAAGAGCGGGGCGACGGGTGGGTGGTCTTCAAAGTCGTTGAGGCCGACGATCTTGCCGTCGAGTTCGTGGGTTAGGATCAACGACGCGCCTTTGGGAATGCCAATTTCAAAGTGGTTCTCCCGTGTGTCCTCGTCGGGAATGGCGAACAACAGCAAGGGCGCGCCTTGCTCGGTCTCCCAGACGCCCTCCATCGCGGCGATTTTGGCCGGCTGGTGTTCAAGCGTGTTCAGGCCGTGCAGGTCGCCGAGGAGAATTTGGATCGGGATGGCAATGGCGGCAAGCCAGGCGCCGGTGCGCAGCCCCAGACGCGCGCTGTCACTGCGGTCACCTTTGAGTTGGCGGTAGGCAGACAAGCCTGCAATCACGAATGCAACTGTCAACACACTCGCGAGCAGCATGTGGCTCAGGCGGTAGGGCATGGACGGGTTGAAGATAACCGCCATCCAATTTTCAACCACCACAACGCCGTCCTCGGTTCGCACGCCCGCCGGGGTGTGCATCCAGGAGTTGAGCACCAAAATCCAGAACGCGGACAAAGAGGTTCCGATGGCAACCAAGGCGGTGGCAAGCGTGTGCACCCAGTTGGGCACGCGGCTCTGTCCAAACAGCATGATGCCAAGGAAGGTCGCCTCAAGGAAAAACGCCGTCAGCACTTCATACGCCAAGAGCGGCCCCGCGACCGCACCCACTGACTCCATGAATCCCGTCCAGTTGGTGCCGAACTGAAACGACATGGTGATGCCGCTGACCACGCCGAGCGCGAAGCACAGCGCAAAGACCTTGGTCCAGAACATGTGCAGCTCGCGCCAGACGGCATCCGACTGACCGCGCGCGACGCTGCGGTGTTGCTGCCACTTGAACCAGAGCAAAACCCACCCGAGCGCAATGGTGATGGTGGGGAAGAGAATGTGAAAACTGATGTTGGCCGCAAACTGGATGCGGGCGAGAAGCAGGGCGTCCATCATCGGAGGTCTCCAGCGGAGGGTGGGATTCAGGTCTTGCGGTTGCCGAAATCGACGAGCTTGCGCACGCCGTCACCGAGTCGGATCACTTGTTTGAGCGTGCTCGGGTTCAGGCGCAGCAGGTCGTCAGACCAGCGCATCGATTGCTCGAGCAAGTCGTGCATCTCGCGGATGCGTTGCTGGCTGTGTGATTCGTCTTGTTCATCGCTTCGCAGCATCAAATCGCGCAACACGCTGAGAGTCGGGTCGAGTTCGCGCTTGCGCCGCTCCTCGATCAACGTCCGCGCAATTTCCCAGACGTCATCTGGCGTTGAGAAGAAGTCGCGGCGGTCGCCACTCAAGTGCTGCAACTTCACCAGTCGCCAGGCTTGAAGCTCTTTGAGGCTCATGCTCACGTTGGAGCGCGAGACGCCAAGGGCTGCGACGATGTCGTCGGCGCACAACGGTTTTTCGGCCAGATAGAGCAGCGCGTAGACCTGCCCCACCGTGCGGTTGATGCCCCAGTGGCTGCCCATTTCGCCAAAATGGAGAATGAAAGTGCGGGTGTCGTCGTCGAGCGATTCCATGTCATTCCGTAATTTCAGTAATTACTGAAAATAATGGATATTGATCGGCTGGAAGTCAAGCGACTTGAGAGTGAGGCCGGCAAAGTGCGCTGCTGGCCGTGAACGCTGGACTGGTTGCGAAGCGCAATAACCGCTGTTGGGCCTGGCGCACAAAGGTGTAGAAGTGCAGGTGGAATTGGATCCTTACTGGTTTGACGCCTGAGGTCTAGAAAGCGGACATTAAGCGCCTTTCAAACGGCATTTTACGTATTTAAGTCATTGAAAATAAAATGTAAATTTGAGTGGAAAAGCGGACATGGAACCGGCCACCTGCACACAGATTCGCTGCGCCAACAACAACTTCAGTGGGTGGGTCAGGTCTCTTCGCGGCACTGCCAGTTCGAACGGTGGAGGTCAGAGCGCGAAAAGGCGGTAGGACGCATTGCAACGTGTTTCCTAGAATTGGGTTTGGCCATCGGATGGCCTATGACGCAGCCGCATCGATTCACACCAAACGTTCCACAAGAGAGATTTAGACGCTTATGCCTGTGTTGATTCGACGTGTGAGAAAAGCCTTGGTGCTTGTTTCTTTACTGTGGTCGCCGGTGTGGGCGGCGGACCAGTTGGTGTCAGCTGAATTCGCCGAGCCAACCTCACGTTACGGTCACGCGGTGCTTGGCGATGTGAAAGAGTGGGGTGCCTTGCGGCTGAGGGTATCAGCGTGTTCGGATTGCGATTCAACTTCGGTTCGCGAGGTTGTTGTCCGCCTGCCTGAATCACGGGTGTTTGAAGACTTGGAGCCACGTATCGTTGCGCTCAACGCAGCAAGCGCGCGCGCGGCGATGGTGGTGGAGAGTGATGCGCTGCTCGGTGCGCGGCTTGCGTTGTATAACGCAGACGGGCTGATTGCGGCCACGCCGTTTATTGGTACGCGCTACCGCTGGCTCGCACCCATTGGCGCAGCGGACCTGGACGGTGATGGCGTTGTTGAGTTTGCGTACATCGACCGGCCGCACCTCGCCAAGACGCTGCGAGTCTGGCGGCTGGTGGATGGCTCACTGATTGAGGTGGCGTCCGCGCGTGGCTACAGCAACCACCGCATTGGCTGGGACTACATCGAGGGCGGCTTGCGCGATTGCGGCGACGGTGTGGAGATGGTGGTTGCCAGCGGTGACTGGCGAGATGTGACGGTGTTGCGTTTTGACGGCGCGCTACATCCACGGGTGATTGCTGACTACAGCCCGGATGCCATGCGTCTGGCGATGGCGTGCGAGATTGGGGTGGGTACGGCCTCGGACTGAGAAGTTAGGCTAAAGTCTCGCCTTCACGGCCTAGCTGTTGGCGCTTGCTATACCTGAACACAAGTGACAGTGTTAGCAGCATCATCAGGCTGCTCAGGGTGTCAATCGCAGGCAGCGCCCAACGAACACCTGGCAGCCCGTAACTCAGGGTGAAGCTTGTGAGCACTGGAATAAAGACCAGCCAGGTGTTTGCAGCGTAGAGCCCAACTGCAATCAACGCCCTGCCGGTTGCCTGCATCAAGGCTGGCACCATGATGATCACGCCCACCAGCGGAAAACTCTGATACACCACGCTCGCGATGATATCGCTTGTCTCCAGCAGGGCGGCGTCGTCGCTGAAAATCGAGAAGATGACGTTCGGCGCTGTCACCATCAGAACCGCGATCGGAATGGTGTAAGCCGCGCTGTACCCGAGTGCGACGTAGAGCGCGCGTTTCACGCGCTCTGTTTGGCCTGCGCCGTGGTTGTAACCGGCAATGGTTTGCAGCGCGATCATCATTCCCATGACGGGCAAAAAGAGCAGCATAAACACACGTTGAATGATGCCGTTTGCGCTGACCCAGAGATCGGCGTCAGCGGCCGGTGCTGCGTGGGTGGTGGCAATGTTGATTGCGGCGATGCCGATGGCGTAACCGGTGTGGCTGCACACCACAGGCGCGCCAAGCAATATCACGTGGCCAAGGCTCGGACCGTGCCAGCGCATTGCGCGGCGCTCGGGCATGGCTGGGTAGTTGCCGCGCCAAAACAGCCAGGCGGCGTAGAGCAATGTGATCAAAATCGTGACCACCGTTGCCCAGGCAACGCCCGGTACTCCCCAGCCAAACACCACAATAAAGAGCGCGTCCAACGCGATGTTCAGCAATGCCGAGAACAGCATGAGCCGCATGACGCGCTGCATCTCGCCCATCGCGCGCAGCGCGTCGCTGAGCACGCCGCTGGTGGCACTGATGGCGGCCACGGAGAGGATTGGCAAGAGGTACTCGCGCGCGGATGGGCGCAGTGCCGCTGGCAGCGCCATCCAATCAAACAAAGTGGCAAGGCTGAGCAACAGCCCGACACTGAGCGCGGCGCCAAAGCACGCTGCAAAGAGCAGGGTTGTATTAAAGGTCTGATGGGCGCCCGCCTGATCACCCGCGCCGAGCTGGCGTGACACGCGCGAGGCCATGCCGCTGCCTATCGCGGCGTTCAACGCAATGATCACCATGTAGACCGGGAAGGCCGCCGACACACCGCCAAATTCGACCGTGCCGATAAAACGCGCGACGAATATCGCGTCGACAAAACTGTACAAGCCGTGGACCAACAGCCCGAGCGCAATCGGCAACGCCATCGCTGGGAAGAGCCGTAACAGGGGGGCGTTTAGTAGTCGGTCGCGGTTTGAGTCTTCTGCCATCACAGTGTGTTCGTTGGCGTCAGATTATAGCCCGTGTAGACGGGGTGTCAGTTGGGTGGCGAGGGTTGGCCGCGTGCGTGAATGCGCTCGCGGTACACAAAGTAGAGCCCGGCTAAAATCACAATGCCACCGCCGAGTACCGTGTGTTGTCCGGGCGCGTGCCGCCACAGTATCCAGTCGAAACCTATTGCCCAAAACAGCGCGGTGTATTCAATAGGCGAAAGCAGCGAGGCGTCGGTGCGTGCAAACGCCGTGGTAACGCAGAAATGGCCTGTCACCGCGAGCGTTGCCAGTGCGGTTAACACCAACCACTGCTTGGCTGTCATGGGTTGCCAAAACCACGGCAACAACAGCAAGGCAATCGCGCCCACCCCGACGTTGTACGACATCACCAGTGACGGCGTCGACTCGGTGCGTGACAGGTACTTGCCGCTGAGAAAAAGCCCGGCGTAGGCGAGGCTGCCGACAGCTGCGAGTAAGTAACCGATTCCGCTGGCGTTGCCTTCTGGTCGCAACGCAACTATTACACCGGCAAATCCAATCACCAACGCCACCCAGCGGTGCACACCAAAGCGTTCGCCAAGGAACCAATACGAAAACAGCGTGACGACCATCGGCGCTGAAAAAAACATCACTGTCGCGTCGGCCTGCGGCAGGTAAATCAGCGACATGAAAAAGGCGAGCGGCGCGACAAATCCGATCAACGCGCGCGCGCTTTGCCATGCCCAGCGGCTTGGCTTGAGTTGATTGAGTTCACCGCGTGCACGGTAGATCAGTAACAGCACTGCCACGATCAAAACGCTGCGCAGCGCGAGTAACTGCACAGCGTGGATACCGTCAGTGACCAGAGCTTTGACTGTGGCGTCCATGCTCACAAGCGATGCGATACCGGCTGCCATGAGCAGCATGGCCTGCGCGTCGGAGCGACTGATCATTGGAATTCCAAGCGGGGGACACACAGTGCCGCGTGTCGGGTTGCCATCATCGCACAGCGCGTGTGTGGCGCACAGCGAGTATCCCGCCACCGTTTCGGTGGCGGGTTGGGTTGCGGCAGTTAGAGCGTGGTGTTGATCGCGCCGCCGTCGAGCAGCACGTTTTGACCGATCATAAAACCCGCGTGTTGCGAGCACAGAAAGGCGCAAGTGGCACCGAACTCTTCGGCTGTGCCGTAGCGCCCAACTGGGATGGTGGCCTCGCGGTTGGTCTTGGCTTGTTCAGGTGTGATGCCCTGCGCGTTGGCGACGCCCTGGTCGAGCGCGATTGCGCGGTCGGTTGCGTGGATGCCGGGCAGCAAGTTGTTGATGGTGACGCCGCTGCCGGCAACTTGTCTCGAGGTGCCGGCGACAAAGCCGGTCAATCCAGCGCGCGCGCCGTTCGATAAGCCAAGCACTGGGATTGGGGATTTGACCGATTGAGAGGTGACGTTAACCACACGTCCCCAGCCGCGTTCCATCATGCCAGGCAGCAAGGCGTTGATCATCAAGATCGGCGTGAGCATGTTCTGCTCGACCGCGCCAAGCCACTCCTCGCGGCCCCAGTCTGACCACATGCCCGGTGGCGGCCCGCCGTTGTTGTTGACGAGTATGTCCGGCGTTGGGTTCGCGGCGATGACCGCTTCACGGCCCGCGTCAGTGCCGATGTCGGCGGCGACCGCGGTCACGCTCACACCGTACTGCGCGCGGATCGCCTCGGCGGTGGCCTCTAAGGTGTCGGCGCTTCGGCCGTTGATGACGAGGTTGACCCCCTCGGCGGCGAGCGCTTCGGCGCAGCCTCGCCCAAGGCCGCGCGAACCCGCGCAGACAATGGCGCTTTTTCCAGCGATTCCGAGATCCATAAGAGAGTCCTGTTCAAGTTGAGTGGTTGAGCGCGCGGGTGCGTGCTCAGGGTTGTAAGTTGGTGTCGCGCACAAAGGCGTCAATGGCAGCTTGAATGCCCTCCGGGTGCACCGTCCAGCCGTCCATAAGCGCTTGCAGTTTAGCGCGTGCCTCGCTTGGCGTCTCACCTCGCCAGCCGACCGCCATGGCGGTTGCGTAGGGTTTGATTGCGGGCAGGGTGTTGTAGTCTGCACCCGGTGGGCCCCCGCGCCCGGGCAGCATGCGGTCCGCACCGAGCGTGCCGCGAAAGCCGTAGAAGGCATCGCTGGGCGGCAAGAAAACCAAGCTGTAGTCGGTCTCCTCGGTGCCGTCTGTGATGTCGAAGGCACCGAAGAGCGGTTTGTTCTCACCCGTCATCACAAACTCGACGTTGTCGGCGTTGACGAAAGATACGGTTGGGTGTCGGGTGCGTCCCTCGCTGTGCGGGTAGAGCTCATTCGACCCCATGGCAATATCAAATTGCAGACGGCCGCCGCTGTCCGTTTGGATGTCCTCGGGCACACGCCAAGTGGTGAGGTAGTTGTGTTGTTGCAAGGTCACGGCGATGAGCTCGCCTTGGTGCAGCGCGAGCGTGGCTGCGACGTAGTGGTCGAGTTGATGCCAGTCGCGGTTGCCGTTGATCAAGCCTGCCAAACCGCGCTGCCAGAACGGCAGCCCACGCGGCAAGCCGGAGTGGGCGAAGGCGAGATTGTAGGTCAGGAATTCAAAATCAAAGCGCTGTCCCGCGCTGGTGAAGCTGCCGGTATCAAAGCGCGCGTAGGCGACGGGTGGCGCCGTTGGCGCGCTCGGCGCGTGAACAAAACGCGCGTCGACGTCCATCTTGTGCCGGTTTAGCAGTGCTGCGTCAACCGCGTCGAATTGCTGCGTCTCGGTGTCTAAGGTGCCGCTGCCAATGTAGTCGGCGTAGAAGTCGATAAACCGCGTCTGGTCTTCAGCCAGGTAAAAGCGTGGGCGGTGGCGCTCAAGCAAGGCTTGTTCGCGTTCGCCGGGCACGGTTGTCGCGGGCGGGTTGTCGCGGTACCACTCCTCAAACAAGACTCTAAAGGTGTTTTCACCTTCTTCAGCCCAGCAGGCGTTGGCAACTAAAACACAGCACAGCAACAGCAGTCGCAACATCGGCACGTTCCGTCGTTCAGGTTACGGCCTATTGTGCGCCGCGCAGGATGAGCCGCCAAGTGCGCACCGCGCCGCAGTCACGCGCTCAGCGCGATACAATCGGCGTCTGAATACACGGGTAGGTCACAGGCATGGACGATCGATTGCTGGCGGGCGATGAACAGCTGCCGGACACCGCTGAAGACCGCGCATTGCGTCCGCGACGGTTGGCCGATTACCGTGGCCAGCCACGCGTCGCCGAGCAGATGGACATCTTCGTCAACGCTGCACGCGGGCGCGGCGAGGCGCTCGACCACGTGTTGATTTTTGGTCCTCCGGGTCTTGGCAAGACGACACTCGCGCACATCATCGCGGCCGAGATGGGCGTGGCGATGCGGCAGACCTCGGGGCCTGCGCTTGAGAAAGCCGGTGACCTCGCCGCGCTGCTGACCAATCTCGAGCGCGATGACGTGTTGTTTATCGACGAAATCCACCGCCTGAGTCCGGCGGTTGAAGAGATCCTCTACCCGGCGATGGAAGACGGCCAACTCGACATCATCATCGGCGAGGGGCCAGCGGCCCGCGCGATCAAGCTCGACTTGCCGCCGTTCACGTTGGTTGGGGCCACCACGCGCGCCGGCCTGCTGACCTCACCGTTGCGCGACCGTTTTGGGATTGTGCAACGGCTCGATTTTTACGCCGTCGCAGACCTCGCCGGCATTGTGCAGCGCGCCGCAGGATTGCTTGGGCTCAGTCTCGATGACGGCGGCGCCGCCGAGATTGCACGGCGTGCTCGCGGTACGCCGCGCATTGCCAACCGCCTGTTGCGCCGGGTGCGTGATTACGCCGAGGTTAAAGGCGACGGCCGGGTCGACACCGCGACCGCAGACGCTGCGCTCAATTTGTTAGAGGTTGACCGACTCGGGCTGGACACCATGGACCGGCGGTTGCTGGATGCTGTGATCCGCAAGTTTGATGGCGGTCCTGTGGGGCTGGACAACATCGCCGCCGCCATCGGCGAGGAATCCGGCACGCTCGAGGACGTGGTCGAGCCGTACTTGATTCAGCAGGGCCTGCTGATGCGCACGCCGCGTGGCCGCGTGGCAACGGCCGGAGGCTACCGCGCGATAGGCTTGGACAAGGCCCCAGATGGCGACCTGTTGGGCACCGATCTCAGTGACTGATTCTTGACGATTTCCGTATCAAATTAGCGAGATACGGGTGGTTGTTGGAAATGGAGTTACAAGTTGCTTCGCAATCGGTACACTGTCGAGTAACGCGGTACCGACGCGCCAAGTGGGTGCGCGGCAGCCGGATAATTTAAGGGACCGCATTGGACGGCGGAGAATCACGTGGCACATTCAGCTGGCCAGTTCGCGTGTACTACGAAGACACCGACGCAGGTGGCATCGTGTACTACGCCAACTACCTGCGCTTTCTCGAACGGGCGCGCACTGAATTTTTGCGCGGATTTGGCGTCGAGCAAGATGACCTCATGCGGGACGAACAACGGCAGTTTGTTGTACGCCGCGTCAACGTGGATTTCCGTGCGCCAGCCCGTTTCAACGAGGCCCTGGCGGTCAGTGTTGAGGTGTCACGCCTGCGCCGTGCCAGTGTCGAATTTCATCAGGCCGTGGTGCGGTCCAACAGCGGCGAGCTGCTGGTGAGCGCGGACGTCCAAATCGCTTGCGTTCACACCGAAACCGGTGCACCGGGCGCGATTCCACAGATGCTGCTAGAGGCCCTGAACCGTGCAAGCTGACCTGTCTTTTCTCCATCTCATCCGCGAAGCAAGCCCAATTGTGCAGGGTGTGATGGCCATCTTGGTGATCGCGTCTGTGATGTCGTGGAGCACGATTGCAGTCAAGATTTTTCAGTTGCGCCGCGCACGCCGCGACGCAAACAGCTTTGAAGATACCTTTTGGGCTGGTGGAGACGTATCAGACATCTACCGTGTACTGAAACCCAGGCGCGCGTCCTTGCGCGGGCTGGAGCGGGTGTTTGAGGCAGGTTTCAGTGAATACGGCAGGCTCGCGCGGCGCAGTACCGACAATGACGTCATATTCAACGGCTCACAACGTTCCATGCGCCTCGCGCTGTCGCGGGAGACAGACGACCTTGAAAACGGCTTGGCTTTTCTCGCAACCGTCGGTTCGGTAAGTCCGTACATCGGCCTTTTCGGCACCGTCTGGGGCATCATGAATTCTTTTCGCGCACTGGGTAATGTCCAGCAAGCCACGCTTGCAATGGTGGCACCGGGAATTGCCGAGGCCTTGATTGCAACCGCAATCGGGCTTTTTGCCGCGATTCCTGCGGTTATTTTCTACAACCGCTTTGCCAACAGCATTGATCGGCTGATCAACCGCTACGAGAACTTCTCCGAAGAATTCTGCAACTTGCTCAACCGGCAACTGCACGCCGGTCGGCAGCAAGGCGATATCTGATGGCCGAGGTGCACGCTCGGCGGCGTCGATCACGACGGCATGTTGCCGAGATCAATGTTGTCCCTTATATCGATGTGATGCTGGTGTTGTTGGTGATCTTTATGATCACCGCGCCCTTGCTTAAAACCGGCGTCGATGTGCAACTGCCGCAAGAGCAAGCGGAGTCGCTCAACAGCGCGCAGCAAGACCCGCTAATCCTCACTGTCACGGCGGACGGCAGCTTGTTTTTGAATGTTGGCGATTCGCCTGATGAAGCCATTGACCGCGATGTTGCGTTGCAGCTCGCCTCTGCGGTGATGAGACAACAGCCGGACAAGCGGGTGCTTGTAGCCGGAGACAACGAGGTTCCCTACGGTCGGGTTGTGGCCGCCATGGCGATATTGCAAGCCGCTGGCGCGGGTGACATTGGGTTGATGACGGAGCCTCCAAGCTGACAATGGGCTCATCGCGCTCCCACGCAGTCGCCTGGCTGTTGTCCCTTGTGGGACACACATTGATTGCAGTGTTATTGGTTGCTGAAATTGGCTTTGAACGGGCGCCGACGGTAGTCGAGCAAGACGTATCGTCTCCAATTCAGGCTGTGGTCGTGAACGCCGAAGAAGTGCGTGAGCAGATCCAGGCGATGGAAGACGAAGAGCAGGCCAGACTCGACGCGATAGAAGCGGCTCGTCAGGCGGAAATAGACGAAGCCAAACGCATTGAAGCGGAGCGATTGGAAGCGATACGGCTAGAAGAAGAGCGCATTGAAGCGGAGCGCCTCGAAGCCGAGCGCCTCGAAGCAGAGCGCTTAGAGGCCGAGCGTCTTGAGGCCGAGCGTTTAGAAGCCGAACGTCTTGAGGCCGAGCGCCTCGAAGCCGAGCGATTAGAGGCCGAACGTCTAGAGGCCGAACGTCTAGAGGCAGAGCGCTTGGAAGCCGAACGTCTTGAGGCCGAGCGCCTAGAAGCCGAACGCCTCGAAGCCGAACGTCTAGAGGCCGAGCGCCTAGAGGCTGAACGTCTAGAGGCTGAACGTCTAGAGGCTGAACGCCTCGAAGCCGAACGTCTTGAGGCCGAGCGCTTGGAAGCCGAACGTCTTGAGGCTGAACGCCTCGAGGCAGAACGTCTCGAGGCCGAGCGCCTTGAGGCAGAACGTCTCGAGGCCGAGCGCCTTGAAGCAGAACGTCTCGAAGCAGAGCGTCTCGAAGCAGAGCGTCTTGAGGCAGAGCGTCTTGAGGCAGAACGTCTCGAGGCCGAGCGCCTTGAGGCAGAACGTCTTGAGGCAGAGCGCCTCGAAGCCGAACGTCTTGAGGCGGAACGTCAGGAAGCTCTGCGCCTCGAAGCTGAGCGCCAGGAAGCCCTGCGCCAGGAAGCCCTGCGCCTCGAAGCCGAGCGGGCCGCGAGGGCGGCGGAAGACGAGCGGCGGCGCGAAGCGGCCGAACTCGACCGAATGTTAAATCGCTGGAACCGTAGCATTGCGCAACGCGTTGAGAGTCGCTGGATTGACCCGACTGGCGGCAGCGGGGAAGTGAGTTGCAGTGTGAAGGCACGTCAGTCACTGGTCGGCGACATTCTCTTCGTGACAACTGTGGTGTGCGTTGGTGGCAACGCACAGCTGGAGCGCTCTGTGGAGAACGCCGTGCTCAAAGCGAGTCCTTTGCCGCAGGCACCGGACCCGCGTTTGTTTGATCCGGTGTTAATATTTACATTCAATCCAAGCTGAACCTGGCTATGACTGGTTTTCCCCGATTTCTGTCCTGCTTTGTGTTGATGTGCACGCTCGTGGTCAGTACGGCAGCGAATGCTGCCCTGCGTATCGAGATAAAGGGTGGCGTGGGCGGCGGTCAGCCGATCGCCGTTGTCCCCTTTGGCGTTGAGGGCAATGTTCCTGAAGACATCGCGCAGATTGTTGCAAGTGACCTCAATCGCACGGGGAAGCTCGCGCCGGTAGCGCGGGAGAACATGATCTCATCGCCCACGCGAAGCGAAGACGTGCGCTATGACAACTGGAAAATATTGCAGGTCGACTACCTGATCGTCGGCCGTGTGCAGCAAGTCACCGCGCTCGACTACCAAGTCACGTTTGAACTTATCGATGTTTTTCGTCAGCGGGTGCTGACCTCGGTGCAATACAACCCGCGTCAGAACCAGTTGCGACGCGCGGCACACAAGATTTCTGACGCTGTGGTTGAAGCGTTGCTCGGAACGACCGGTGCCTTCGACACCAACCTGGTGTACGTGTCGGTCCAGGGTGACACCCTCGACGCGCGCCGCTTTGAGCTGCAAGTGTCGGATTCAGACGGTGCCAACCCGACGACCATCGTCAGCCAAAGCAAGCCGCTGATGTCACCGAGCTGGTCACCTGATGGCGGCAAACTCGCCTACGTGTCGTTTGAGAACCCGCGCCGCAGCGCGATCTTTGTGCAAGACCGCTACACTGGGCAGCGCGAACAGCTCGCATCCTTTGAAGGCATTAATGGCGCGCCGGCGTGGTCACCTGACGGTGAGAAGATCGCGGTGACATTGTCCTTGCGCGGCACGCCAGACCTCTATTTGATTGATGTTGGCAGCGGCAACCGATTCCAGCTGACCAACAACCCGGCCATAGAGACCGAACCCACTTGGTCGCCAGACGGGAAGTTCGTCTATTTCACCTCTGACCGCGCCGGTGGACCGCAGATCTATCGCATCCCTGCAGACGGTGGTCCCTCAGAGCGAATGACCTTTGAAGGCAAGTACAACGCGAGCCCCGCGGTCTCACCAGACGGCAAACTGCTCGCCATGGTGCACCAGCTTGGCAAGGATTTTCGCATTGCGGTGCTCGATTTAGAAAGCAATCTGCTCGACATCCTCACGCGCGGCAAACTCGATGAATCGCCGAGCTTTTCGCCAAACAGCGAAATGATTATCTATGCCACCGAGGAGAGCGGCCGTGGTGTGCTCGGCGCCGTCAGTGCGGACGGTGCAATAAAACTGAATATGCCTTTGACTGAGGGTGACGTACGCGAACCCGCTTGGTCGCCCACATTGCCCTAATGCCCGTCTCGGCGTGAAAAACAACGCTCAAGGAGAGTACCTCATGACCAAAATTCTAATCCCCGCCGCCGTTTTGGCGCTGTTGCTCGCGGGCTGCTCGTCGCGCGGTGCACTGGAAGAAGACATTCCGTCCGCATCAGAAGCGGCGGCTCAGTCTGCTCAAGACGCGGCCGCCGCGGCAGAGGCGGAAGCTGCGAACCTCGCCGGTGCTGAAAATGGCACATTGGACGGTGAACTCGTCGACGGCGGCGCAGTTGTGGACGATGGTTTCATCCCGCGTGAAGCGATTTACGACCCGGCGAGCACGCTCGCGCAGCGTATTTTTTACTTCGACTTCAACCAGGACACCATTGATTCTGAGTACATTGACGCGATCAGCGAGCACGGTCGCTATCTCGCAACATACCCTGATACCACTGTCCGCCTGGAGGGCCATGCAGACGAACGTGGCACGCGCGAGTACAATATTGCGCTGGGTGAGCGCCGTGCGCAGGCCATCAAACGTCTGATCATGTTGCAGGGCGCGGCCTACAATCAGGTGATCACCCTTAGCTACGGCGAAGAGCAACCCGCAGTTCTAGGCCAAACCGAGTCGGCTTGGACGCAGAACCGCCGTGTGGAGCTCATCTACGAATAACCCCACAAAGGGATTGTGAGACATGACTCAATCAAAGCCTCGGCACCACACCTTGTGTGTGGCAGTAATGTGTTGTCTGCCCTTGGTGCCCACGGCTTTGTTGGCCGAGACGCCTATTGAGCAACGGGTTCAGCGCTTGGAGCGCATTCTCGACAATCGCGTTCTGATTGATCTGCTGCAACGCATTGAAGCCGTACAGCGGGAAATGCGAGAGTTACGTGGCGAAATCGAGCTACAGCGCAACGAGCTTGCGAACATGGAGCGGCGTAACCGCGATCTCTACATCGACACAGACCGCCGTCTGCAAGACATAGAAAACCGCGCCTCGGCAGCGGCGAGTCAGACTCGCAATATCGTCAGCGGCAGCAGCGCGCTAGCCGCGGCGGCAACACCGCGTGACAACGCGGCGGAGATCAATCAGCCTGACACCACCGTTGCGGTCGCGGTCACAGCGGTTCAGCCCGGTGCCAGCGCCCTGATCGACAACTCAGCGCCGGAGAATGTAGCCGAGAAAGGGTTGTTTGACGCAGCTTATCTCGATCTCGTCAACAGCCGCTACACCGCCGCGACGGCGGGCTTTGAGAAACTGCTCAGCCAGTTTCCAGACGGCGATTATGTGCCGTCCTCGCTGTATTGGCTTGGGGAAGCACAGTATGCGCAGAGCCGCTTTGATGCCGCGCGCGGCTATTTCGAAGAAATGTTGCTGCTCTATCCCACAGACAAAAAAGCGCCAGATGCGCGCCTACGAGTGGGCTTTATAGAGTTTGAGATGGGTGACATTGACGCCGCTAGAGCCACCCTGGAGGGCGTTGTTGGCCGACACCCGAGCACCACCGCGGCCCTCTTGGCGCAGCGGCGACTCGAGGAAATTGTTCAGTAGTGGAGCAGTTGCCAGCAAGAGGCTTGGCGCGGCGGCAATAGAACGCTATACTGCGTGGCTTCGTTGGGCCGTTAGCTCAGTTGGTAGAGCAGTTGACTTTTAATCAATTGGTCGAAGGTTCGAATCCTTCACGGCCCACCATTTAAAACGCGCCCCGGCGCGTTTTTTTGTGCCCGCACCCACCATGAGGGATTGTGTGATTCGGCCGCGAGACGTTGCGGTCAAATGCGGGGCGAAAATGACGTCCAGTGCGATTTGATACTCGGTGGCACCCGCTGTTGTGAGCGGGCGCCACTCAGGTGGTCACTTTTTGTCAATCTCAAAGTAGCCCACTGACGTTTTCAGTGTCGCGGAGTTGTGGCTCAGGCGCTGACTGGCCGCGGCGACTTCCTCGACCATGGCGGTGTTGTGCTGGGTCATGTCGTCAATTTCCTGGACCATCGCGTAGATGCCGTCGATGTCGTTGGCCTGTGAGTGGCTGTAGTCTGACAGCTCACGCATGACCTCAGTGACCGATGTCACCGCGCTTTGCACTTCCACCAGAGACGAGCGAACGCTGTCGGCGAGCTCGCCACCGGTGCTGATTTTTTTGACACTCTCGTCAATGAGGTCTCCGATCTCGCTCGCCGCTGTGCTGCTTCGCTGAGAGAGCTGGCGCACTTCGGCCGCCACGACCGCAAAGCCTTTACCCATCTCGCCTGCACGAGCGGCCTCAACTGCCGCGTTCAATGACAGCAGGTTCGTTTGAAAGGCGATGTCGTTGATGACGCTGGTGATGGTTTTCACACCGTTGCTCGCACCTTTGATTTCTTGCATCGAGTGGAACAGGGTCTCGACCATTTCACCGCAGGTGTTCGAGAGGCTCATCGCCTGTTCTGACAGTCGATCACCGTGGGCCTGGCGCTCCGCTGAGCTCTTGACAGCCTTGGAGAGTTCACCGACTTTCAGGTTGATGGAGTCAAGGCTTGCAGCTTGCGTCTGCGTTCGGTCGCTGAGGCTCATATTGCCTTGCGCGATTTCGGTGGTGCCGTTGTTCAGCTCGCTGGCTGTCTCATTAATGTCACCAAGAACCCGGACCAAGCGTTGCTTTGCGGTGTCCAATGACCCGATCAACTGACTGATTTCGTCTGTGCTGGTGATGTTTGAGCGACCGGTCAGATCACCCTGGCCCAAGCGTTCAGCCACATGCCTTGCGGTGTCGATGCGCTTCAGGATAGATCGCACAATTGCGAAGGCCAGTGCCAGCGTGACAAAGACAACCGCGATGCATTCAATGACAGCCAGCCACAACAATGCGACAGCGTGCTCGTGTTGCTTTAGTGCGATTTTCCGCAGGTCTTCACCGATGCGGTCTTCGACCTTTTTGAGTTCGTCGATTTTCCGCGTCTGCGCGTCAAACACTGAAACCGGGTCTATGTTGAGTGTGTTTGAACCAAGCTGTCCGGCTGCAACATTCAGCACACGTTGTCGCATGCTCAGCGCGTTCTGGAATCCTTCGGATGCGATGGCACCCTCGAACAGTTCGCGGATGCCGTCGGGTGCGGTTGCGATGAAATGATCGTTGTTGGAATCTTGTTTCGCCGCCAAGCTGACAATTGTTTTCAGATCAGAGTGGCTCACGGCTTTTGCCAAGTAGATTCGCGTCAGTGCGGCCCGCTCTTGACCCGCCGCCTCCTCGGTCTTGAGCACGTCCAAAAATGCCACAATGTCCGCGGCTATTTTGCCCGATTCGACTGTTTTGGTGACCGCGCCGATGTCGTGCAGGATGCCGTTGATGACAGAAGAATACCCACTGACCACGCGGTCTTGGCTATACGTTCTGGCGTCGATGCCGCGGCGGGTGACACTGATTCCGTCGAGTATCTCCAACACGTGGTCCGCGCCTTTCGCCACGACAGGTGAAGTGCTGTCGGCCAAATCAGCGTGCAGCGCTTGCAGTGATTTGATTGATTTGTCAGTTTTGCTTCGCTGTACGGTTAATTCGCTGCCAAACAATGTGTAGTCGGAGCTGATCAGTCCGACCGACTTGCCGCGTTCTTTTTGAAGCTCGTGAATGACGTCAGCGTAGGCGATGAAATATTCCGGGATCGTAGTGTACTGATCCGAGGTCTCAATCGCGGCAAGATCTTTGTTGACCTCAACGGCAACAAAGTAGAAGACCGCCAACAATGGCAAGGCCAGTAGGATAGCCAGAGATTTGGCTAGGGAGAGGTTCGCAAGACGTTCCATGTCTAATACCTGTTCTTTCGACAAACTGTGTGGTCACTTGAGTCACACCCACGCGCCAGGCTTGGTGTACTAACGGTGTCGACCTTCGCGCTGAAAACCTGAGTGTGCGATCGATCATGCCTTTGGTTGCCCTGCTCAACCCATACCAAATTTGCAGTGTGTTCAGCGTTGTAAAAAACGCAGCAGACTCTCGGTACTTTGGCGTGGTGAATCGACGGGATTGGTCGGTTCTTCAACTGGCTCTGCGCACCCGAGACTTACCGTTCCAGCATCGTCTGTGGCGCGTGTCAGTTAGGTCTGACGCAGGGTGTCGCGACGGTGGGGCAGTGCGCGGGCGTGCCGGGGAGCACATGCCCGCCCGAAACGATGCCTGGCTGTAGCCAGTGGCCGTACTATCTTCGGTATACCGAGGCACGTCGCGAGTCGCCCCTGTGCGCCCTGCGACTGCGCTGCACGCCGATCTTGGGCGGCACCCGATCCCACCCTCACGAGACATGACGGCATGCGCCACCTGTTGTTAGTCCGCTTTAAACCCGAAGTCACAGCCGAGCAACTCGACGCGTTGTTTGCGCACTTTCGGCGTTTGCCTGCCGACATCCCCGGGATCGTCAGTGTGGAGTGCGGTGCCAACGAGAGTCCGGAGGGTCTTGAGAAGGGATTCACGCATGCGATTCTGATGACTTTTGTGGACTCAGCCGCGCGCGATGCGTACCTGCCGCACCCGGGACACGAAAACCTTAAAGCGGTCTTTGTGCCCCTTGTCGCCGACATCATTGTGATCGACTACCGTCCCGCATGACAGTGCGCACGGGTTGTGAGGCAGGCGCATCAGGCACAGGCGGTGAGCGAATTCAGCGCGTACACGAACTCATCAGTTCGCACCCTCCAGATTCTGTTGCACTGGTTGATCACAATACAGCTACGGTCAGTTATGGTGTACTGAACGCCACCGCAGAGCGCCTGGCAATTGCACTGCATGCACACGGTGTGCGCGCGGGTGACCGCGTTGTGCTTTTGGCTGAGAACTGCGCGGTGTTTGTGGCTGTGCTCTTCGCCTTGTCGCGTCTTGATGCCTGGGCGGTGCCCGTCAACGCGCGTCAAAGTGCACTCGAAGTCGACAGCACCGTGGCACACGCCGGGGCCCGATGCCTGGTGTTCACGTGCCACGTGTCCCAACCGGCCGCTGAACACGCCGAGCGACTGGGTGCGACACTGTTGTGCGAAATGCCGTTGGGGCCGCTTTTTGTCAGTGATGTGTTGGAAGTGACCCCGGAGCCCACTGTCTCGGGCGACGCTCAGATCGCGGCGTTGATGTACACCACCGGCACCACCAGCGCGCCCAAAGGTGTGATGCTGAGCCACCGGAACGTGATTGCCAACACCCGTGCTGTGACCGAGGTGTGGCAGGCGACGGCCCGAGACCGTGTGCTTTGTACGCTGCCGATGACACACATTTTCGGTTTTGCCTCGGTGCTCTTACCGTCACTTTTTGCCGGTGGGACAGTGGTACTTCTCCCGCGCTTCTCGCCTGTGGCGGTGACACAGGTGCTCGCGGACGGCGTGAGTGTCTTCCCGGCTGTACCGCAAATGATGGCGGCGCTGCTCGCGTACCTAGATGAGCAATCCCAGCCGCTGGTGGCGCCCGCTATACGGCGCATATCGTGCGGTGGAGCGCCGCTCGATCCCGATCTCAAACGGCGTGTTGAAAGTCGGTTTGGTATACCGCTTGGAAACGGATATGGCATCACCGAGGCCGCACCCACGGTGGCGTCGAGTCGGTTGGACAAGCCCCGCGCTGACAACGCGGTCGGCTGGCCTGTAACGGGCATGTCGCTTCGAATCGTGTCGCCAGACTCTGACGGCATCGGCGAGATTTGGCTTCGCGGTGATCAGATCATGCGTGGCTACTACCGCAATCCCGAGGGCACGCGCGCAGCACTGACCGACGATGGCTGGCTTCGAACCGGTGACTTGGGGTGGGTGGCAGAAGACGGGGCAGTGTTTATTGTTGGCCGCCTCAAAGAGCTCATTATCCGCTCGGGTTTTAACGTCTACCCACCGGAGATTGAGGCCATGCTCACTCGCCACCCGGCGGTGCATCAAGCTGCCGTGGTCGGGCGCGCTGTGCAGGGCGATGAAGAAATCGTGGCCTTCGTTTTGACCGACGGCTCTCTCGATGGCGCGACATTGCAAGCCTGGGCTAGAGAGCGGCTGGTCGCTTACAAAGTGCCACAGCGCGTGTATGCGGTGCCGGAGTTCCCAACAGCCGCGACCGGAAAAGTTCTCAAGCACACTTTGCTGAAGCACTTCGCGGCGAAGTTGGAATCGGATTGCTAGAGAATTGGGTTAGTATTGGGTGGCGCTGTGGTGATTGCGCTGAGATGTTTGAGGTGATTGGAATGGCTGTTTGCGAAGCATGGGGTCGGGGTCGCGGGTTGCGCCTGGTTGCCGTTGCCGCGTTGAGTACGTCGCTGGCCGCGTGCAGCACGCTCTCGAAGGAAGAGTGCCAAACGGCCGATTGGTCGGCCATCGGCGAGCGAGACGGTGCGGCGGGGTACGTCGAGCATACGCGGCTCGCGGGGCATGCCAAGGCCTGCGCAAAAGTGGGCATTAGCCCGGACCAAGCGCTCTGGCGTGCGGGTTATGCGTCCGGTCTCAGCCGTTATTGCACCGCCTCCAATGGCTTGCGCGTTGGGGAATCGGGTGGCAGTTACGGCGGTGTGTGCGGCCTTGATGCAGAAGTGGGCTTTCTTGCGGCATTTGACGTTGGTGAGCGCTTATACCGTGCGCGCACCGACCTCGACCAGGCCAAGCGCTCGGTCGCTGACAAGCAAGATCAAGTCACTGAGTTGCTTCAGTCCTTTGGTGATTTGAGCGAGGCCGAGCGGCTAGCTGCGCACTACGACATCGCCGAGCTCAATGACGATATCCTCGACCACCAAGAAGACATACTCAAATTCAGCCGCGAGCTGGTGTTAGCTGAAGAGGCGGTGGCGACTTATCGCGCAACACTTGCGCAGCCTGGAAGTTGACCGGCCGTTAAAGCGCTGCCGGCCGACCGCCTAGAGTACGGCTTCAATCAACACTGGCCCGTCCGCTGCAAGCGCAGCGCACAACGCACGGTCCAATTCATTAACCGTATGCACTCTCGACGCCGGCACGCCCATTCCAGTTGCGAGTTGCACAAAATTCAGTTCCGGGTTGTCGAGCGCCATCATGTTGCGTGCGACCTCTCCGATCTGGTCACCTGATTGTGCGCCGACGTTGCGCAGTTCGTACTGCAAGATGCCGTAGGCTCGGTTGGCATAGACAATTGTGGTGACATTGAGCTGCTCTCGGGCCTGTGTCCACAACGCTTGCAGCGTGTACATTGCGCTGCCATCTGCCTGCAGCGCAATCACACGCCGCTCGGCGTCGGCGAGCGCTGCGCCGGTTGCAAGCGGCGGCCCAATGCCAATTGAACCGCCGACGATTTGCAAGTGTTCGTGCGGTGCCGCCGCGGCTGTGAAATCGAGTAAGTCGCGACCTCCGGTGATCGCTTCATCAACGAGTACCGCCTGTTCTGGAATCCGGTAGGCGACAACTGCATTGATCAAAGAAGGTGTCAGGCTTGCGTCAATAGGCTTGATTGGAGCGGTCAGCTTGGGAACTGCGGCCGGATCGGTTGCGCCTACGGCATCGGCCAAGGCGGCGAGAGCTGCCGGTCCATCGCCGTCTTGGCTGGCGAGTTGGACGACATGGCAGCCGGGTGGCAGCATGGAACTTGGTGTGTCGGGGTAGGCGAAAAACCCAACGGGGGCGTCTGCGCACACCAACACAACTTGCTCGACCTCTGCCAACATTTCAAGCGCTTGGTGAACCGGGTAGGGGACAGGTGTAACTGGCGCGCGCCCGTGTCCGCGTGACGTGCGGGCGTTAGACGTGGGCGCGAGCAAATTGGCACCACAGTGTGTGGCAATGGTGTAGGCCTGGGCCAACGGTTGCTCGCGCAGGCAGTTGCCACCAACGATGAGCACGCTGCGCTTGCCGTTGCGCAAGCAGTTGACAGCCTCATTCAATGCTGTGGGGTCGACTGCGACGGGCGGCGTTGAGCGCATGGCTTGTGCAGATTCAGAGGCTGTATCCCAGGCCGCGTTTCCTGGCACAACCAAGCTTGCAATTTTGCCGTTGTAGGCGTTGGCTGCGGCGACGGCCTCGGCGGCGTCTTGCGCAAGTGACGCGGCGTCTGGGGTGAGCCTGACCCAATCTGACATGGGGGCTGCCAGGCCGACCACATCGGCGGTCAAGGGGGCGTTGTGCTCAACGTGCCAGGTGGCGTGGTCGCCGATTAAATTGACCATCGGCGTGCCGGCTTTGCGCGCATTGTGGATGTTGGCCAGACCGTTAGCGAGGCCGGGGCCACAGTGGAGTAAGGTCGCAGCGGGCTTGTCTGCCATGCGGGCGTATCCATCCGCCGCGCCCGTGACCACACCTTCAAACAGCCCGAGCACGCAGCGTGGTCCGTCAATGCGGTCGAGCGCGGCAACTAGGTGCATCTCCGATGTGCCGGGGTTGGTGAAACACATGTCGATGCGGCTGTCGGTGAGAGTGCGCACCAGCGTTTCGGCGCCGTTGTTCAATTCAGTCACAATTCAGATCACTTCAAACAGGCCGGCTGCACCCATGCCGCCGCCAACGCACATAGTGCAAACGACATAGCGCGCTCCGCGGCGCTTGCCCTCGATCAGCGCGTGCCCGACCAACCGAGCGCCGGACATGCCGTAGGGGTGTCCAACTGAGATTGCACCGCCGTTGACGTTGAGGCGATCGTCCGGAATGCCAAGTTTGTCGCGGCAGTACAACACCTGCACGGCAAAGGCTTCGTTGAGTTCCCAGAGGTCGATGTCTTCGACCCGCAGTGCGTGTTGTGCAAGCAATTTAGGCACGGCGAACACCGGACCAATGCCCATTTCATCGGGTTCACAGCCGGCCACAGCCATGCCGACGTAGCGCCCGAGTGGCGAGAGGCCGCGACGTGCGGCTTCACGTGCTTCCATCAGCACACTCGCCGAGGCGCCGTCTGATAGTTGGCTCGCGTTACCAGCAGTGATGAATCGGCCGGTGTCGATATGAACACCATCGGTGAATACGGGCTTCAAATTCGACAATGCCTCAAGCGTGGTGCTGGGCCGATTGCCCTCGTCGCGTTCGAGTGTGACCTCGCGTGAGTTGATTTCGCCGCTCGCTTTGTCTTGCACCAACATGGTGCTCTGCATAGGCGAGATCTCTTGCTCGAATCGTCCGGCCGCTTGAGCGCGTGCAGTGCGGTGCTGGGATTGTTCGGCGTAGGCGTCTTGGGCCTCTCGCGACACGCCATACCGCGCGGCCACGGTCTCGGCAGTCTCGAGCATGCTCATATACAGCTCTGGCTTGTTAGTTTTAAGCCAGTCATCTGCTGCACGGTGGCGGTTCATGTGTTCGTTTTGGACCAAGCTAATGGACTCGACGCCTCCCCCGATGACAACGTTCATACCGTCGTGCACGATCTGCTTGGCGGCTGTTGCAATCGCCATCATGCCGCTTGCGCACTGGCGGTCAACCGACATCCCGGCGACGCTCACGGGCAGACCGGCGCGCACCGCTGCTTGGCGCGCAATGTTGCCGCCGCTCGAACCTTGCTGTAGAGCGGCGCCGAGGATCACGTCCTCGATGTCTGCCGGATCGAGACCCGCTCTGGCAGCGGCCGAGGCAATGGCGTGGCCGGCGAGAGCCTGTGCGCTGGTGTTGTTAAATGCGCCTCGGTAGGCTTTGCCAATGGGCGTGCGGGCGGTGGAAACAATGACTGCGTCACGCATGATCAGCGTCCTGTTCTTGAAGTGTGGTTGGGCGTCTTAGCTTAAAGCGTCTGCTTTTAGCTCAGTGCTTCGTCAAAAATTGCTGGTCCTGTGGTGACATTGATGCCGCCACTGAGCGGGATCACCGCGCCCGTGACATAACCGCCGCCGCGGCCACACAAAAACTGCATTGCGCCGGCGATGTCTTCAGCGTTGCCCACGCGCCCGGCGGGAACGCCTTCGGCGACGCGTTGGCGGGTGGCGTCGTCTGAGGTTGCGAAAGCGGTCATGTTGCTCACAAAGGGGCCGGGTGCGAGTGCATTCACTGTGATGTCGTCGCCGGCCAGCTCTTTGGCGAGGATGCGGGTCATCTGGTGTACCGCTGATTTTGAGACGGCGTAACTGTAGGCGCCATCTCCCATGGGAATCTCACCCATGACCGAACCCACGTTTACAACACGCGCGGGATCATCAGCCGCGGCCGCGGCGCGCAGCAGTGGCAAGAGTTGTTGGGTCAGCGCAAACATGCCAGTGACATTGACCGAGAACACGCGCTCAAAGGCTTTGTAGGGGAATTCGCCGAGCGGGGCGCCCCAGGTGGTGCCCGCGTTGTTCATGAGAATGTGTAGTGCGTCTGTTCGTTCTGCAACCGACAACGCCAGGGCCGCCACCCCAGCTTCCGTGCTGACATCACCGGCAAAGCCACTGGCGCGCCCACGCGCGCCCAGTGCATTGAGTTCGCGCGCCACCTCTTCACAGGCCTCACCCTTGCGGCTGGCAATCAAGACGTTAGCGCCAGCGTGCAGCAGACCCTCAGCGGCCATGCGGCCGATGCCGGTTGCTCCGCCGGTGACTAGGGCTGTTTTTTTGTCTAGTGAGAAAAGCGTTTCGGGTGTCATGTGTGGCTCGCTACAATGAACGTAGTTGGTCGGTTGGTGTCCGACGTCGCGTGTTTCGTATTTGAAAAGCTATCACGCGACGCAGGTTTGCGCTTGCAGAAGCAAACGGGATTAGGATGACACCACCGGATTTGCAAATGCTGTTTCATGTTCATTTTACGCAACAGAGCTTTGCGCTTTGCGGTGTCGAAGTTGTGGCCTTTTGCGTGGTCAGAGCAGCGTGACTGTGAGAACCTCGAAGAATAAAAAGCGCACAAATAAGAAATATAATTCACGAAATCAGTGAAATGTGCGCTGTGCTGGGTTCAATTGGCGCTTTTAGCGATTGTAAGCTAACGTTGTTTGCTAACATTCTGTTTGGCGCGCAGTGGGTCGCGGTCTTTGAAGCAATTTTGGGGTGAGTGATGGACTTGTTGCGCGGGTTTCGGCAATTACAAGTATTGGGTGAAACAGGCAACTACCGCAAAGCAGCGGCCCGCCTCGGTATGACGCACTCCGCCCTGAGCCAATCTATTGCGCGTCTTGAGCAGCATTACGGTGTGAGCTTGTTTGTGCGCGGTAAACGCGGCACCGTGCCCACCGCAATCGGTCGCCGACTTCTCAGCTCCACCTCCATTGCGTTGTCTGAGATGGAGCGGGCAGAGCGTGATCTTGTGCAGATGCGTGACAGCGGTTCGGGATCGATTGTGATCGGGGCGGACAGCAATCTCAGCGAAACATTGCTTGCGCCAGTGTTAATCGAGTTGATGCAGCACAAGCCCGATGTTCGCATCCGCGTGCTCACTTGCAATTGGGCAGACAGTGTTGAAGCGCTGAATGATAAGCGCATTGATCTTTATGTCGGCCTGCCGCCAGAGCAACGCGACACCAACATCAGCTGGCGCGAACTCCCACTTGCACCGCCCCTGCCGTTGTGCCGTATAACGCATCCGCTCGCGCAAAAGAGTGTCGTATTACCCTCAGAGGTCATTGAATATCCGGTGCTCGCGGGCGATGTACCGGACTGGATGCTGGAAGACATTCGCAAGGGCTGGCCGGATCAATTTCGCACCATTTCGGAATTTCGGTCGGTGTTCTTGACCGCTCACGACATGGGGCTTGTGCGACAGCTATTGCTGTCTACAGATTCGGTGGCGGTGGTGTCGCCGTTGTTATTTCGCCTCACAGGAAACAGTGATCAGATTAAAGCCTTGCCGGTGGTTAACTACCCGTTGCGGGGCTCAGTGACTGGGGTTGTTGCACGCTTGCGCGAATTGCCCCTGTTGCCAGTTGCCGATGACCTGATAGATCGAATTTGTACCATGGCTGAATCCGCACATTCACGCTACCGTGCTTCACAAAAAGTGGAGCCCTCCGTAGAGTCGGTCGAAGAAGTTGAAGTTGTCGATTGATTACGTGAGGTTTGACTTTAATCAGTTGAAACGCACACCTGTTATCTTCCCAAGCGACTCAAATGCCAGGTGCCAATCGTAGACTGGCACTTTGATGGTGTGCATGCCGAGCGCGCGCGCCGGTTTGAGGTTCACCCCCAGATCATCCAGAAAGACACACTCGCTTGGGTGGATGCTGAGCCTCTGGCAAGCGAGCAGATAAATCGCAGGGTCGGGCTTGCGTATACCTTCGGCGGCGCTTTCAATCACCACGTCGAAGGCACTGAGGATGCACTCTGATAAAGCCTTTGAATCGGCTGGCACCCAGTTTGACGCGCGGCTGTTCGGCGTGTTGTTGGTGATGCACGCTGTCTTGAATCCCGCGTCTATCAGGGATCGATGATGTTGTGCCACGGCAGGGCGTAGAGGCAATTGCATTAGCGACATTAGGGTCTGGCCGCTGACAGCGTGGCCGGCTCGCGTGGTTTCCAACAAGAAAGCACGGTCAAATTCAGCCAAGCTTGTCACGCCACATTCAAATCGACCGAACGCACCGTGGTTGGGTTGAGCCTTGATGGTATTGGCGAGAAACTGCGGCGGCAGACCGTGTTCCGATTCAAACGCTGTGAACTTCGCGAGCGGGGATTCACAAAACACCCCACCAAAGTCATAGAGAATGGCCTTGAGGTTGGTCTTGACACTGTGCATCGAGTCGCATCCGTTGCGTTTGACGCTATGAGTGAGTCGTCGCAGTTGGCGCTTGCTATAAGGTCTGCATGACGCGTTGCAGGTGTTGGTCACGGTCGCCGAGTTGATGGTCGATCATGGTCAGTCGCTTGGCGTAGTGGGAGACAGTGTATTCCCATGTCATGGCGATGCCGCCGTGCATTTGGATCGACTCCTCAGCGACTAATTGACCAACCCGGCCGATCAAGTGTTTGGCCATGGACACGCTGCGCGAGCCTTCGGTGTCGCCGAGGCGGGAGGCCGCCAATTGTGTGATCGACCGCGCTTGCTCGATTTCAATTGAGAGATCGACAAAGCGGTGTTGTAGCGCCTGAAACCTACCGATATGTGCGCCGAACTGCTTGCGTGTGCCAAGGTAGTCACGCGTGGTGTCGCGCAACACATCCATGATGCCAACGGCCTCGGCGCACAATGCCAGCGCGCCAGCATCGAGCGCCAGTTGCAGTGGGGCGCGTGCATCGTTGATCAGTAACGTTGCTGGCGTCGCGCGGAAAAAAAGCTCGGCCGCACCACCGCCGTCAATCATCGCGTAGCTGTGCCGCTCGACTGTGTCGGCGTCGACGTCGAACAATGCAAGGTCGCCTTCAAACTTGGCCAAGACCAGATACCGCTGCGCCGCCGGTGCACCGTAGACAACGCTCTTGCGGCCAGTGATGAGAATGTTGCCGTTTTCCGTTGTGGCCTGAGTGTCAATGCGTTCGATATCAAACCAGGTGTCGGGTTCCTCCCAAGCGAGCGCGTAGCGGGTGGCGCCGGTCAGTGCGTTGTTGACGCTTGAGTCGCCGACGTGCGTGAGCAATTGAATGCTGAGCAGTTGGGCGAGGACAGGTTCTGGACACAATGCACGGCCGAGCGCTTCAAAGACGGTCGCGATATCGAAGCCCTCGCCGCCGAACCCGCCTGCGGATTCGTGTGCAAGCGCGGCAAAAGCGCCCATCTCGCTTAGCGCCTGCCAGGTTTTGGTTCGGCTATAAGGGGCTTGGAACGCGGTTTCGTCGCGCGATGACACATCACTGTGATCGGCAAGCAAGCGCGCGAGTGCGTCGCTGATCATGCGGCGCTCAGAAGTGGGTTCAAAATTCATCGGCGGTTGCCCAATGTCATGGCACTGAGAATATTGCGTTGGATTTCATTTGAACCGCCAAAAATTGACAGCTTGCGGTTGTTAAAATACCGCGCGGCATTGCGCGCTTGCGTGTCCTCGACAAGCGCGAGGTTAGCAGCCAGAGCTTCGGCCGGAAACGGTGCTGCCGCCGGTCCCAGCGCCCGCCGTGCAAGATCATTGAGGGTCTGGTGAATGACCGTGCCCTTGATTTTGAGCATGGAAGCCTCGGGTCCGGGGCTGCCTTGCGATTGCGTGAGCATGCGCAAATTGGTGATAGTCATCGCCGCAAGGTCAATTTCCACTTCGGCAATTTTCGAGGAAAACAACGGGTCTTCGATTAGTGGTTTGCCGTTTCGGGTTTGCTGTCTAGCCACGGCTTTGAGCCTAGTGAGTGCGTGTGTGGACAAGCCGACGCCCGCAATACCGGTGCGTTCATGACCGAGTAAATATTTGGCGATGGTCCAGCCTTTGTTCTCTTCGCCGACGCGGTTTGCCACCGGCACGCGGGCGTCGGTGAAAAAGACTTCATTGACCTCGTGGCCGCCCTCAATGAGTTTTATAGGCTGCATTTCCACACCTGGAGTGTCGAGGTCGACGAGCACGAAGCTGATGCCCTCTTGCGGTTTACCCGACGCACGGGTGCGCACTAAGCAGAAAATGTTGTTCGCGTATTGGCCAAGTGTGGTCCAGGTTTTTTGTCCGTTTATGATGTAGTAGTCGCCGTCTTGTTCAGCACGTGTGCGCAAGCTTGCGAGATCTGAACCTGCGCCGGGTTCAGAATAACCCTGACACCACCAATCCTTGCCGTTGAGTATGCGCGGCAGATAGTGCTGCTGCTGTGCTGGAGTGCCAAATGCGATCAGCACGGGGCCGAGCATGTTGACCCCAAATGGGACCGTTCTCGGCGCGCCTGCGCGACAGGCCGCGGCATCGTACAGATAGTGTTTGACAGGGTCCCAGTCTGCGCCGCCGTGTTCCACAGGCCACGTTGGCGCAAGCCAACCTTTCTGACTCAAGATCGCCTGCCAACGCTCGGTGTCGGCCTTGCCAATCTCTTCACCGCGATGCGTGCGAGCCGCGATCTCCGGTGGCAGTTTGTCGCGAAGAAAAGTTTCGACCTCGGCTTCAAAAGCGCGTTCGTCTTCGCTAAACGTAAAATTCATACACGCAATCCATGTGGAAGCTGGGCGGTGTTGAGGTCGGCGAATTGGCTGCCGTCTTGTGCCATCTTGCGCAAGAGCTGCGGCACTTGCCAGTAGTGTGGGTCGTCTTGCGCCCAGCGCTCGATGCGCGCTACCAGCTCCTTGGCGCCCAATGTATCAGCGTAGTGCAGCGGGCCTCCGCGGTCGCGCGGGAATCCGTATCCAAATAGAAAAACCGTGTCGACATCAACCGGGCGCAACGCGATGCCGTCTTCGACCACCCGTGTAGCCTCTGAGATCATGGCTGTCATGTAGCGGTCGACAATGTCGCTATCTGTGTACGCCCTTGGTGTGATGCCAACTGCTTTTCGCTCGGCGTCGATGATCTCATCGACTTCTGGGTGAGGTGCGCGTTGATCAACGCGGTAGTCATAGTAACCGCGTTGGGTTTTGCGCCCGAACCAGCCGTTTTCACAAATGCGGTCTGCGACACCGACATCGCGCTCTGCTTGCGGCTTTGTGGCGGCCTGCCGTTTTCGCGTTGCCCAACCGATGTCGAGCCCGGCGAGATCCATCACGGCGAACGGCCCCATCGCAAAGCCGAAGGATTCTAAGGCGGCATCAATTTGGCTGTAGTGCGCGCCGTCGAGCAGAAGGTAATCGGCGGCTTTGCGGTAGTGGCCGAGTATGCGGTTTCCAATGAAGCCATCGCAAACACCGGCGCGCACGGCGACTTTGCGCAAGCGCTTTGCGAGTGCAAAACCCGTGGCGACTACGTCCGCTGAGGTGTTGTCGCCGACGACCACCTCGAGTAACCGCATAATGTGAGCTGGTGAGAAAAAATGCAGGCCCAGCACTTGGCTTGGTCGTTGAGTGCATGCGGCGATTTGGTTGATATCAAGATATGACGTGTTACTCGCCAACAATGCGCTGGGTTTGCACAATGCATCGAGTTTCTGAAATATATCCTGCTTTATTGTCATGTCTTCAAACACGGCCTCAATCACGAGGTCTGTCTGTGCCAAGGCATCTAGTTCTGTTGAGAACTGCAGCGCCCCCGCGAAAATAGAGTCGTGTCGCGGCTGGCTGAGCTTGCCACGTTTGAGCGCACCGTCGAGATTGGCTGTGATGGCGGCGCGCGCGCGCTCGATCGCCTCGCTGTTCATCTCGATCAAGGTGACTGGCAGTCCCGCAAGCAATGCAGCAGTTGCGATCCCCGTGCCCATCGTGCCACCGCCGATGACGCCTATTTGCTCAATGGGCAGCGGGGTGGCGTTGGCCTCTGGAATTTTCTGCACCGCGCGTTCGGCAAAAAAGGCGTGTACTAAGCCCCGATGCTGATCGGTTGCCGCACACTCATCGAAGAGCGCTCGCTCGCGTGCGAGACCATCAGTGAGCGGCAAGTCGCTGGCCGAGACTGCATCGACGCACCGCTTTGGTGCGAGCAAGCGGGGCGAACGCGCCGTGACTGCCGCGCGAACTGATTCAAGACCTTCAGCGTCTGGGGTTGTCACGCGTTCACCGGTACGCTGTGTTGGCAGATCACCGGACCGCACTTTTTCGGCGTACTCTAGAGCGAGCTCTCTTGGTGTGCCTTCTACTAATACATTGAGCAGATTGGCGTCCATGGCTTGTTCTGCTGATAGTCGGTTGCCGGACGAAATGTACTCGGCGGCTCCGACGACGCCTGAGAGACGCGGTGCGCGCTGCGTGCCCCCAGCGCCCGGAATGATGCCTAGATTCACTTCGGGAAAACCGAGCTGAACGCCACTGACGCCGACGCGGGCGTGGCAACCAAGCGCTATCTCAAGTCCGCCGCCTAGGGTTGTGCCGTGCACCACCGCGATGACCGGCTTCGCCGACGACTCAATATGATTGCACACAGCGGGCAACGTGGGCTCGACAGGCGGTTTGCCAAATTCACGGATGTCTGCGCCAGCTGTAAAAGTGCGACCTGCACCAATCAAGGCGATCACATCGACGGCGTCATCGTCGTTCGCTTGGTCAAACAGCGCGACCAATCCGGCGCGGACCGCAGCACTCGCGGCGTTCACCGGTGGGTTGTCCACGGTGATCAGCGCAGTCTGACCGATAACCTCCAGGGTGATTACATCGTTCATGTCTTGCCTCGTGCCGCCGTAACTCTTCGTGATACAACGCAGTGTACCTGCGACGCCGTATTGTCAACAGCTTGCCAGCACTTGATATTGTCGTGATCGGGTACTGGATCTTTCGCAGACGAGACAGTGCTGGCCACGTTTGCTGATAGCGACTTACTGCGCAAAGGCTGTGGATTTGAGCTTGTTGCACTGTGAAGCCTGCTCGCTTCAATGCCGTAGTTGAGCTGGCATGCATCAATCTGCGCAGGATTAGCGTGCACGATGAAGCCGTGCGTGTGTCTGAAACCTGCTGATGATCGTGCATAACACAGTTACGGTTTATTGATTTGTTTGGATACTGAAACGCCATTTTTCGAATTAATAACTCAACAATCGTTCAATAAAAAAAAGGTTATTGAAATTGGCTACCGATAAAACAGATTGAGGTCAAGTTTAAAAAACCGGGGTTGCATCAAATCGATCGGCATGCATAATCAATCGCGCTTGATTAAACAATATGGAGGTTGAAAATCATGCACGCAATGACTCAAGAAGTCGTCTCTTCACAGGACGCAATTGTCGAAGACAGTATGATGTTCGCTGGCGAAGGCACCGAGCTCTTCGGTTGCTACACCCTTGCAGCAGGCTCAATGCACTCTGGTGCTGGCACAGAGCTGCTTGGATGCTACACCCAGCGCGCCGGTACGTCGCACTCTGGCGCCGGTTCTGAGTTGTACGGCTGCTACACCGCTTAATCAAAAACTATTGCACTGAAGGTCACGTTGTTCAACGGACGAACGCGGCGGCCTTGATTGTGTAATATTTTCGCGGTTGCCTGCCACCGAGTTGCGAATAATCGGTGGCAGGTTTTTGCGGTTAGTGTGAAACATCGGCAACCCCCTTATCGATCACACTCACAGCGACGGTGACACGCTTTCTGCTGTTTTTTACGCCGGTTTTTGGTGTCTGAAGTAGTCTTGGCTTGTGGCACTGGTCCGTTTTGAAAGGCGCTATTGCGTTGATGATGGTTCTATGGCGGAAACCGAACGAATAGGGGTGAAGGGATGCTGTACGCGGTAAAAAACACAGAAAGTCAGGATGAGAGTGCAACCGCCAATTCGTTGTTGACGTGTTTTGCGACAGGGCGCCGTTCACCTGAGGATGTGTACTGGCTAAAAGAAAATTCAGAGTTGCTGCGGGTGCTCACCTGCACAGAGTCGCCTGTGTCCGTCGCGAGTCTTGCTTGCTACGAGCGTTTTTACCAAGAGGCCCCGCTGCGGCTTCAATTCTTTCCGCAATACTACCGTTTTATTTTGTCTATTTGCCGAGACCTCGAATTACTCGGTTTTTCCGGCGACACATACTCATCGCTCAACCAGTTTGTTTTGAATCAGCGTTTTGTTGCCGGTGAGTTGTCTGACTTGCAACGGCTGGAAACACATTGGCTAACAAGCCCGTTTAATTCCGCGTCGGAACCGGACGCTGCGCTGCTGGATCGAGTCAGGAATTTCTGCGTCAACGCGCCGTATTTTGCGGTGCCTAATCGAAAAGCGGCTTTTGAGCTGACCCACGCTGTGTTTTACATCAGTGGGTACGGGATGAACAATCCAGCGTGGTTAGCTGATCTCAAGACGTCCTTGGAGTATGCTGGAATGGTGGCGTTGTTGGATGACGACGTCGACCTCTTAGCTGAGGTGCTCGTGGCGTTGCGCTATTGCGGGGTGGAGCCCCCGTTTTACTGGCAGCATGTCGCGCGCGCTGCACACGGATCCGTAGTTGCGACAGAGTCAGGGACGAACATGCCTGGTAATGATTTTTACCACGAAGCACTCACGCTCGGGTGGGCGGAGTCGCTCGCTGGTGGTGCGTTGCTCGCAAATGGATTCACCGCCTCGGACGCTGTGTTTAGCCGCGGATCCAGACTGCGCCAACCGACGCCACTGCGTGAATTGTCCGGCATTTTATGGCGTTCTGCTGAGCGGAGAACTGGGGATTGGGGCGCCTTTAGCCGCGACGCTGGTGATGCGTTGAGTGATGTCGCGCGTACCCACATCCACGCGCTGAGCGCGAGTTGCCCGAAGTTTGACGAATTTTTCCATCATTTCAGTCGATCAGTTGCCGTGCCTAGGTGATGGATGTATCTGCCAAGAATCGTGTTCGCACGGTGTGGTTCAGCGTCGGGATCACGTTGTTGTTCACGTTTATTGCCGCTGCGTGCGACGGCATCGTCAAGCATTTCGCAAGCGGATTCGAGGCGCCGCAACTCTTTGTGTTGTCCGCTTTGTGCATCTGTGTATTCTCAGTGATCACGGCACGGGCAACCGCGGAAAAGCTGGAGTGGCGCACTGAATTTCCCAAAGCCATGGCGGGCCGGTGTGTATTCGCTTGCACCGCCGTTGCGGGCTATTACTACGCCTTTAAATTCCTCGATTTTGCCGAGGTGTTTTTGTTCATCGGGCTCGCACCGCTGCTCTCTGGCGTGGTGGCAAAACCCATTCTGGGAGACCGGGTGGGTGCGCGTAGTTGGCTCGCCTTGGCCGGTGGCGGTATTGGTGTTGCGTTGCTGTTCCCAAGTGCACCCGATGGGAAACTGGTCGGGTACCTAGCGGCGAGTATTGGTGTGCTGACCGGCACGCTTTCGATTGTGTTGACACGTTATATCAGCCAGCGGGAGTACCGCCCGATGTCACTGATGTTGTACACGCATGTTGTCATGGCTGTGGTGATGCTGGCGGCCTTGCCCTCTGTTTACAAACCGATGGACGTGGTGGATCTGCTGTGGGTGGCGCTCTACGCGTTGCTCATGTTTTTGTCTCGGTGGCTCGCACTTGAGGCCGTCAAGCGCGTGCCCGTGCATTTTTTCTCACTCCTGGTCAATTCCCAATTTATTTGGATGGTGCTGATTGGTGCCGCGGTGTTCTCTGAGTGGCCTTCTGCCAATGTGTTTATTGGCGCCGCAGTGCTCATCGGGGCGAGTGTGGTGTTGGTGAAGGAGCAGCTTTGGGAAGCGCGCGAGCCGACGCACCCGGCTGACTGCCGGGTGGTGAAATAGTCGAATTCTGAAGTGTTGGCGCGCGCTCTGCGCGTCAGGCAGCTGCCGTTGCGCGCTGCCGCAGCTCGGCACAAACGGTGTCAAAGCGATGCGGGTCACTGTCCCGCGCGGCACCGAAAAACGCTGAACCCGCGACAAAGGTGTCGGCGCCAGCTGCGGCAATCTCGGCGATGTTGTCAAGTTTGACGCCGCCGTCCACCTGCAAGCGGATGTCGCGGCCGCTCTTGTCGATCAACGCGCGCGCCTCGCGCAATTTATCGAGGGTGGCGGGAATAAATGACTGCCCACCAAAGCCCGGGTTGACCGACATCAACAAGACGATGTCTATTTTGTCGATGACGTAGCGCAGGCAATCCAACGGCGTTGCCGGGTTGAATACCAGACCGCTTTGGCAGCCTGCGTCACGAATCAATTGCAGCGTGCGATCAACGTGCTCGCTCGCCTCGGGGTGAAAGGTGATGCTGCTGGCCCCGGCCTCGGCAAATTCCGGCACGATGCGGTCCACCGGTTTGACCATCAAGTGCACGTCAATCGGTGCTGTCACACCGTGGTTGCGAAGCGCCTGACAGACCACGGGCCCAAAACTCAGGTTGGGCACGTAGTGATTGTCCATGACATCAAAATGCACCCACTCGGCACCCGAGGCGATGGCGTCATCGACGTCTTGGCCGAGGGCGGCAAAGTTGGCCGACAAAATGGACGGCGCAATCAGCGGCGCTTGCATCAGGCGAGCGCCTTGCGAACCGCGTCGACGAGCGCTGCACTTGAGATTCCAAAGTGCTCATAGAGCGTGCCGCCTGGCGCTGACTCGCCAAATCCAGGCATCGCGATGACCTGCTCACGCGGTGCGAAACGCAGCCAAGTGTCTGCGACACCGGCCTCGATGGCAGCCACTGGCGTGCCAGGCGGGATGACGCTGTCGCGGTAACTGCGGTCTTGGCGTTCGAAGGCGTCGAGGCAAGGCATGGAGACCACGCGCACGGCGATGCCGTCGGCGGCGAGCGCTTCGGCGGCCTCGACCGCGAGGTGGAGTTCCGATCCGGTGCCGATCAACACAGCGGCCGGGTTGTCGGCGTCGACGAGGGTGTAGCCGCCTTTGGCAATCGCGGCGCGGGTGGCTTCATCGCGCGCTTGCGGCGGCATGCCCTGGCGCGAAAGCAGCAACGCGCTCGGGCGATCAGCCGCCGCCAGCGACTCGGTCCACGCCACGACGGTCTCGCTGAGGTCTCCCGGGCGCCAGACATCGAGATTCGGGATCAAACGCAAGCTCGCGGCGTGCTCCACCGACTGGTGCGTCGGGCCGTCTTCACCGAGCCCAATGGAGTCGTGGGTGAAGACGTGGATGGTGCGGCGCTTCATCAGCGCGGACATCCGCAGCGCGTTGCGCGAGTAGTCAGAGAAGGTGAGGAAGGTGCCGCCGAAGGGGATGTAGCCACCGTGCAGGGTGATGCCGTTCATGATCGCGGCCATGCCGAATTCACGCACGCCGTAGTTGATGTGACGCCCGCCCGGTTGTCCGCCGCGCACGGCGCCGCAGTCTGGCCAGTTGGTGAGGTTTGAGCCGGTCAAGTCAGCCGAGCCGCCGAGCATCTCAGGCAGCCAGTCCGCGAGCGCGGTGATGGCAATCTGAGAGGCCTTGCGTGTGGCGTGTTTGGTGTCATCGGTGCTGAGTTCGGCGAGTATCCGGGCGCTGCGCGTGGCGTAATCCGCTGGCAGCTCACCTGCCATGCGGCGCTCGAGCTCGGTGGCAAGCGCGGGGTGGGCGGCGCGGTAGGCGTCATAGCGGGCTTGCCATTGCGTTTGGCGTTCGGCGCCGGCGCTGCTGGCGTCCCACGCTGCGCGTGCGGCGTCAGGTACCGTAAAAGGTGCCGCATCCCAACCCAGCGCGTCGCGGGTCAGGGCGATTTCATCATCCCCGAGCGGCGCGCCGTGCGCTTTGGCCGTGCCGGCTTTGTTTGGCGAGCCCTCGCCAATGCGGGTGCGACACGCGATCAACGTGGGTGCGCCGGTGTGCGTTTTGGCGGTTGCGATGGCGGCGTCGATGGCGTCGACGTCGTGGCCGTCGACCGCTTCGATGACGTTCCAGCCGTAGGCGCGAAAGCGCGCAGGGGTGTCGTCGCTGAACCACGGACCGACTTCACCGTCGATTGAGATGCCGTTGTCGTCCCACAGCACAATCAGTTTTTCGAGCTTCAAGCTGCCCGCTAGCGCGCAGACCTCGTGGCTGATGCCCTCCATCAGGCAGCCGTCGCCGAGGAAGGTGTAGGTGTGGTGGTCGATGACCACGTGATCTGGGCGGTTGAACTCGTCAGCCAGCAGCTTCTCGGCGAGCGCCATGCCAACGGCGTTGGCGATACCTTGTCCGAGCGGCCCGGTTGTGGTTTCAACCCCTGGGGTGACATCCACTTCCGGGTGACCTGGGGTCTTGCTGTGCAGCTGCCTGAAATTCTCGATCTCCGACATCGGCAGGTCGTAGCCGGTCAGGTGCAGCAAGGAATAGATGAGCATCGACGCGTGCCCGTTGGACAGCACAAAGCGGTCGCGATTGAGCCACTGTGGGTCAGAGGGGTTGTGCTGCAAGTGGCGTTGCCACAGCGCGACTGCCATATCTGCCATGCCCATCGGGGCACCAGGGTGACCGGAATTGGCGCGTTGCACGGCGTCGGCAGACAGGATTCGAATGGCGTTGGCGGACAGTGCGTCAGTGCTGGTGTTGGGCATCGGATGGGGCTCGGTAGCTCGTGGAGGGCGGCGCAGACACAGTTGTCGGCGACACATCGATATATTTTACAGCCTGATCCGCGTTTTGTGGTGGTGCGGATGGGGACGTGCTTGGTTTAAGCCGGCGCTGGGTTGGCGCCGGACGCGACGCGATCACGCCAAAGCGCCGGCCAATCGAGCGCGGTGCCGCGTTCAATCGCGGCAGCGGCGTGCAGGCTGCGCATCTCTCGAAAGCGCGATGCGATCACTTGTACACCGATAGGCATGCCGTCGAAGACACCGCTGCACACCACAGCCGAAGGCAGTCCGAGTAGGTTGATACCGGTTGTGAAACGAAGCTGACGGTTCAGAAAGGCGCCCGCGCCATCGGGGTAGTCGAGGTCGCCTCGGGGGCCAGGTGTGCGCGCGGTACTGACCGGTGCGAGCACGATGGGATAGCGCTCGAGCACTGCCAGCCACTGCCGAATCACGCTCAGCCGCTCGGCCATGGCTTCGAGCACGCCGTTATCGGTCGGCGGCGGGAAGAGCGTGGTGTAGTCCTGCCACACGGTGTGGAAATCCGCGCTCGCATTGGCCAGCATCGACTGGCCCGTGAGGCTCGCAAGCTCGTGCAACACGAGATCGCACCACAGCGGCATCAAGCGGTCCATCGCGGGCATTTCAACTCGCGTGACTTGGTAACCCGCGCGCGTGAGGTGTTCGCTCGCGCTGGCAAG
Organism: uncultured Granulosicoccaceae bacterium; assembly: GCA_937925815.1. Lineage (GTDB taxonomy): Bacteria > Pseudomonadota > Gammaproteobacteria > CALCKW01 > CALCKW01 > CALCKW01. The sequence continues at coordinate 294 of CALAMQ010000047.1, read as the reverse complement.
CGCCTCGCGCACGGTGTCATCAAAGTCCATGTCAGGCGGCACCTCGGCGAGCGCCACCGCGCAGGGATGGGCGTCGTCGGCGTAATGCAGGGTCGCTGGCACTTGGTTGGGATCGCGCCAATCGCTTTGGCTCATGGCGTCGAGCGCGAGCATGCAGTCTTCGGCGCTGCGTGTGATCGGGCCCTGGGTTGAAAAGAGCTGGGCGAGGGCCGGTCGCTCGCGTGTGAAAGACGGGCTAAACGACGGCACGCGGCCCTGCGTGGGTTTGATCGTGGCGACCCCGTTGCAGCTCGC
>CALAMQ010000046.1 GCA_937925815.1 uncultured Granulosicoccaceae bacterium | reverse complement strand
TCGATGCCTTGTTTGATTGGGTTGTAAATACGCACCGTGTTAATCCCGGTGGTGCCGGACTGCATCTGCACCTGAGACCAGTGGATGCCCGGTTCGTAGTCGGTGAACTGCCGTGCCAGGTGTTCGCCGGTGGCGCGCCAGTCAAGCCAGAGGTGGTAGCTCGCGACTGCCATCAGCATCGCGCGCATGCGGAAGTTCATCCAACCGGTGTGAATCAGCATGCGCATGCAGGCGTCGACAAAGGGCAGGCCGGTTTCACCTGTGCACCAGGATTGTAAGCGCGCAGCATCCGGTTCAACGGGCCGCAAGCCGTCGTAAGCGCGGTGCAGATTCTCGAACTCCATGCGCGGCTCGTCTTCGAGTTTTTGCATAAAGTGGTCGCGCCAGTGGAGGCGGCTTTCAAAACTGCTCATCGACTGCCGCCAGGTTGTCGGGCCGTCGAGCGCTTTGAGCGCCGCGCGGCGTGCCCAGGTGGCGTGCGCCACTTCGCGCATTGAGAGTGCGCCCCACGCGAGGTAGGGGCTGATGCGGCTGCAGTGCGCAGCGCCCGTGACGGGGCTGGACATCGCGGCGCGGTAGGGCTCACCGCGTTCGTTTAAGAAGTCTTTTAAGGTGGCGAGGCCAACTGCACGTCCTCCACTTTGGCGTGTGGGGCAGGGGGCGAGCGTGATGCCAATGTGTGTGGCAGTTGGTATATCGGCGGGCTCCACAGCCGAGAGCGGCGCGAGAGAATCGGGGGCGGACACGACCGGGTCCGACATAAAGCGGTTCCACCGCCCGGCCCAGCCATCCCGTTTTTTGAGCGGCCGCACCACACCTGTTTGCTGTAACTCGTGCCACTGCACTCCACGGTCTGCGGCCCACGCCGCGACGGCTAAATCGCGCTGATAGGTCCAACCGTTGCCAGTCTCTTCGTGCGACCAAATGGCCGCGACGCCAAGCTGTTTGCGCGCGCGCTCAAAAATCGGCACCGCCTCGCCCACCCGGATCACCAGCGGCTGCCCGAGGGATGCGAGCTCGGCGCGCAATTCGATCAGCGTCTCGGCGATGAACGCCCAGTGCCTTTCGGCTTGGTCGCCAAGCGCCCAGAGACCGGGCTCAACGATATAGAGCGGTAGCACCGGTCCGCGTTCAGCAGCGCGCGCAAGCGCTGCGTGGTCGTGCACGCGCAGGTCGCGCTTGAACCAAACGAGTTGCAGTGGTGTTGTCATGTCTTGCGGATTGTCATGAGCATGTTATGCGACCGCTCAATCACCTGAGCGTTCGATAGAACCTCTGAATTTTTCGAAACGGCGGTTTGCCGGTGGGTGTTGAAACTCTCTGAGGGTAGGATTTGATGACTGGCGGATCTATAGCGCGCTAGAGTGATCGGGTGAATAAAATAAATGACTACGTTTGTAATGGGCGGCGCGTTGAATTTGCAGATGGTGAGCTGGTGTTTTCACCGGGCGATGTCAGCAGTGGCTTTGTCATCGTCAACCACGGCGCTGTTCGCGTTGAACAAACCAATAGCGCAGGTCGCACTGTTGTTCTCTACCGTGTCGGGGTGGGTGAGTCTTGTGTTCTCACCACAACCTGTTTGCTTTCAGGCCGCCCCTATTCGGGTTTTGGTTACGCCGAGGGGGCGGTGCAAGGTGCGCTGATCTCGCGCGCGACTTTTCGCCATTTGATGCAAACGGACACAGCGTTTCAATCCATTGTCTTTCAGAGCTTTGCAGAACGCGTGGGTGAATTGACTTCTGTTATTGATGATTTGCTCGAACACAGGACAGATTTGCGTCTAGCGAGATGGCTAGCAGCCCGACCAAGCCAGTCCATTGATATGACGCAAGCCGATATAGCGGTGGAATTGGGCACCGCGCGCGAGGTGGTTTCGCGAGCGTTAAAAGTGTTCGAGTCTCGCGGCTGGATTGGCGTGTCGCGTGGCAGCATTGTGATTGCCGACAAAGCTGCACTGGTTGAACACAGTGCAGCTGGTCCAGTGTGACAGAATCACATAACGCGCGTTTCAGTCCGGATACGCTGTCCCCTACCTGAAGAGAAGTGGAGATCGACGATGACACGCAATCTGGCTAACTGGGACCGCATGGCGCGTTTTGTTGGTGGTGCAGCGCTGATTGTTTTGGCAGCAACGGCGACAATCGGGTGGTGGGGTTATGTCGGCATTGTTTTTGTCGCCACCGCCGCCATGAACTTCTGTCCGCTCTACCGAGTTTTCGGATTAAAGACTTGCCAAGACTGCTAGGGAGGCTCCGAAAAAGTCCCAGCTGAGTGCGAAACAAGGCGAAGCCAACCGTGTGACGGACCTTCCAAAAAAGCGGACCGGGCCGGCGCACCGGGGGCAGGCCTACCTGACTGATGGGGCTTGTTTGGAGGTTCCCCAAACAACTCTGAGGCGTGACAGCGTTGTCTAGCACCGACAACCGCCGCGACGTTGTCGCAAGCGCTGGGTGATCTAGGCGCTACCAGTATTGGTATTGCGGCCCATGATTTTATAGAGCTGACACGAGTTGTAATAACCGGTCACAGCCAGGATGGCGCCGATGAGGGTGATGATCAGGCCACCGCCGGTCAGGCCCCAAAGTATGGCCATTGCGCCCGCGCCGAGGCGCATGCCGCCTTCGCGTGTGCCGACATTCTTAAGTGCAATGAATTCTTGCCACATGATCCTTACCTCTTAATCGGTGTTGGGTCGGTGCCTGTTTGCGCGCGTGCCGACATCGTATGGTTAGCCTACCGGCGCGCTATTGAACTTTCAATCGGTTATCGAGCTTGCAATCTTGTTGGTGGCACAATTGAGGGCATTGTCACCGTGTGCAATGTCTAGTGCTGTAAGCGCTGCGTCAACGCACCCGAGGCTGCCGAGTAATCCTGTTGGGGTGACGTGGCCCATGTGGCCAATCCGAAATAAGTTGTCTGGTCTGTCCGAGGCGAGTTCACCAATTGGCAGCCCATAACCGAGTGTTACGCCGAGCTTGTCGATGCACCACTGGCGGATACGCGGACCGTTGCCGTCGCCTGCGACGATAGTGGTCACGGCGGTCGAACGGTGCTCAGGATTTGGAATATGCAATCGCAGCGGGCCGTCTTCTGACCACGCGTCAACCGCGGCCCAGACCGTCTCGGCAAAAACACTGTGGCGTCGCCACACTTGCTCGATACCGTCTTCGTGAATCATGTTCAGCGCTTCGCGCAGCGCAAAGAGGTGATGGGTAGGTGGTGTGCCTGAGAACTTTTGGTAGAAATGCTCTTCTTTGAGGCGTTGCGCCCAATCCCAGTACTGGCTCACGTGGGTCAGTTCGGCTTGTCTCGCCTTTGCTTTGGCATTGAGAAAATTGAACGCGAGACCCGGCGGCGTCATCAAGCCTTTCTGGCAGGCGGCCACGGTCACGTCCACCCCCCAAGCGTCCATGTGGTAAGGCTCGCAACCGAGCGACGCGATGCAATCAACCATGAACAGCGCGGGGTGTTTGGCGTTGTCGATGGCCTCGCGAATGGCGGGGATGTCGTTGCGGATTGAAGTTGAGGTGTCGGTCTGTACGGTGATCACGGCGCGAAGTCTGTGTTGGGTGTCTGCGCGCAGCGCCGCTTCGACACGGTCTGGATCAACCGGTGAGTTCGACCCAAAATCCAGCGACTCGATTTCAACGCCGAGTGCCTCGGCCATCTGTGCCCAACCCCGGCCAAAGCGACCGGTGTAAAGCGCGAGAATGCGGTCGCCTGGTTGCAAGGTGTTGATCAGCGCCCCTTCCCAGCCGGCGTGGCCGTTGCCGATGTAAATGATCGCGTCACCGTTTGTGTTGGCGACGCGTTTGAGATCGTTGTAGAGCGCGTCAGACTGGTCGACGAGCTCGCCGCTGTAGATGTCGGGCGAGGGCCTGTGCATGGCTTGTAATACACGGTCTGGGATGACCGTTGGGCCCGGCATGGCGAGGTGGCTGAATCCGTGGCTGAGTGTCATGAGCGCAACTCCATCGTGTTGCGGTCAGTGTAACGGCACAATCCGGTGGTGTGCAGGGCGGGCGCGTGGCACAGTTGGGAAAATGTCGCTTTTGGGGTGCAGGGTGAATCAACCGACAGTTTTGGCATTCGATGTGTTCGGCACGGTTGTCGATTGGCACGGCGGTATCGCGCACGAAGTTGACCAGCTCAATTGCGGGCTCGACGGCGCGCAGTTCGCGCGGGCCTGGCGCGACGGCTATCAACCGGCGATGGAGCCGGTGCGCCAGGGTGGCCAGTGGGTCACCCTCGATGTATTGCACCGGCAAATCCTCGACCGCGTGCTCTCTGAGTGGGGCCGCGATGACATTGACAACGCCACGCGCGAGCACCTCACTCGCGCCTGGCACCGTCTGCCGCCCTGGCCGGACTCGGTCGACGGCATCCACCGGCTGGCCACGCGGTTCACATTGTGTCCGCTGTCCAACGGCAATCTCTCGCTCCTCACCAACATGGCCAAAGCCATGGGCCTGCATTGGGACTGCGTGCTCTCAGCAGAAGTGTTCAAAGCCTACAAACCCGATCCCCGCACCTATCTTGGCGTCGCAGAAGTGTTTGATGTGCCACCGGCGTCGGTGATGATGGTGGCGTGTCACCCCGAAGACCTGAGCGCGGCGGCGGGCTATGGGCTGCCGTGCGCGTACATTGACCGGCCGTTGGAGTTTGGAGTGGATGTGGAGCCTTCGCGTGCTGAGCTCCCGATGGGCACGCTGGAGGTTCCATCGATCACCGCGTTGGCTGACGCGCTCGGTTGCTGAGCCGGTTGTTCGGTGCCGGGCAGCGCAGCATTGCCCCCCTCAGCGTGTTTTTGAGCGGGCGAGTTGTGGCTGAGCTGCTATGTTTTTGTCGGACCAGCACGAAAGAGGCGCGCCATGACGCCGTTTACCGACGAATGCATTGACCGCCACCTGATCTTTGGCAAACCGAGCCAGCGTATTCCGGGTGAGTTGGTGACACGGCTGTCGAGCATGGTTGCGGACATTCAACCGATTCGCGAGGCCTACCTGCCAGAAGTCAAAGAGCTTGGCTTGGCGATGCCTGCGAGCCTGGTGTTCTACCTGGTGGTTGATCCGCCGTCGAAAATGGAACACGTGCGCCGACGCGTCGATCAGCTCATCGGGGACATTTTGCCTCTGGATCTCAACATTGCCGTGCGCGTTGTCACCCGAGATTACCCACTGCTGCAGATTATCCGCGACACCCGCTGTGTGGTGGGTTGGCGCGACTGACCCGCTGATCCGCTGCGAACTGCGCTGGTATATGACCGGTGAGTGGTGCAACATCCTTGTACCGCTTTGATTGTCGCACGCCTGCCGCATGCCTCTGACCCGAGAAGACCTGGAAAACGACCGCTTGCGCGCGCGCATCCGCGAGACTGTGCCCGACTACCCGCTGCTCGATGACGCTGAATTCGAAGCCTCGCGCCAACAGATTCTGCGCGGCATCGACGGCGAGGATGTGTGGATTTTTGGCTACGGGTCATTGATCTGGAACCCGTGTATCGATTTTGACCGCAGCGCGCCCGCACGCCTCGATGGCCTCACGCGACGCTATTGCCTGTGGGATAAGTCGGGGCGCGGCAGCGAAGACGCGCCCGGTTTTTACCTTGCACTTGCACCCGGCGGGCACTGCGACGGCATCGCCTTTCACGTGCCAGCGGAAAGAGTGGATTGGGAGCTGACCTGCATCTGGCGGCGCGAGATGATCAGCGGCGCCTACCGCGCGCAATTGCTCGAGGCTGTCACCACAGACGGTGACGCCATTCGCTGCGTGGTGTTCTTGGCCAACCCGAACCACGTGCGCTACTGCTGTGAGTTGCTGCCGCAAAAGTTGGTCGAGTGCATTGCAGTTGCCGAGGGCACCATCGGCACCAGCCGCGAATACCTCTACAACACCGTCGAGGGCCTCGCAAGCGTTGGCCTTGAAGACCCTGAACTCACAGCGCTCGAGCGCGCGGTGCGCGATTACCGGCGCACGCGCGGCTTGCCGGATGATTGCTGAGCACCGCTCGGTATCAGGACTTATTCAGCCGCTCTGATACGGCATCAACACCGTGCGCGATTCGAGGCCATCGCCTTGGGCGAGTGTGGTCAATCTGTGTGGGGATGCGCCCGACCAGTTGTGCGCGTTTGGTGCGTGACTTACCGGTTCAAAACAGAAGTGGTCTGCGCCTTCTCCCGGTGCAAAGAGGTGGCAACAGGGCTGCTGTGGGTTGGTTGTGATGTCGAGCATGAGCCCGCGAGACGGCCAATTGAGTCTCGCCGTGCCAGACCAGCCTGTGAACGCGTTGTCGATGCCGTCGGTGGGTAGCTGTGCGCCATCTTCAAACGACCAATCCGGTGCGTCCACAAGATCAACGCTCTCAGTTGGCAAGCGGTCACTGTCTGTTAGCACAACCGCCTCGGCGGTAAATTGCGCCCTGGTGTCGGCGTCGAGCTCAAACCACGGGTGCAGGCCGAGGCCGTAGGGCAGTGGCGTCTCGCCCCAGTGCCAGACACCGAGATCGACAATCAACGCAGCGCCGTCGAGTGCGTAGCGCACGTGGGCTTCGTAGTGGTATGGACCGGGTCCACGGGATATCAGCGCGAGTTCGATAGAGGCGTCGTCTTGCTTGGTGACGGTCCATGGCAGTGTCAGCGCGTTGCCGTGCAGTGGCAGGGGTTGATCTGGCAGCGTTTGGCCAAGCGTGTGAAATTGGCCGTCAATGTGGAAGCCGCCGTCTGAGACGCGGTTGCACCAAGGCAACATGATATTGCAAGCCAGGTCAAACGGGACATGCGGTGTTGTCGGGCTTTGGCGCAGCACCTGGGTGCCGTCTTGCAACGCGTAGCTGAGCAGGCCGGCGCCGAGTTCAGCGCACACATCCACGCGGGCGTGTGCGGATTCAATGGTCAGTGGGGACACAAAAAAAAAGCCAGGTGGTGACCCACTTAGCCTAGCAAGCCGACCGCTTGCGGTCGAATCTTGGACTGCTTCAGCTGCGCAAGTGCAGGCCCTTTGGATCAAAGGGCGGCTCGTCGAGCACCACGCCGCGCGTGTTGATGCCGAGAATGGCAACGTCCACTTCGGTGCCGCCTGCGGCGTGTTCAGGGGTGACAAAGCCGAGCGCGAGTGAGCTGCCAACGGTGTGTCCGTAGCTTGCGGAGCTTACGCGGCCAATGGGAGTGCCATCGGTTGCGAAAATCGGCTCGCCGCCGACAGCGTCGTTGTCGACGTCTGGAATGGAGACCATCACCAGTTTTTCGCGTGGCGGTTTGTCGGCGAGCGCGAGGTAGGCGTCCCGGCCGAGAAAGTCGGGTTTATCGGTTTTGATCAGGCGCTCGAGCCCGACCTCCTGTGGCCAGTACTCTGGCGAGTACTCGCGGCCCCAGCTGCCGTATCCCTTCTCAATGCGCAGTGACAGCAGTGCGCGGCCGCCACAGGGCCGGATGTTGTCCTTGGCGCCGGCTTCGAGCAGCGCCTCGAGCAGCGCGAGCTGGTCTTTTTCTTCGCAGTAGAGTTCCCAGCCGAGCTCACCGGTGAATGAGACGCGCAGCGCCACGGTGTCGATGCCAGCAACCGGCATGCGCCGCGAGCGCATAAAGCGGAACGCCTCGTTTGAGAGATCGGTGTTGGTCAGCGTCTGCAATATCTCACGCGATTTTGGACCGGCGATGGCAAAACCCGCCCACGCGTCGGTCAGGCTCTCAAAGCGCACACCTTCTGGGCGCGGCACGGCGTCAAAAAAGCGCTTGTGGTAGCGCTCTGCCATGCCTGAGCCAAAGAGCATGTAGTGGTCTTCAGCCATTTTGGTGACCGTGAAATCACCGGCGATGCCGCCGCGTACGCCGAGCAGCGGCGCGAGGCAGGTGCGACCGATTTCTGTTGGCACTTTGTTGGCAACAATGCGGTCCAGCCACGCGCCGCAGTCGGGGCCGGTGAGCTCGTACTTGGCAAAGTTTGAGACGTCGAGCAAACCGACGCTGTCGCGCAGCGCTTTGCACTCTTCGCCGACCGGGTCGAACCAGGCTTGGCGTTCAAAGCCGTAGTCCTCTTTGCCGTCAACCCCTTCACCGGCAAACCACAGTGGGTGTTCCCAGCCGTAGTTGAGCCCGAACACCGCGCCCAGTGATTTTTGTTTTTGGTAAGCCGGGCGCATCCGCGCTGGCCGGCCGGCCTCACGCTCCTCATAGGGGAAGTGAATCTTGAAGCGGTGGGTGTAGCTGTCGAAGGCGCGGGCTTTGGTGAAGGCTTTGTCGGCCCACTTGCCGTAGCGCGCGAGATCCCAGGGGAACATGTCCAGTTCGGATTCGCCCTCGACAATCCACTGCGCGAGCGAGAGCCCGAGTCCGCCAGATTGGCTAAAACCCGGGATGATGCCGGCGCAGCAATAGTAGTTCTTGAGCTCTGGCACCGGGCCGAGCAGGGCGGAGGAGTCCGGTGACCAGATCATCGGGCCGTTGATCACGCGCTTGACCCCGGCCTCAGCCAGCGCCGGGATGCGGTCGCAGGCGCGCATGACGTTCTCGCCGATGCGTTCGAGGTCGTCTGGCAAGAGCTCGTGGCCAAAGTCTAGCGGCGTGCCTTCTTCGGCCCAAAAGCGCCCGTCTTTCTCATAGGCGCCGACCAGCAGGCCGTTGCCCTCCTGGCGCAAATAGTACTCGGCGTCGCGGTCTGCAACCGAAGGCAGGCGGCGGTCGAGCGCCTCGATCTCGGGCATGCTCTCGGTGACGTAGTACTGGTGCTCCATGGTCATCAGTGGCAGCTCGAAGCCCGCGAGCTTTGCGACCTCACGGCCCCACAAACCGCCGCAGTTGACCACCACCTCTGCGTGGATGGTGCCTTTGGGTGTGACCACGTCCCACGTGCCGTCCGCGCGCGGGTTGGTTTCAAGTGCCGGGGTGAAGCGGTAGATCTCAGCGCCGTTGGCGCGAGCGCCGCTGGCGTAGGCGTGGGTGACGCCGGAGGGATCGACGTTGCCGCCGTCGGCCTCGAACATGATGCAGCGGATGCCGTCGAAATCGACCAGCGGGTGCATCTCCTGCGCTTCTTTGACCGACAGTTCGTAGAAGTCGACGCCGAAGGTCTTGGCCTTGGCCGCTTGAATGCGTAGCTGGTGCTCGCGGTCGGCGGTTTGCGCGAGATAGAGGCTGCCCGGCTGAAATACACCGCAACCTTGGCCGGTCTCGGCCTCAAGCTCTTTGTAGAGCTTCATGGTGTAGTACTGGAGCTTTGAGATGTTGTTGTTGTCGTGCAGTCCGTGGATGTTTGCCGCGGCGTGCCAGGTGCACCCCGATGTCAATTCATCACGCTCGAGCAGCACCACGTCTTTCCAGCCGAGTTTGGTCAGGTGATACAGCACACTGCAGCCAACAAGGCCGCCCCCAATGACAACAGCTTGGGCATGAGTCTTCATCGAGCGTATTCCGGGTCACGGGCAGTAGGGCCACCATTCAACCTCCTTGCGCACGACGGTTCGCCGACGGGGTAGACCTTATCTGTCTTGAGAACGCCATAGGGGGTCTGAGGGCGTGGCTCGGCCCGCTGTTATGGGCTGTCTGGATAGAGAGCCCGTGGCATTGCAAAGTGCCGGGGTTGTGGGTGTGCTTGCGGACACCGTGCGGTCTGCCGGACTACTCTGGCGGTTCAACGGTGATTGAGGATGTCGCTTTATGCAAGTCTCACCCTGTGGCCGTCGGCACGCTGTTAAATAGATGAGAGGAGGTAACGTTAGATCCACACGTGTGAGCTTGTTGAAGAGTAGTGCTCAACTAACCGCGATAGCATTCTTTTCATATCATCCGAGCCCACAGCAGCAGAGTTAGCACGGTGAGCAAGGTTGCCTTGCAGTCTGGATACTGATCTCCTTTGTGCTCAGAGCCCTGGGGTTGTTAAATTGGAGAGCGCCCCAACGCTAATTGAGACGGTTTACGGCCGCGATGTCCCGTCGCGCTAACTTACATTGAGGAGTGCCCAAACAATGCGCATCAACGACACCATCCCCGATCTTGACGTCACAACTGACCAAGGGTCTTTCTCGCTGCACACTTGGCTTGGCGACAGCTGGGGCATCATTTTCTCGCACCCCAAGGACTTCACACCGGTGTGCACGACCGAGTTTGGTGCGGTTGCGCAACTTGCAGCCGAGTGGGATGCGCGCGGCGCGAAAGTGCTCGGTGTGTCCGTTGATGGCGTCGATGAGCACCGACAGTGGAAGGGCGACATCGAATCCTTCTCGGGTGCGAAAGCCGGTTTCCCGATTGTGGCTGACGGTGATTTGGCAATGTCGAAAGCGTTCGACATGTTGCCGGCCGACGCCTACCTGCCAGACGGTCGCACGCCGGCTGACAGTGCCACGGTGCGCACCGTGTTTATTGTGGGGCCAGATAAGCAGGTCAAACTCATGATGACCTACCCGATGACAGTGGGACGCAACTTTGGCGAGATCTTGCGGGCGCTGGACGCATTGCAAACGGCGGCGGCCAACGGCGTTGCGACGCCTGCGAACTGGACTGTGGGCGAAGACGTGATTATCCCGCCCGCGGTCAGCAACGATGACGCCACCGCCAAATTTGGTGAATTTGAGACCGTCTTCCCGTACCTGCGCCGGACGTCATTGCCCGACTGATCCGGTCGTTCCACGGACCGCGCTCGCGGCGCTTACTGCCGCAAGCGCTTTGACATCTCTGTGCCGGTCCTCCGGATGTCGTCCGTGTGACTGCGGCGACGGTACAATGCGCAAGCCCCATCTATCTGGGGATTCCCACAGCCACTTAGAGGCGAGGCATGCGCGATTTCCATCAACCGGGTCGTTCCCCAAGTTACAGTCGTCACGGCATGGCCGCGACATCCCAACCGCTTGCCACGCAAACCGCGCTCGAGGTCTTGCGTGCCGGTGGCAATGCCATGGATGCATCCCTCGCGGCGGTGGCTGTGCAGTGCGTGGTGGAGCCGGGGTCAACCGGAATCGGTGGAGATTGTTTTTGCCTGTATGCGCCGGAAGGGCGGGCGTCGATCACAGCCTTTAACGGCTCAGGCACCGCGCCAAGTGGTGCCAGCATTGAGGCGCTGGCAGCACTGGGCATCACTGAACTGGACAAACACTCGGCGAACGCCGTCACTGTGCCCGGCGCTGTGGACGCATGGTGTCAACTGCACGCCAAGCACGGCACCATGCCGATGGCCGACATACTCGCGCCGGCAATTGGATACGCGCGCGACGGCTTTGCGCTCGGCGCGCGAACGGCCTTTGATTTTGCGCAGTGCGCAGAGCTGCTTGCAAGCGAACCCTCAACCGCCTCGGTTTTCCTCAAAAACGGCCAGGTCCCAGGGGTCGGTGAGGTGTTGCAGCAGCGACAATTGGCCGACACCTTGGCGTTGATTGCGCGCGATGGGCGCGACGCGTTTTACCGTGGAGCGGTGGCCGAGGACATGGTGTCGTACCTGGGCGAAAAGGGCGGCTTTCACACCATGGCGGATTTTGCAGACTACCAAGGCCAGTATGTGACACCGATTTCGGCCGAATTTCGCGGTCGGCGCGTGCACCAATGCCCACCGAATGGGCAGGGTTTGATTGCGTTGTTGTTGCTTAACATCATGAGCGAGGTTGAACGATTTGATGGGCCGCTGTCGGTTGAGCGCATGCACCGAGAAATCGAGGCGTGTCGTCTCGCGTACACTGCCCGCAACACCTTTCTTGCCGACCCCGACCACAGCGCGGTCCCGGTGGATGAGATTCTCTCAGCGTCCTACGCTAAAAAGCTGCGCGATCAGGTTGATCCTGACCACGCGCGCGAGTCCGGGCTCGATGTTGGCATCGGTTCTCACCCGAACACGGTCTACCTTACGGTCGTCGACAAAGACCGCAACGTGTGCAGTTTGATTAACACGCTGTTTTACGGATTTGGTAGCGGGCTCACGTCGCCAAACACCGGGGTGGTGTTGCAAAATCGGGGGTTTGGGTTTTCACTGGACCCGTCACACCCCAACGCGTTGGCGCCAAACAAGCGACCTCTGCACACCATTATTCCAGGCATGGTGACCGAGGGTGACAAGGTCACTATGGCCTATGGCGTGATGGGCGGCCACTACCAAGCTTTTGGCCACATGCAATTTCTCACGCGCATGTTCGATTACGGCTGCGACCCGCAAGCGGCTATGGACCTGCCGCGGTTCATGGTGGACCCTGACACCGGGGAGGTCGAGATGGAGTCCACGGTGCCAGCTGAAACCTGTGATGCGCTGCGCGCACGCGGCCACCGGTTGATGACCCCAACCGTTCCGGTCGGTGGATCGCAAGCCATTGCAATTGATTGGGAGGCGGGCGTGCTGTGCGGCGCATCAGATCCGCGCAAAGACGGTTGCGCCCTCGGGTACTGACCATGCGGCTGCTTGTCAGTGCGCCAGCGCGCGGGTTTGTGTCACGCGGCGCGCGGTAAATCGCTTGCCTGTTGCACGGGTGTGTTTTCGGTCAGCTCACAGGCTGGAAGGTCAATGCTGTTCAACGCTGACGCCAGCGGACCACTGAGTTCATAGTGCGACTGGCCGTTTATCTCGGCCTGGCGGCGTGCCATGGCGCGGGCGTGTGAGCGGGAAAAAACAGAATCTTGACCGAACGCGATTTGGATAAACACACGGTCTTGAATCTGTCTCAGCGCGCGCTCCTGCGTCCACAGCTGCTGTTTGAGCGCAGGAGATTTGATCACGCGGTGAGCAAGCTTGCACGGCAGCCACGGCGAGACGCCGTTGTGCGTGATGCGTTGATCGAACACCACCAGATCGCGTGGGCCGCAGTGCAGGTGTGTGTGTGCCAAAAAGTGGCTCAAGCGTTTTTTGACGCCATAGAAGTCGGGGTCGAGGTGGCTGCCAAGGATGTACTTCAACGCCGTTTTGTCGACGGCGTGGTCCTGCAGATAGAACCCAAACTTGTACACTCGATACGATTTTTCGCCCTGTTGAGACCAAAAATCCATCGGCTGACCCGCTTCGTCAAAGCCAGTGCTGTCTTTGTGCCACCCGGTATAGGTGTTGTGCAGCAGGTCGGCGTGGTGCACGTAGCGCGCGTCGTCCCCAACCAGCCCGTGCACCGCGTCGCTGAGCGGCGTGTCTGTCAGGAGCCAATGCAAACTCTCGGCGTGGTTGAGCACGTCTTGTTGCACGCAGCCGCCGTTGTACGGCTTGCCCGATTGTGACAGGTGCGTCAGTGCCGCTTCGCGGGCACTGGTTACCTGCGCAGGGCTCAGTACATCGGGAATGATGCACAACCCGTCGCGCTCTAACGTGAATTTAGCTCCCGCAAGCGCGTCAACCACAGATCCAACCACTGATATCCCGCCCCGCTGCACAGCTTTACACCAATCAATATGGATGTAGCGGCACGCGGACGCGATGACTGAATATGTCTTTTAGCGGCGACCTGAGAGCGCCGTGGTGCGGGCATGGGCGGCCCTTGGGTCTTTGCAAGTCATTGAATTTGCTTGCGGTGGGTGCTTGGTCGAAGGTTTGTGGGCGTTAAGAGGGCACCGTCAGTTGACGGTGCCCACCCCCTGGCAGCGCTTACTGCATGTCAGCTGCGCGAACAGCACTCAATGCGGCTTCTGCTGTCTCGACAGACGAGACCAAGGCATCAAATGCGGCCTCGCCACCGTCCACGTTCTGCTTGAACCAGTCGTAGACCGGCGACGCAGCTTCACGGAAGGCCGCTTTCTGGTCTGGGGTTGGCACGTAGAGGTCACCACCGCCTGCAACAAAGTCGCTGTACGCTTGAATGGATTTGCGCTTAGGTGAGGCGAAGGTCGCCTGCTGCAGTTGGTAGAAACCGTCAACTACGACCTGCTTGAGCTCGTCAGACAAACCGCTGAACCGCTCGTTGTTCATGAACCACAACGCACCCATGTACGCGTGACCGTCGAGCGTCACGTATTGCAAGCCGGCGTCTGGGAACTTCATGTTCATGATGTCTGTGATGCCGTTCTTTGAGCCTTCAACCACACCTGTCTGAAAGCTGGTGAACAGCTCTGGCCACGGAATCGGAGTTGGGCTCGCGCCCAGTGCTTTGACCAGTTCCTGGGGCAAGTCTGCCACCACCGTCCGAATTTTCAGACCTTCCATGTCGGATGGGTTTGCGATGCGGCGCTTGGTGTTGGCAAAGTTCCGCCAGCCACCTGTGTTGCCGATGGTCATCAGGCGGATTGCGTCACCCGAACCCTCTCTGACCATCTGCTGCATGGTGGTGATGAATTCAGAGCCGTTCGCCAGTGCCGCTTCGGCAACGCGGTCATCTGCCATGAGGTAGGGAAGGTCGAGAACCTGCACAAACGGGAACAGCCCAGAGGTGCCACCCGAGGTTTGGATAACAACGTCGATTGTGCCGTCGGCAACGCCTTGCAAGCACTCTGTGCCGTTGCTGCACAGCTGTGTGCCGATGAACAGCTCCACTTCAATCGCACCGTTTGAGGCTGCTTCAACGTAGTTTTTGAAAACCACCAGACCGTCGTAGTCTTCGTCGTTCTCGTTAGAGTTTGCGGTTGCCCGCAGTGTGATGTCGGCAGCTTGGGCCGCCGTTGCGCTGAGCGCGATTGCGGCAGCCACTGCGGCTTTCTTCAGTGAACCCTTGAACATATCAATATCTCCTCGTGTGAGTTTCAAGGTGTGGGTTCCCGTCACGGGATCCGATGGCTAGCGCACAGCCTGGGCTGTGTCGCGAACGGGGGGAGCGCTCTGCACCTCACGGCGAGACGGCGCTGAGTTGTTGTGGCACGCGGTCAACAGGCAAGCCGGAGGGCACGGACGCTGGCACCAGACTCAGCGGATCGTCGCGCTCGTCGGTCAGTGCGTGCATGAAGGCAACCAGACTTTGAATCTCTGCGTCGCTGAGCGCCGGGCCTGCGGCGGGCACTCGCGCCGCTTGCCTCGCCATCTCGATGCGGTCTTGTTGAATAATGAAGTCTACGGATTGCAACCACGGCACCAAGGGCAGCTTGGCGTCCTCGGGTGTCCATGCTTCGCGCATGGTCAGCGGGTCCAAGTGATGGCGAATGATGTCCTCAAGCGTGGCCCAGGCGCCGTTGTGTCCGTATGGGGCAGTGAGTGCGACGTTGCGCAGCATCGGTGTTCTGAAGGCGTAGGCGTCTTTGATGTCGTCGGTTTCAGCTAGGCGGCCGAGATCACGCGCGAGCAAATTGTGTCGGCGCGTGCGGCCGGGGCCAAAGGATGGCAACCCCAAGGCGTGAAAGGACTGGTCACTGAGCCACATGCCACTGTGGCAGCTCGCGCAATTCGCCTCGCCGTAGAAGAGACGCATGCCGCGCAGCTCGGTGTTGTTCAGTGCAGTCTTATCTCCTCTTAGGTAGAGATCAAAGGGGGTGTCGATGCGTTGCCAAGTGGCGTTCATGAACGCGCCAAGCGCGTTGGCGATATCGCTGATGCGAATGTCGCCAGGGGAATCAATGTGGGATTTTTCGCGGATGAAATGCTCGGCGTAGGCCGGGATGTCTGCAACACGCGCCGCGAGAATGGGCCAGGCGGCGTCGATGCGGTCGTGGACTGCACCGATCACATCGTTCTCGGCGAGGTTACCTGCCATTTCGAATTGCGCGACCAACGGAAAGAGCGCTTGGGCCGCGAGCAAATTGTCCAGCCCCTGTGGCAGCCATTCTTCAGCCGGGCTGTTAAAGCCGTTGCCGTACTCGTCACCGAGCGCTAAGCGGCCATCGTGAAACAGGGTGTGGATGTCGCGCGCACCGAGATTAAAGAGTGCTTGTGAGTTTCGTGGTACACGTTTTTTAATTTTGTCAGAGCCGGTGCCGGGGGTCCGGTGTGTGCCCACACCCATGCCGCCTTCACCAATGCCAAGTGACAATCCATCGCTGGTGCCGAATGCGGGGTGGTGACAGGTTGCGCAACTTGTGTTTCGATTACCCGACAACACCTTGTCAAAAAAAAGCAGCCGACCGACTTCGACGTCGGCAGGATTTGTCGGGTGAAAATCTGACGGTGAGGGCGCGTTTGGTAATTCCAGCGCGCTTGCTGTCGACGTGAAAAACAGGAGTGCAAGAGCGTGAAGGCAGTGTTTGGATTGTGTTTGGGTGTGCTTTCGATGACGGCGGTTGCCGACATTGAACACGCGCGCGACCTGATGGAAGACAATCAGTTTGTCGAGGCGCGCGCGGCCCTTTTGCCGGCTGCGAACGCCGGCAACGCCGACGCCGAGGAACTGATCGGTATCCTCTACGCCATGGGGCTCGGCGTCGAACGCGACGACCGGCGCGCCTTTGAGTGGTACCTCAGAAGCGCGATGAAAGGGCATGCGGGTTCGCAGTCGGGTGTGGGTTGGTATTACGAAATCGGCCGTGGATTGCCAACCCCGGACCCTGTCCGTGCCTACCTCTGGTACACCTTGAGCGCGATTGGCGGTGACCCGGATGCGGTGTTGTCGCTTGAGTCTCTCGGTCCCAAACTCAGCCGCGCCCAGCGCGATGAAGCGCTTGAGTTGGTGGATGACTACCGCACGTGGATGTACCCCTTTCGCTGAGCTGAACTCAGCCGGTGCGCGGGATGGCCGTAGGCCTGTCGCGCGCACGCGGGTCATTGTACGAAGCCTGTCCAACGCGGAATAGTCAACGAGAGCGCCGGAATAAACGTGATCAAAAAGATCACCGCAATTTCCACGGCGAGGAAAGGCAGAATCGCGCGGGCGATGGTCTCTACGCGCTCCTTTGACACGCTGGAGGCCACAAACAACACCAAGCCCATCGGCGGTGTGGCGAGTCCCACTGTGAGGTTGACGCTCATGATGATGGCGAAGTGCACCGGGTGCACGCCGAGGTCGATGAACACCGGGCCGAGAATGGGGCCGAGGATGATAATGGCCGGCCCTGCATCCAAGAACATGCCCACAGCAAACAGCAACAAGTTGATCAACAACAGCAACAACAACGGGTTGTCGGTCAAATTGAGAATGAAGTCAGCGAGAATCTCTGGCGCATGACTCAGGCTCACCACGGTTTTAAACGCCATGGCTGCGCCCACGAGCAACAGCACCACCGCGGACGTGATGCCGGCGCGCGTGAGGACCTCTGGCAGGTCCTTGAGCTGCATGGAGCGCATCACAAAGAGGCTAACTACAAGCGCCCAGGCTACCGCGACAGCGGCGGCTTCAGTCGGCGTGAACACGCCGCCGAGAATGCCGCCGATGATGATCACAGGCGTCATCAACGGGAAGAAGGCTTTCAGACTTGCCTGGCCGCGTTCGCGCCACGTGTGTTTGCGGCTGGCCACGGGGAAGTCGTAGCGGTCTGCTTGCCAGCTCACCATCAGCATTAAGCCAAGCCCGACTAAGATGCCCGGCACGATGCCCGCGAGAAAGAGTGCCGCGACGCTCTCGCCCATGACATAGGCGTAAATGATCATGATTCCAGACGGCGGAATGATCGGGCCGATCACGGAGCTTGCCGCTGTGATTGCGGCGGCGAAACGCCGGGTATATCCCTGCTTTTCCATTGCCGGTATCAGCATGGAACCGAGCGCTGAGGTGTCGGCCACGGCGCTGCCGGACAAACCTGCAAACAACATCGATGACAGCACGTTGACGTGCGCGAGGCCGCCGCGCAGGTGACCCATAAGCGCCTGTGAAAACTCCACAAGACGGATGGTGATACCGCCCCGGTTCATGAGCTCGCCCGCGAGCATAAAGAACGGAATCGCCATCAGAGGAAAGCTGTCCATGCCGTTGTAGACATTGCGGTAGAGCAGGGTGAAGTCGCGTGTTTGCCCCTCGAGTAAAAGCAGTAAACCGGGTGCGGCGATCAATCCAAAAAACACCGGTATGCCAAGCAGCAGCAGCAGCAGAAAAACCGGTAAAAACCAGATGAGCATTACTCCGCTCCTCCAACTGTTTGGGCGTCGATCACATGCGCTTGGCGACCACTCAGTGCGCGCAGGATCAGCTCAATATTGACCAGTGCCATCAGTGCAAAGCCGACCAGCAAGGACGCCATCATGGTCGAGCGAGGCAGGCGGAACCAGCTGTCAAATTGCCAGGATGTTGGTAAGTACAGTGATGCCGTTTTGAACCTGCCGCCGAAGCCTGTCACTTCTTCCCAGCCAATTGAGAGTGCCACCAGAATTACCGCGAGCGACAAACTGAGCAGCACCAGATTGAGGCCGCGTCCAACGACAGTTGGCAACACGTTCTGGATGCTATCAATAGCGACAAAGCCGCCGTTTCTAAGCGCTGTCGGTGCCATCAAACCCGTCATCCACAGCATGCAAAAGCGCGCAGCTTCGTCTGGCCAGGGCAGTGCGTTGTTCAGGCCGTAGCGAAAAAACACTTGAACGAGGATGGCAACCACCATCAATGCGACAAAAAACGCACCGATGGCGCGGCCGATTCGCAACAGGGCGCTGTTGGTCGCCGACAGTGGCCGCAGGACCGTGTCAATCATTGGAGGTTGGCTGCCCGAATGGCGGTCATCTTGCCGCCGAAAAAGCCCAGCGCGTCACCGTCACGCCAGTGATAGCGGTCGATTTCAGCGAGCACGATGCTGTGGTCACCGCCCGGGTAGATTGCACTGCGTCGGCACTCAAACGTGGCAAGCGCGCCGCTGATAACTGGAACGCCGTGGGCATTGGTTGCGTGATCGCAGTTCTCAAACGCGTCGATGGCGTTCACGAACGCCCAGCACATGTCGAGTTGCTCAGCGTCAAGCACGTGGATTGCGTAGTGCTCAGCGTCCAGAAAGGCCTTGGTCCGACCGCCGTCGTTGGCGAGACTGAACGACACCAGGGCCGGTTCCAATGAGACCGAGGCAAAGCTGTTGACCGTGATTCCGATCGGCCCGGTCGGGGTCACGGCGGTGACGACTGTGACGCCAGTTGCA
Organism: uncultured Granulosicoccaceae bacterium; assembly: GCA_937925815.1. GTDB lineage: Bacteria > Pseudomonadota > Gammaproteobacteria > CALCKW01 > CALCKW01 > CALCKW01. The sequence continues at coordinate 22,865 of CALAMQ010000046.1, read as the reverse complement.
AACCGCCCGAGGGCGTTGCGCAGGTCGCGAGTGTCTACCGCTTGGGTTGCCGGCTGTGTCACTACGCAACCTCCCAGCCCAACGCTGCGGTGTAGAGTTCATACCACGTGACGCGATCCATCTCCACGCGCAAGGCTTCGTCGAGCTTGGCGATGCGTTGCAGGGAGTTGGTGCCGAGCACCGGTACGATGCCAACCGGGTGCGCCAGCAACCATGCGATTGCGACAGAGCTTGGGTCCACGCCTTGTTCTGAGGCGATCCGGTTCAGCGTTGCGTTGACCGGGTGACCACTTTGCATCAGTGAGCCACCAGCAAGCGGCGACCACGCCATCAGCGCGGTGTTGTGCTGTTGGTGAAATGCGATGTCACCGTTGGTGAAGGCGTCGTGGGCGTGCAGTGACAGTTCAATTTGGTTGGTGCAGAGCTTTGATGTCATCGCCGATTGCAACAGCGTCCAGTCCCAAGGTCGGAAATTGGACACGCCGACGTGCCGTACCTTGCCGGAGGCGACCAGCGCGTCCAGCGTGGCACCGGTTTCGCCGTGATCCATGAGTGGATCGGGGCGGTGTATCAAAAGAAGATCAATTCGGTCGGTATGCATCGCACGCAATGAGTGCTCAACCGACTGCGTGATGTGATCGCGGCTGGTGTCGTAGTACTTAACGCGCGCGTCGCTGTAGCGGCCAATTGGCGCGACGATGTCGCACTTGGTGACAATCTCAATCTTGTCGCGCAAACCTGGGTTGGCTTTCAATGCCTCGCCAAAAACGGCTTCGCAGCCGTAGTCACCGTAAATATCTGCTTGGTCAATGGTCGTGATGCCTTGGTCGAGGCAGGTGTTGATCTTGGCCGTGACGTGCTCAACGGATGTGTTGCTGTCGTCAGTCAAGCGCCAGAGTCCGTAGACAATCTGGCTGATATTGAAAGTGTCGTTGAGTGTGCGCCGTTGCATCAGCGTCGTTCTCCAAGGCCAAGTGGTGTAGCAGGTGTGTTTGCGGGAACTCGCCCGTATGCGTGCGGCAACGAGCAGGTTTCCAGTTCGGGTATGACGAGCTTGCCGACGTAGTCGGCTTCTTCAAGGTGGGGGTAACCCGAGAGGATGAATGAGCGCATGCCCATCTTGCGGTAGCGCGCGAGCTTCTCGAGGATCTGGTCGGCCGAACCAACCAGCGCCGCGCCGCAACCGGATCGGGCGCGGCCGACACCGGTCCACAGATTGGGCTCGGTGTAGCCCGCGTCGTCGGCACTGTCTCGAGCAGCCGATTGGCGTGCCACCCCGAGTGACGTTGCATCGAGTGCACGCTTGCGAATGGCCTCGCCCTGGTCGTCGTCGAGTTTGGCGACCAGATAGTCGGCGTACTCTCGCGCTTCAGCTTCGGTCTCGCGGACAATCATGTGAACGCGCAGGCCGTAGTCCAAGGTGCGGTTGTAGCGCTCGGCGACGCTGTTGACCGCCTGCATGCGCTCGGCCAGTTGTGTCTCGGTCTCGGGCCACATCAGGTAGACGTCGCAGTGCTGGCCACAGAGCTCGAGGGCCGATGGTGAATAGCCACCGAAATACAGCAGTGGACCACCTGTTTGGTAGGGCTTGGCGGGTTCGGTGCTGACGTCAGAGAACTGGTAGACCTCACCCTGGTAGTTGATGTGGTCTTGCGTCCAGGCTTGTTTAAGAATTTCAACCACTTCGCGCGACCGCTGGTAGCGGTGCTCGCTGTCAGCCTTTTCACCCGGGAAGTCAGAACTGATGACGTTCAGGGTCAGGCGGCCCTCGAGCATGTGATCCAGCGTGGCCACTGTGCGCGCGAGCATGATTGGCTGCATCTCACCACAACGTATTGCCGCGAGCAGGTTGATACGGTCTGTGATCGGTGCGCAGCCGGCGACGAAACTTAAAGTGTCTTGTCCAACCTGGTAGGACGACGGGCAGAGCACATTGCGAAAACCGTGTTGTTCGGCTTGCTTAACAATGGTCGAGCAGTGCGACCAGCTCGAGCGCAGCGTGCCATCGGGCACGCCGAGCTGGCGGTAGTCATCTGCGCACAGGGCCGCGAACCAAGAGACCTCGGCACCCTGAAGATCGGGGGACGTGATAGGAACGACAGAAGTCATGTTCTCACAAACCTAGAGTTGTATTTCGAGTTAGCGTATCATTCAGCACTATAGGTATCAATGGTATATCAATTTATTGTGACGGCATCAGAAAAAATCGACACTGACGGCAGTGAATTGCCCAAATTTCAGCAAATTGCACGTATGTTGACACGTGAAATTGCGGAGGGCCGATTCGTGGATGGAGAGCGCTTGCCGCCCGAACGGGCAATGGCACAGCAGCTCGGTACCTCCATTGGAACACTGCGCAAGGCGCTCGGTCTGCTCGCGTCTGAAGGGCGTTTGCAGCGGGTGCAGGGCTCTGGGAACTACGTGCGCTTTGATGCAGAGCGAGACGCGATGTACTCCTTGTTCCGTTTGGAGCGACGCCACGCTCAGCGCCCAGGTTTGCCAACTGCCGCCATCGTCTCGGTGTCGTACCGCAAAAAATCAGCGGCAGTGCGGTTGGGCGGTGCGAATGAAAACGGCACGCGCATCCGGCGGCTGCGCTGGCTTGATGACACCTTGATTGCCGTCGAAGAAATTTGGCTCGACGGCGCGGCGGGGCGGCTCGATGCGGTGCGCCTGACGGACGCGCTCTACCGGGATTACCAAGAGCAGCTCGGTTTGCATATCACCCGTGCCACAGACTCGGTGTCCGTGTCGGCGTTGCCGGGTTGGTCGCCAGTTGAGTTTGATGGAGATCACGCGGGTTATATCGAACGCACGGCGTGGTCGTCAGACGGTGATGCGGTGGAATTCTCGCGCACCTGGTTTGACCCCAATGAGGCTGTTTATGTGCAGCGTTTGGCATGACGCATCTTTACCCTATGCCAACCAATTTCGGGTGCCGCGTGTTGCGCACATTTTGTGACTTTGAAAAGAGACGGTCTTTATGACAACGCGTTACGGCTTGATAGGTTCAGGAATGATGGGCCACGAGCACATCAAAAACATTCTGCTGCTTGGCGACACCAGTGTCACCGCGTTCTACGAGCCGGACGATGACATGGCTGCACGTACCAACGCTCTCGTACCTGACGCTGCGCGCGTCGGGTCTGTTCAGGCGCTGCTCGCTGTATCCAATTTGGATTGTGTGGTCATCGCCTCGCCCAATTTTTGCCATATCAGCCAATTGCAGGAAATCGCGAAGATTCGACCGCTGCCAACGCTTGTGGAAAAACCTTTGTTGACAGACCCGGCGGACATTGTCGAAGCAGAGCAGTTGGCGAAATCCTTTGGCGCGCCACTTTGGGTTGCGATGGAATACCGATACATGCCACCCATTTCGATGCTGTGTGAGCGCGCTGATGCTGCCACGGGTGGTGTGCGGCTAATGACCATCAGAGAGCACCGCTTTCCCTTCCTTGAGAAGGTCGGTGACTGGAACCGTTTCAACCGCTACAGCGGCGGCACCTTTGTCGAAAAGTGCTGCCACTTTTTTGATCTTATGCGCCTGGTGACCAAAGCGGAGCCGGTGCGGGTGATGGCGAGTGCCGGTCAAGCGGTGAATCACTTGGACGAACAGTACGATGGCGAGGTGCCAGATATTCTGGATCACGGTTATGTGATCGTCGATTTCGATTCCGGTGTTAGAGCCATGCTTGAGTTGTGTATGTTCGCTGAAGGCTCGAAGTACCAAGAAGAAGTCAGTGTGATTGGGCCGCGTGGCAAGCTGGAGTGCCATGTGCCTGGGCCAACGCGTTTTTGGCCGGCGCATCTGGGTGCGGCGCCCTTGCCGCGTGTGATTGAAAGTCCGAGGAACCCCGCCGGCCCAATCGAGACAGCGACGCCAGTTGACACGGCACTGCTTGCGGTCGGAGACCACAACGGTTCAACCTTTTATCAACATCAAGGCTTTTTGGAGCTTGTGCGCGGTGAACGTGCAGCGCCAGCAGTGTCGTTGCAGGATGGCTTGCAAGCGGTTCGCATGGGCATGGCCGCGCAAGAGAGTGCAAACCGCGGCGAGGCTGTTGCACTGTGATTGAGAGCTTCGCGCCCGTTGTCCCAGCGCACCCGCGGGTTTTGGTATTGGGATCGATCCCGGGTGTGAGCTCGTTAAAGCAGAGTGCCTACTACGCGCACCATCAAAACCAGTTCTGGCGTTTGATGTCGGCAGTGCTGCAAGAGTCGACCCCCAGTGAATACACAGATCGACTCGCGATGCTTAACCGGCACGGGATTGCGCTGTGGGATGTGCTTGCGCGCTGTGAGCGTGACGGTAGCCTCGACAGCGCTATCCGCGCTGAACAGCCCAACGACATCGAGAGCTTGTTGCAGGAGCACCCCAGTATTCGGTTGATCGCCCTCAACGGCAGGAAGGCCGCGTCGAGCTTTCGCAAGCACATCTGCCTGTCACCTGGGGTGTCGGTGCTTGAGCTGCCTTCAAGCAGTGCCGCGAATGCCCTTCAATCGTTTGAGGAAAAGTGCGATCAGTGGCTGGGGCTTCGCACAGCGCTCGCCGCCCCGATTTGAACCGAGGCGGCGAACGGCCCATTGGCTCAGACTGTAAACAAGTCGAGATCTTGACCGACAAAGTTTGAAAGGTTGGGCAACACGCGATTCACCGTGTTGTCGTCCACCCCAAGCCATTTCCCCAAGCTTGCACTGTACTGTTCGATCGACACGCTTGGAATCAATCTGCCGCGAGACTCGGTGTATTCCATGCCGTCGGGGTTGTGCTGTGGCATGCGACCGACAAGGCGTCGGCCGCGTACGCTGCCGCCGGCCACGAAGTGGTGCGCGCCCCAACCGTGATCGCTGCCCGAGCCGTTTCCAATCAGGGTTCGCCCGAAATCTGCGCCACTGAACACCGTGACATTGTCCCAGAGCGAGATTTCATTCAGGGCATTGCGGAATGCGTTAAGGCCTTGCGAGAGTGAGGCCTGTCGCCACGGCAAGTCCTGGGCTTGGTTTGAATGGGTGTCGAACCCACCAACACCAATGAAGTAGATTTGTCGGGCGGCCCCGAGTGTTCTAGACGCTCGAATGGCGTTGGCCACACGTTGGAACTGCCTGCCAAAGTTGTCGCTTGGGAAGCTTGTGGTGAAAGGCATGAGGTTGTTGTACTCACCGCCAAACCGGTCTATTGCAGTCAGAGCGCGCGTTTGCAAAGCCCGGGCGTCGGTTGCAAGCCTATGTGATTCACCGAAGGCGTCTGTGCGAAAGTAGTTGGCAAGGCGTGCACGCACGGTGTCCATTTCGTCGGTGTAACCGAGAATGTGACGCAAATGCTCGACGCCCGGCCCGTTGATGGAGTTGGAACCGAGCTGGAAAATAGCAGTTTCTTCTCCTGAGGAAAACAGCGTGTTGCCACTGGTGCTGATCGACGCGAACATGTCCTCCTGGCCCAACTGCCCCTGATTGCGCAAGGCGTCGACAAAACGACCGCCCCAGCCAACGCGCGCGCCCTCAATGCCGAGTCCTTGCCAATAGTTTTGCTGGTCGTTGTGCGAGAACAATGAGGGTGGCAACCGGACTGACCGCGCCTCGTAGCTCAGCCGGTTGGTCGGTTCGATCAGTGGCCCAACACTGCCAACAAACAGCAATTCCTCGTTGTCGAACATGTCTCGCATCTCAACCATTTCCTGTGGCACGGCGTACTGGCGGCCTTCAGTGGCGAGGTTGTCGAGCGGCGTCAACGGCAGCAGGGCATCACGGTTGCGAGAATGGCCGTGAGACTCTGTGGCGTGGGCGGCCATGATGCCTGGGCGCGCCGCCAGCATTTGGTCGTATTCGCTTTGGTCGTAGGGCAGGACAAAGTCGTTGTGGTCCATACCACCGAGCATGAACACGCATACCAGTGCGCGGTAGTCGTCTGGGTCAGTGTTGGCAAAAGCCGCGGAGCTTCCCCATTCGCTCAAGGAGGAGCCGGCAAGGGCGACCGAGGACATCGCCTGGAGGAACTGACGGCGGTTGAACATGGCGGTTCGGTTGTTCATAAACATAGATTCCTGATGAATGACGGGTCGATGCGGCGCGGCGTCTGTCAGCGCAATACGCTGAAGTGCGGCGACGTGACCACCATCAAAATGGCGATTTGCACGCGTCGTCGTAGATCCTCTGTTGTGCTGTCGGTCTCGATCGGGATGCCTGCCACGGTGTCAACAATGTATTGGCGCTCGTCAGCGGGCATGCGGTCGCCGAGCAGCAGGGTGTTGAGGTGCTCTACCAGTGCGTTTGGAGTGCGCGCCAAACGAATTTCCGCAGAGTAGTCGGGTGCGAAAGGCTCGCCTTGGCCCGCAAAGTTGCACGGGTCCAGGCCGAGGTAAACGCTTGTCGGTGTGTTGGGGCAGCTGTAAACACTGACTTGTTCCAATGCGAGATCGGTCATCACATTGATGTAACCGGTCACGGTGCTGGTGTTGGTCAGTTGGAACTCCGGCACCGTCTGGTTATTCTCGCCCGCGAGCGTCATGGGTGGGATGTAGCCTGGGCGGTAGTAACCAAACACTGATGGCGCGCGGAAAATTTCCATACCCAAGGCGTTGATGGCGTTGAGGTCTCGCAGTCGGTACGCGCGGGTCAAGAACTCGAGGTTCTCAACCTTGAACGTGCGCATGAAATGCACATACTTCAACAACGGTTCGCGCACTTTTGCAGGCTCTGCTCCCGCGGTGTGTTGCTCGAAGAGCGATGCATCGAGCAGCACGGCGGCCAATGTCGCTTCCAAGTCGCCGCGCGCGCCGGAACCAAAACGCGTGTTGTTCGCCGATGTGTACGCGCCTGACTCGAAGGCGGCAGAAACTCGCCTCACGTAAGCAGGCGATGGGTGGCTCGCGGTGAAACGTTGAATCAACTGCCGAGAGATAAAGGGCGCGATGTTCGGGTGCGCAAAAATGTGATCGAGCGCCATCGAAACGTCCGTTGGACCGTCCAAACCTGCTGGAATCACAGTGCCCAGAAAAACCTTGCTACGGGTGGAGTGACGGTCCTCAAAAATACGCAAATCACGCGCCTGAGCACGGCGGGTATCGTCGCCATTGGGCCAGTAGGAATCGTCGTCGTAGCTGAAACCGGTGAATACCCTTGCCAACTGCGCAACATCGTCGTTGTCGTAGGTGGGGATCGGGTCGCCGTTTGCGTCGCGTTGCAGCGTGCCGTCGGGGTTGAGCCGGTTCAAACCGATGGTGAAGAGTTGCAATAGCTCTCTGGCGTAGTTTTCGTCCGGTTCACGTCCGGTGGCGGGATCGCCCGGGGCGTTGCGTAAATAGGTCAGCCAGATTGCCATGGCCGGGGAGTAAGTCACGTCTCGCAGCAACTCACGGAAGTTGCCAAAAGCGTTCTTGTGAAGGGTGTCGTGGTAGCCAATGCCGCGCCGTGTGTCCTGGCCGTTGTCTATGACGCTGCCGCCAACGACAAATATTTGGGACAGCGCGTAGGTCGCCTTGGTCCTCAACTCGGCGTCGGAATCGATCAATTGCCGGTGCAAGTGGTAGCGCGTGTACCCCGAGAACGGGGGCAGGTTGTTGCCCATGGCGGCGATGTCGAGCTCGGTCTGAGGCAGGAGTGGCTCGGCGGGTTTGTCGAACTCTGCCCGAAGCCAGTCGGCGGCGTCGCGATTGCGCCAGTTTCTGAGATCGTCGGTCGTGGCGCCGAATCCGGCGCGCGCAAGAAACCGGGAGACGTCGGCATCGGTGTGCAATTGGTTTGTGGTGTCGACGCGCGCGGTCAGTGGTGAGGTGTTGGGCCTGTCTGGGTCGCAGGCGGCGAGCACGATGCAGAGTGACGCGATGCTCAGGGCCTTGAGTGGGTGTTTTAGGGTGGGGAGGGGGCGGTGGTTGGCGGCGGGGGTTGGATTATCGAACACTGACGTTGCGTTCAAAGTAGCGCCTAAATAATACGTAGGACGTGCCGTGATTCGGCGAGGTCGGGAAAATCTTTAGCTGTTTTTTTCGGTAAAAAGTCTTTTGCGCGACAGCAGTGTTGGCAGGGCGACATCAAGCCGCCGCGCATCGGCGTGGGGCCCTATCAAATGGCAAGGGTTGAGGGCCATGGCACCGCATCAGTGCGGCGCCATGCGAGGGGCAGGCACTGGTCTCTCAACACAGTGCCCGTGACAAATTGTCCAGTGAGGAAGTGCAAGTGCGGGGTTTTAAGCCGTGTTGTAACCTCGGATAAAGTGCAACTCGAGCCCAATTCTCCGGCGTGCTGTGTGCGCCAGTGTCATGTGGTGCAGGGCAACTCGGGCTTTGAGAACTGGTTTTAAGGGGCGTAGAGTAGGGCGCAGCGAGGGGTTGTTGTCATTGGAGACGAGAGTATGAAAAGGGTTGTTTTGACGTTGGGCGCGGCTGTGGTACTTGGCAGTTGTGCAACGGTGCAGCAATCGCCCGCACCCAGCTGGGATGCAGACCGCGACTACCGGCTGACAATTTTGCACACCAATGATCACCACGGACGGTTTTGGCCAAACCGCCACGGTGAGTACGGACTTGCTGCCCGCAAGACCCTGATTGACGGCATACGTGCCGAAGTTGAGGCCGAGGGCGGCAGTGTGTTGTTGCTCTCTGGCGGTGACATCAATACCGGTGTCCCCGAGTCGGACCTGCAAAATGCTGAGCCCGATTTTAAAGCCATGGCGATGCTTGACTACGACGCCATGGCCATTGGCAACCACGAATTCGACAACCCGCTGAGTGTGCTCGACCAACAACAGAGCTGGGTCGACTTTCCGATGTTGTCAGCCAACATCTATGACACCTCTGGCGATCGCCCCTACCAAGCCTTCGAGATCTTCGAGCGTCAAGGGGTGAAAATCGCAGTCATTGGGCTGACCACCGAGGACACCGCGCGTATTGGCAACCCCGAATACATCAGTGAGCTTGAATTTCGCGACCCCAAACCGGAGGCGGCAAAACTCATTGACCAACTCAAGCGCGACGAATATCCGGATGTCGTGTTGGCGGTTACCCACATGGGGCATTACGTCAACGCGTTCAGTGGCGTCAATGCGCCCGGTGACGTCGCGCTGGCGCGCTACCTCGAGCCCGGTATGCTGGATCTTATCGTCGGTGGGCACTCGCAAGAACCGGTGTGCATGAGCGCCGAGAACGAAGCCAACACCGATTTCAAACCCGGCGATGCCTGCGCGCCAGATCAGCAAAACGGAACCTGGATCGTGCAGGCGCATGAATGGGGTAAGTACGTTGGCCGCGTGGATTTGGTGTTTCGAAACGGTGAACTCAGCCTTGAGCAATACGAGCTGATTCCGGTGAACCTGAAAAAGAAAGTGACAGTTGACGGTGAGTCAAAGCGCGTGTTCATTCAGGACGAAATCGTCGCCGATGCCGACGTCGAAGCCTTTTTGGCACCCTTCCAAGCTCGCGGTGAGGAACTGATCAGCTTTAAAGTTGGCAGCACTGGCGGTCGTCTAGAAGGTGATCGCGACAAAGTGCGCTTTGGTCAAACCAACCTCGGTCGATTGATTGCGGCCGCGCAAGCCGCCAAGGCACAGGCCGATTTTGGTGTGATGAATTCGGGCGGCGTGCGGGCGTCCATCGAGGCTGGTGACGTGAGTTATCGAGACGTCTTGACGGTACAGCCTTTTGGCAACAGCTTGACCTTCACCGACATGACCGGCAGTGAGATCGTTGATTACCTAAATGTCGTGGCGGCCATGCCTGTTGATTCCGGTGCTTACGCGCAGTTTGCAGGTATCAGCATGACTGTCGGCAGCGCCGGTGTCCGCAACGTGTTGATCGACGGCAAGCCGATTGACATGAGTGAGACTTACCGTTTCACCGTGCCGAGCTTTAACGCAGCCGGCGGTGACGGTTACCCTGTGCTCACCGAGCACCCCGGTCACGTCGACACAGGTTTTGTGGATGCTGACGTGCTCAAGGAATTTATCGAAAAATACAGCCCGATCAATCCAGCCGTATTTGAGCCTTCAGGCGAGATAATCTACGAGCCCTAGGGCGCATGGCGGTGAATAAGACGGTTGCAAATGCGTCGTCGGTAGCGGAGATGCTGTCGGCGGTCGCGCACCCGCGCCGCCGTGAAGAGAGTGTGCAGTTGCACACTCTCTTTAGTGACGTGACCGGTTGGGACGCTACCATGTGGGGGTCGAGTATCGTTGGCTACGGTCGGTATCACTACGTCTACGACTCTGGCCGCGAAGGCGACTACTTCGCCACAGGCTTTAGCCCCCGGCAGCGAGGTCTGTCGATCTACATCATGCCCGGCTACGCCGATTTCACCGAGCTCTTGTCCAAACTAGGTAAATACCGGCGTGGCAAATCGTGTCTCAACATTAACTCCCTAGACGACATCAATCTCGATGTTCTCGCCTCACTCATTCACGCGGGTTTGTCTGATCTAGAGCGATTGTGGCCAGTGTCGCCGAGTTGAAGGACTGCGCCGCTGCACAATGTTTGGGTGATTGCACTGAGCGGGCGCCACTGTCATATGAGGTTGGCTTCGCGCGGTACATGTAGGTTGCCACCGGCCATGCCAATAACAATGTGATGAGTACAAGCAACACCCACGGCAGCCAGTAATTGACAAAGCGCACGTAAGGTTTGCGCGCCGGTGAGAGACTGATCAGTGCCATAGCCAGCCGCTCGCTCGGTGTGGGTTTGAATACGCCGGCCTCGGCAACTTCCACCACGCGTTCAGTCTCGGCCCGGCTCGATGCGAGAACGAGATCGGCGAGTACCTGCCCGCGCTTTCGCAGCGACCCGGCCCACAGTTGGCTGGCAAAAAAAACAGCGCAGCTCACAATCATTAATTGAAAGGATTCAGTCACAGAGTGTCCCGCTGGCACCTCGCACCAGTGAACCGTCAGCGCCAAGAGAGCGTAAATCCAGAATACGCTTAAGGCGATCACACTGATGTTGTGGCTGATACGGCGCAGTACGATGTTCTCTTGAATGCGCTGACGCGCTTTGGTGTGCAAGCGGATCGCGTCGTAGAGATCGCCCTGGCGAACTGCGAGGCCAGGGGAATCCATGTGCAGTGGCCGATGATCGGCAAACGGGTGGCCCCACGGTTTGACCAGGGCCGCCGGTGCGTAGCCGTCGTGAAACGTGAGCAAGCGTTTAACCGCTGACGGGTGGATTACGATTGACTCGGTTTTGACAGTCACCAGGTCAACGCTGTCATCGACACTCTGTTGCGAGAGCGCGTGAATATTGCGCGGCTTGTAGCGGTAGAGCGCGGCGAAACCGCGACGGCTGTCGTGCAGCGGGCCGTCAAAACGCGCGACCCCGCGAATGGTCTCAAGCGCATCAGCTTTGAACTTCGCAACGTGGCTTTGCTCTCGCGTCGATTCAATGCATTCCTCAATCATCCACAGCAATGCCTGATTGGCGAGTGCATCGTCGGGGTAGCCGCCGCCGAGGTCCGCGTGCACGCCGGCAAACCACACCTGCTTAACATTGGGGTGAGGCGTGGCGGATTGTTCATTCCAGAGCAGGGGTTTGAAGGTTTGGCGCGCCTCGTCGAGCGCCAGCGCCTGCCGTGCGCACAGCACGCGCGGATTGATGTCGTGGTCGCCAAAGCGCAGTGGGGTGATCAGCCGGTTGACCGCCAAGGCCAGCTCATCGATCGGCAGTCCATAGGCGGCCACGGTGTCCCATACGCCGAGGAAATTCACGTCAGGCGTCTGGTAGCTCGCCGGCGCATGGGCGAGGTAGCGCGCCCGAAAACGCGCCTGGGTGTTGTGGCTGAAGACCAAGCTCATGATTGGCCCTTTCGGCCACGCGCCGGCGGGGCGGTCCTCTTCTCGCCAGTGCGAACGGTAGCGGTAAGTTCGCCACGCCTCGCGCGCGATCACGCGAGCTCGGCCGATGCGATCAGCTGGCAGGTGCGACCAGCGGTCAGGCGCGGCCAGTTCAGCGGCACGCATGTGCTCGCTGTCGGCCAGCGGCACAATTCCGAGCTTGCAAATCAGGGCCGCGAGCAGCCGCACTGTATAGGCGCCGCGACTGAAGCCCACTAGCACGATGCGGTCACCTGGGCAGTAGTGCAAACATAAGGCTGCATACAATTCCTGCACATTCTGGCTCAGCCCAACGCCAAACGCCCCGCCCAGTGCCCGCGTGAACGGGAAGCGCGATGTGCCGACACCGTCGTCATAGAACGCCAGTTGATCGCTGTTTTCACCCAGCGTCAGCGCTTGGTAGAAACGCCAGACGTTGCTGCGGTGCGACGACGCTGCGCTGTTTCCAGTGCCATCTGATAACAAATAGATAGTCTTGTTGGCCATGCACACTCCCTGCGTTCATTGCAATCGGCTGGTCGCGTGTGAGTTTCGCGAGCAAGCGCCGTATGATACTGCTCGCATCATCGGAGAAATGGCCGTGGACACCAAGACCCTTTTGGACGAATTACTCAATGCCGGGCGCGAGCTTGGAAACGACGTGGCCACCAAGGGCTCAGGGGTGGCGGACCGTGTATTCGATTTGCCTGACGCTGGACCGGAGCGCGACGCTGCGCTGTCGGGGTTGGGCAAAGGTGCGGCCGCGGCCGGTGCGTTGGCGCTGTTGCTCGGCACAGGCGGTGGTCGCAAGCTCACCGGCGCCGCGCTGAAGCTCGGCAGTGTGGCGGCCATTGGTGGGGTGGCGTGGAAAGCTTGGAATAACTGGCAGAGTAAGCAAGGTGCGTCCAGTGCAACCCAAAACCCGACCCAGGGTGCGCTCGCCGCGCCAACGCCGGTGGACAAACTCAGCGGTGAGGCCAGCAACGCCCGCAGCATGCGCCTCTTGCGCGCGATGCTCGCGGCAGCCCGTGCCGACGGGCACGTCGATGAAACGGAGCAGCAGCGGATCGAGGCTCGCCTTGCGGACCTCGACCTGCCGGCCGATGCAATCGCGTCACTGCAGGCAGAGCTCAAGAAACCCCTCGAACCGAACGATGTCGCGGACGGAGTGACCGACATGGAAGAGGCGGCCGAGATTTACCTCGCCTCCTTGACCGTGATCGATCTCGACAATTTCCTAGAGCGGGCCTGGCTCGATGAGCTTGCGCGCGCGCTCGCGTTGCCCGATGCGTTGTTGCAGGAGTTGTATGAGCGCGGCACGCGCTAAGCACCACTCAATGTAACAGCACGCCGGGTGACAGCCACGCCAGGGTGCGCTTTGCACTCTAAGCGGCATCCTGATGTCGCTCGCTGTCCATTTCAGGCGATTAACAGGCGCTAAGGGAAAAGTTGCCAACGGGTGCGGCGGCCACAATCGCGCGCTCTGCACGTTTTTTTTCTGCTTTTAAAAAAGCATGCAGACGAAGATTTGTTGCACGTGCATCTATCCGCTCGCGGAGCCGGATGCTGTGTTCACTATTCTCCGCGCGCTTGGCGCGCTTACGCTGGACCCACACCCATGGCTGTCAAATCAGACATAGAGATCGCTCGCGAAGCGTCGATGAACCCAATCACTGAGGTGGGCGCCAAGCTTGATATTCCCGCCGACCAGTTGTTGCAATACGGTCCGCACAAGGCAAAGATTTCATACGACTTCATCAATTCACTCGCCGACCGCCCGGACGGCAAGCTGATCCTGGTGACCGCGATCTCACCGACTCCGGCGGGCGAGGGCAAGACCACCACAACGGTCGGTCTCGGCGACGGCCTGAACCGCATTGGCAAACGCGCCACGGTCTGTCTGCGCGAGCCGTCTCTCGGTCCGTGCTTCGGCATGAAAGGTGGTGCTGCAGGCGGCGGTTACGCGCAAGTGGTGCCGATGGAAGACATCAACTTGCACTTCACCGGTGACTTCCACGCCATCGGCATCGCCCACAACCTGCTTTCGGCGATGATCGACAACCACGTCTACTGGGGCAACGCCAACGCGCTCGACACCCGCCGCATCGCGTTCCGCCGTGTCGTTGACATGAACGACCGCTCGCTGCGCCAGATCACCTCCAGCCTCGGCGGCGTCTCAAATGGCTTCGCACGCGAAGACGGTTTCGACATCACGGTCGCCTCCGAAATCATGGCAATTTTCTGTCTCGCTAAAGACCTCGACGACCTCACCGACCGGATCGGCAAGATCGTGGTCGGCTACACCCGGGAGCGCAAGGCAGTCTGCGCGCGTGACATCAAGGCGCACAGCGCGATGGCGGTACTCCTTAAAGATGCGCTGATGCCAAATCTGGTGCAGACGCTCGAGAACAACCCAGCCTTCATTCACGGCGGCCCCTTTGCCAATATCGCGCACGGCTGCAACTCGGTGTCCGCGACCAAGACCGCGCTCAAGCTCGCCGATTACGTGGTCACCGAAGCGGGCTTTGGCGCCGACCTCGGCGCCGAGAAGTTCTTTGATATCAAATGCCGCAAGGCTGGCCTCAAGCCTGCGGCCGTGGTCTTGGTTGCAACGGTTCGCGCGCTCAAGATGCACGGCGGTGTGGCCAAGGGTGACCTCGGTGACGAGAACGTCGCGGCGGTTGAAGCCGGTTGCTCAAACCTCGCGCGCCACCTGGAGAACGTGAAGAAGTTCGGTGTGACCCCGGTTGTTGCGATCAACCAATTCATCAACGACACCGACGCGGAATTGGCTGCGGTCTCCAAAGTGGCTGAATCACTTGGCGCCAAAGCGATAGTGGCGTCGCACTGGGCCAATGGTGGCGCAGGCACTGAAGAGCTTGCGCGCCACGTCGTTGAGGTGGCAGACGCCGCTGACACCAGCAGCTTCTCGCCGATCTACCCAGACGACATGCCGCTCTTTGAGAAGATCAAAACCGTTTGTACTGAGATCTACCGTGCGGAAGAGGTCACCGCCGACGCCAAAGTGCAAAAGCAGCTCGCCGACTGGGAGGCCGACGGCTACGGCGATCTGCCCGTGTGCATGGCAAAGACACAGTATTCCTTCTCGACCAACCCCGATCTCAAAGGCGCGCCCGAAGGCCATTCGATCAATATCCGCGAAGTGCGCTTGTCGGCCGGTGCCGGGTTTATTGTGGCGATTGCCGGCGACATCATGACCATGCCCGGCCTGCCGCGGGTTCCGGCGGCAGAGGCGATCCACCTCGACGCCGACGGCCAGGTGCAGGGTCTGTTCTGAGGCCGGTGTGAGCCGGTGAATGACAACCCGCCCGACCGTTTGGCCGAGGCGGGTTTTGGTCAAGAAGCGCAGTGAAAACGGCTTGGGCCGGGGCGGCATGTGAGCCCACGGACCAAGTTACTATTGATGCTTTCGGGCGCCGCAGATCAGCGTCCCGAGATCGACAGGCTTACAGGTAGACATCCCATGACGGCCCAGGACAACCGCTTTCGATCATCCGGCCGCAAGGCCCTTGGAAATCCGAAGGGAAGGGGTGTCGAGCCCACCGACCTCGAGTGGCTCGAACAGCTGCTCGGCGGCGAGGCGCTGGCCCGCGACGAACTCATTGAACACTTGCACGCCATTCAAGACGCCGAGGGCTGTCTGCCAATGGCGCGGCTTGTTGCACTTGCGCACCGCCACCGAATCCCGATGGCAGAGGTGTATGAAGTCGCAACCTTCTACGCCCACTTTGATGTCGTCGGCGACGACGAAGCACGCCCCCCAGCCACCACTATCCGCGTCTGCGACTCACTCAGTTGCATGCTGGCCGGAGCTGAGCAGCTCTACACTGCACTTGAAGCTGGCACGGACGACACCGTGCGCGTGCTGCACGCGCCGTGCATGGGCCGCTGCCAATCGGCGCCGGTGGTGGAAGTGGGGCACCGTCATGTGGATCATGCCACGCCAGAATCAGTGGTGGACGTGGTCGAGAGCGGCGAGCGACACCCCGACATGCCATCGCACACGTCTCTTGATGCCTACCGCGCAGGCGGTGGCTTTGACACCCTAGGCAAGTGCTTGAGCGGTGAACTCGACGCCGACGCGATTGTGTCGGGCTTGTCAGATGCAGGCCTTCGCGGCCTTGGCGGCGCGGGCTTTCCAACCGGCCGCAAGTGGTCGCTGGTGCGCGAGACCGAGGGCCCACGGCTCATGGCCGTGAACGGCGACGAGGGCGAGCCCGGCACCTTCAAGGACCGCCACTACCTCGAGTCCAACCCGTGTCAGTTTATCGAGGGCATGTTGATCGCCGCTTGGGTCGTTGAGGCCGAAGCGGTCTACCTCTATATGCGCGACGAGTACCCGGCGGTGCTCAAAATCCTCGCCGATGAGATCGCGGCCGTTGAAGCGGCGGGTCTCTCGCCGCACACCAAAATACATTTGCGTCGCGGTGCCGGCGCCTACATCTGCGGAGAAGAGTCCGCGATGATCGAATCCATTGAAGGCAAGCGCGGCCTGCCGCGCCACCGCCCGCCCTACGTTGCGCAAGTGGGCATATTTGGCCGGCCGACGCTGGTGAACAACATTGAAACGCTCTACTGGGTGCCGGAAATCATCAACCGTGGCGCTGCGTGGTTTAGTGATCAAGGCGCCAACGGCAGCACCGGTTTTCGGAGCTATTCCGTCTCTGGCCGCGTGCGCGACCCGGGCGTCAAGCTCGCGCCCGCCGGCATCACGGTGCAGGCGTTGATCGATGACCACTGCGGCGGCATGGCAGACGGCCATCAGTTTGTCGCCTACCTCCCGGGCGGTGCCTCGGGAGGCATCTTGCCCGCCGCGAAAGCGGATGTGCCGCTCGACTTTGGTGGCAAGCTCGCGGAGGAGGGCTGTTTTGTCGGCTCGCACGCGGTGGTGATCTTGTCTGATCAAGACGATATGCAAGCCGTGGCACTCAACTTGATGAAATTCTTCATGGAAGAGAGTTGTGGCCAGTGCACGCCGTGCCGCAACGGCACCGAAAAGGCGGTGGCGCTGATGTCTGAGCCCAAGTGGGACGGGGACGCGCTGCGGGATCTCGCAACCGTGATGATGGACGCGTCGATCTGTGGCCTCGGCCAGGCAGCGCCGAACCCCTTGGTCTCGGTGATGAAACACTTTCCGGAGGTGTTGGCATGACAATCGAATTCACACTCGACGGCAACACGGTACAGGCCAACCCCGGGGAAACCCTGTGGCAGGTTGCCAAGCGCCACGGCACGTCGATTCCACACTTGTGTTATTCACCGGAGCCCGGCTACCGCGCCGACGGCAACTGCCGCGCTTGTATGGTTGAAATCGAAGGCGAGCGCGTGCTCGCGGCGAGTTGCCTGCGCGAGCCGACACCGGGCATGGTGGTGCACACCGAGAGTCCGCGCGCCGAGAAGGCGCGATCGATGGTGTTCGAGTTGCTCCTGGCTGACCAGCCGGCGCGCGATCTCGCGCACGACAGCCAGAGCAATTTCTGGGCATGGGTCGATGGCATGGGTGTCTCACACACCAGCCGCTACCCGACCCGTGTGCAGCCCGAAGCGGATAACACCCACGCGGCGATCTCGGTCAATCTCGACGCCTGCATTCAGTGCAACCTCTGTGTGCGCGCCTGCCGCGAAGTGCAGTCCAACGACGTGATCGGTATGGCCTACCGCGGTGCCGGCGCCAAGATCGTGTTCGACTTCGACGACGGCATGGGCGAATCCACCTGTGTGGCCTGCGGCGAGTGTGTGCAAGCCTGCCCGACCGGTGCGCTCATGGAGTCGCGACTGTTGGATGCGCAAGGCGTGCGCACCGAATTCCCGGAGAAAAGCGTCGACACGGTCTGCCCCTATTGCGGTGTTGGCTGCCAGACGCGGGTCAACGTCAAGGGCAACAACATTCTGTCGGTGGACGGGCGCGACGGCCCGGCCAACGAAAACCGCTTGTGCGTCAAAGGCCGATTCGGTTTCGACTACGTGCAGAGCCCGGATCGCCTGAAGACGCCGTTGATCCGCCGCGACGACGCGCCCAAGACCGCGGAGATGTCGGTCACACCGGACAACGTATTCGATTTCTTCCGCGAGGCCACATGGGACGAGGCGCTCGACGCGGCCGCTGGCGGTCTCAAGCGTTTGCATGCCGAGCACGGCGGCGAGTCGCTTGCGGGATTCGGTTCCGCCAAATGTTCGAACGAGGAAGCCTACCTCTTTCAAAAATTCATCCGCCAGGGCTTCGGCACCAACAACGTCGACCACTGCACGCGGTTGTGTCACGCGTCATCCGTGGCGGCGCTCATGGAAGGGCTCAATTCCGGCGCGGTCTCGGCGCCGTTCACCGACGCGTTGCAGGCTGACTGCATCATCGTGATCGGCGCACGGCCGGCGGAGAACCACCCGGTCGCGGCGACCTACCTCAAAGCGGCGGCCAAGCAGGGCGCCAAGCTGATCGTGATGGATCCGCGCGGACAGCACCAGGGCATTGCGCGCTATGCCGACACCGTGTTGCAGTTCAAGCCCGGTCAGGATGTCGCGATGCTCAACGCGATGTTGCACACGATCATCAACGAAGACCTCGTCGACGCACAGTACATCCAGGCCAACACCGAGGGCTTCGACGCGCTGCAGACGTCGGTGCAACGCTTCTCGCCTGATGACATGGCCGAGGTCTGTGGCATCCCGGCCGATACGCTGCGCCAGGTGGCGCGCACCTACGCGAATGCCAAGTCCTCGATCATCTTCTGGGGCATGGGGGTATCGCAGCACGTGCACGGCACCGACAACGCCCGTTGCCTGATCTCGCTCGCGCTGAGCACCGGACACGTCGGACGGCCGGGGACGGGCCTGCACCCGTTGCGTGGACAGAACAACGTCCAGGGCGCATCCGATGCCGGCCTGATCCCGATGTTCTACCCCGATTACAAGTCGGTTGAAGCCGATGAGATGATCGAGCGCTACACCGATTTCTGGGGCACGAAGCTCGATCCCAAGCGCGGTCTGACCGTGGTGGAAGTCATGGACGCCGTCCATGCCGACACGGTTCGTGGCATGTACGTGCTCGGTGAGAACCCGGCGATGTCCGACCCCGATCAGAACCACGCGCGCGCGGCGCTCGCGAAACTTGAGCACCTCGTGGTGCAGGATATCTTCCTGACCGAGACGGCGGCCTATGCGGATGTGATCCTGCCGGCGAGCGCACACGCCGAAAAGTGGGGCACCTACACCAACACCAACCGCCAGGTGCAGATGGGCCGTCCGGTCATCGATCCGCCGGGTGAAGCGCGTGCCGACTGGGCGATCGAAGTGGAGCTTGCCAACCGGGTCGGTCTCGGCTGGACCTACGCCCACCCGCGCGATGTCTTCAACGAGATGTGTGAAGTTATGCCGTCGCTTGCGAACATCAGCTGGGAGCGGGTGGACCGCGAAAACGCCGTGACCTACCCCTGCCGGGCCGAGGACCAGCCGGGTGACGCAGTGATTTTCACCGACGGCTTCCCGACGGCAAGCGGTCGCGCGAAGATCGTCGCAACCGATCTCGTGCCGCCGGCTGAATTGCCGGACGACGACTACCCGATGGTGTTGACCACTGGCCGGCTGCTCGAACACTGGCACACCGGCTCGATGACGCGCCGCTCGGGCACCCTCGATGCGCTCGAACCCGAAGCCATTGCCGGGTTGAACCGCTGGGACATGAAGCGACTCGGCATCGAGCCCGGTGACGCGGTTACCGTGACGACGCGACGAGGGGAAATCACGCTCAAGGCGCGCCGTGACGCGGACGTTGCAGAAGGCATGGTGTTCATCCCTTTCTGTTTCGAGGAGGCAGCGGCCAACCGGCTGACCAACCCGCAGCTTGATCCGATGGGCAAGATCCCCGAGTTCAAGTTCTGCGCGGCCAAGCTCGAGCGCGCGGTAGCCTGATCCACTGAGGGCCCATAGCCGAGTGGGCTGTGGGAAGCCCCTGCGTTGGTTCGGCACTCGGAGGGAGAGTGCGTAGCGTTGCTTAGCGACCAATCGCGCCCCATGGGTGCGCTCCCACAGGTTTGGCCCGGAGCCAATTGTGGGAGCCCCTCCATTGGTCCGACACTCGGAGGGGCGATTGCGTAGCGTTGCGTCGCGACCAATCGCGCCTCATGGGCGTTGCTTCACACGTGGTCCGTCACACGTGGTCCGTCACACGTGGTCCGTCACACGTGGTCCGTCACACGTGGTCCGTCACACGGCGCGTTGGTTTGTTGTGCCGTGGGCCGGGCTACAATTTGTGTGAACCTTCACAGCTGGACTCATGGTGAACACAGACTGGTTGTCGAGCTCAATCGGGTTGCCGGCAGGCCTTGCGGGGTGGCCCGCTCGCGTTGCCCTGATTGTGGTGATCACCGCGTGCATTGCGCTGGTCGCCAACGCCCTGCTCAGGCGTCTGCACCGTGGCGCACACTGGTTGCCCGGGGTCTGGGACGACGCCGTGCTCACCGCAGCTCGTGGCCCGCTGTTCTGGTTGGTCTGGATCATCGGGCTTGGCCTGAGCCTGCCGCACTGGCCACTCGACGGTCTGGGTTCACTGCGTGATCACCTCTGGACGGCACACAACACGCTGCTCAACGTTGTCTTTCTGTGGTTCCTCTACCGTGTTTTCGATCAGGGAAGTTCCGCACATGTCGCAGCCAAACGGCAACAGGACAGCGGCTACGATGACAGCTCGGTCTACGCCGTCGCGCGTGTGCTCAAGTTGCTCGTCTTTGCGGCCATCGTCTTGGTGGTGCTGCATGCCCTGGGTGTGTCGATCACGGGTGCGCTGGCTTTCGGTGGCATCGGCGGCATCGCTGTGGGTTTTGCCGCCAAGGATCTGCTCTCTAATCTCTTTGGCGGTTTGATGATTTTCATCGAGAAACCCTTTGTCGTTGGCGACTGGGTTCGATCGCCCGATCGCGAGATCGAGGGGACGGTGGAAGACATCGGTTGGCGACTGACCCGAATCAAGACCTTTGATCGACGCCCGATCTACGTGCCCAACGCCATCTTCAACACGATTGTGCTCGAGAACCCGTCGCGCATGGCCAACCGGCGATTGTCGTTGCAGTTGCGGTTGCGCCTGGCTGACCTGCCTCGAGTGGAAGCGGTCGTCGATGACATCCGAACCCTGCTCGAAAAAAGTGATGACATCGACCACGCCCAGACGATGATGGTCAACTTCGATGCGATTGGTGAATCTGCGCTCACGGTATCGATTTACGCCTTTACCCAGACAACCAGTTGGGCCGAGTACCAGAATTGCAAACAAAGCCTGTTGTTTGCCATTGCCGACATTGTCGAGCGGCACGGGGCTGCTCTCGCATTACCCGCACGTGAGCTACATGTCCGCCAGGATGCCGTGCCGGCTCCGATCTGAGTGTGCCGTAGACTGCTAGAAGTGGAAGCCGACACTCACAACAGGAACCACCGGGTTGTCGTCGAATTCCTCGTCAGAAAAAACCAGCACGCCGAATCCGATTTCCGAACCGTGGGAGCGGTAGCTATGCGGATGCCAATTCCACGAGAGTGACGCGAGGGGTTCGTCGTTGGCATCGAGGTTACCGTCGTAGCCCGACCAGCCGAAAGTCGGGTGCAGTGCCAAGGCCAGGCTCGCACGGTCGCGCTCGCCAAGCAGCCACTTCAGGGAGAGGCTTGTACCGACGCCGAATATCAGGCTGCCGACACCCAGGCTTGCAACGTGGCTCTCGAAACGCCAGGCATACTCGACCCCGAGAAAACCACCATATTGGGCGCCCATGCCGAGTGCCCATCTGGCTTCGGCTTTGGGGGAGATCAGTGTCGTTGACGCGGCGATCAAGGTCGCAAGCAGAGTGTGTTTCACGTCGTGACACCGGACTGAATGCCGGTCAGATCATAGGGGCTTTTGTGTGCGGTGCCGTGTCGGCCAAACGCACACTATTGGTCAGTAACCGGTGCGCCTGCGAACATCGGCACCACGTATTCGATCAAGTCGTCGAGCACGGCGTCGATCGGCCGCGACGAAAACCGCAGGTTGAAGGCGACGTGGTTGACACCGATGTCTTGCAACGCGCTCAGGTGTTCGATCAGTGCATGACGACCGAGCGAATAGCCCAGGTGGATCGGTGTGGGCCGGGTATCGGGATCGGCCACGAGATCGATGTAGAGCGATTGGGAAAAGGGCTTCCACTCTTGGTTGGTGGCGTCCAGGGCGTTTTGCCAGCGATCAAAAGCCATCTTTTGTTGCGCAATCGGCCGCGGGTACGTCAGCCAGCCATCTGCATGCACGGCAATCCACTCTAGTGACTGCCGACTGTGGCCGGTCACGATCAGCGGCAGGTCGCCCGCGTGGCTCTTGGGCAGCAATGCCACGGTGTGTGATCGCGCCGCGAGCTGATCATCCCAATCCGCCGGGCGGTGGCTCGCCGCACGAATGAAATCGAGAGTCGATTGAAAAGCATCACCGCGTGGCTCGAATGGCACGTCGTAGGCTGCGTATTCAACGGGTCGGTCGCCCGAGGCAACACCGAGGATCAGCCGGCCTCTGGTCAAACGGTCCACCGAGGCCGCGGCTTTGGCGAGATCAATCGGTTGCCGCAAGGGCAGAATGATCGAGCCCGTGCCGAGCGCTATGCGGTGGGTCTGGCCTGCGAGGTAGCCGAGCCAGACGAAGGGGTCGTAGAGTTGGCCGGCGTCGCCGAAATTCGGATCGAGCAACGGCACGTCGCGACACCATAGCGCGGCGAATCCGCCCGCTTCGATGCGTTGGATGGTGGGGATTGGGTCCACCATGTTGGGGACGGGGCTGTTATACGCTTCAACCGGCACCCCGACGCCAAGTGACAGACGCCCGGGCTGATAGGTGGTCTTGAAGCCCCGCCCGAATTGGCGGGTGGTCATGCGTGCGACCCGCAAATGTCGGCTGGTGTTGTCACAAGTCCACTTCGATCACGCCGCCCTCGTCGCGGGCACGTGACTGACACAATATGACCGTGTTCTCTCGTTGGGCCTTGGACAACACATAGTCTCGGTGTTCGACGTCACCGCTGATCAAATCGCACTGGCACACGCCACAGAGTCCGTC
>CALAMQ010000045.1 GCA_937925815.1 uncultured Granulosicoccaceae bacterium | reverse complement strand
TCGTTCAGGCCGTCGCCGACGAGTGAGATGCAGAGCACGGTGATGAAGATCGCGACGCCTGGGATGGTGACGGTGTAGCCCGCGTCGAGGATGTATTGGCGGTTTGAGCCGATGATTTGGCCCCAGCTTACGACGTTGGGGTCGGTCAGGCCGAGAAATGACAAGCCTGCCTCGAACAAGATGGCCGATCCCACCATCAACGCGGACTGCACAATGATAGGTGGCAGGGCGTTGGGGAGTATGACGCGGAACATGAGCTTGCTGTTTGACGCGCCGCCTGAACGCGAGGCTTTGACGTATTCGAGTTCGCGGATGCGCAGGAATTCTGAACGCGTGATGCGCGCGACGGCGGTCCAGCTGACAATGCCGATCGCGAAGGTGATCATTGGCATGGAGGCGCCAAAGAGCGCGACCAGTACCATCGAGAACAAGAGCGTTGGCAGCACTTGGAAAAATTCGGTGATGCGCATCAGCAGGTCTTCGACCCAGCCCCGGTAGAAGCCCGCGAGCGCGCCGACGCTGACGCCGATAAAGATCGAGACCAAAGCGGCTGACAGGCCAATCAGCAGCGACACTCGCGCGCCGTTGATGATCATCGCGAGGAGGTCACGCCCGAGGTAGTCGGTGCCGAGCAGAAAGCCCGATTCCCCGGGCGGGCTGAACGGCGCCCACACCATCTCGAATGGGTCGGTTGGGTAGAGCACCGGGCCGAAGATAGCGCCGAGCACAATCAACACCAGCAACGCGAGCGCGACGACGGCTGCGTGGTTGGTCAAAAACGCGCGCCACGCAAGCGCGACGGGTGATTGCCGCTCGTGCCTTTCTGCGGATGGGATTGAAGGCTGTGCGCTCATTGCTTGCCCCGGATACGCGGGTCAATCCATTGCAAAACCGTGTCGGTCAGCAGGTTGCCAACAATCACCACCAATGCTGAGAAAAACAAGATGCCGAGAATGGTTGGGGTGTCTCGGGCGATGATCGATTGAAACGCGAGCGTGCCGAGGCCGGGCCAGGAGAACACGGTCTCAACCAATACCGCACCTGAGATCACAGCGCTAAATTGCAAGCCCGCAAGCGTGATCACCGGCGACAGTGAATTCTTGAGCGCGTGGCGGTACACCACGCGACGCGGCCGCAGCCCCTTGGCATGCGCGGTGCGCACGTAGTCCGAACTCAGTTCTTCGAGCATGGTAGCGCGGGCGAGGCGGGAGTAGAGCGCGAGAAAAATTGAGGACAAGGTGATCATCGGCAGTACGAGGTGGCGCAACACGTCCCAGAAGTGCACCCAGAAACCGCCAGAGATGGTGACGTCACGCATGCCGGCGACTGGAAACCACTGCACCTGCAGAGAAAAACCGATCAACAGCAAAATACCGGTCCAAAAGACTGGGGCCGAATACCCAAACAGCGCGAGGAAGGTCACAAAGTGGCTGACGATGCCATTCGGTTTGCGTGCGGAAATGACGCCGAGCAACACGCCGAGAATCAGCGCCACCATTTGCGCTGAGATCACCAACAGCAAGGTGGCGGGCAGGCGCTCGAGAATGAGTTGGGTGACGGGCTGGTTGTAGAAAAAGGAGTGGCCAAGATCAAATTGCAAAACCCCGCCGATGTAGCGCCCCAGTTGGATCAAATAAGGCTGATCGAGGCCGTAGTCGGCGCGGATCTGTTCCAGCAGTTCTTGGTCCGCGCCGCCCATTGATTGACTGATGGTGTCGGCAACGTCTCCCGGCGCGAGGTGCATCAGAGAGAAGTTCAAGACCAACACCGCCAGTAGCAGCACGGCAGCGTAGAACACGCGAACGCAGAAGTTTTGCAGAAAAGACAAGGTTGGTGTCCTGTGTGCACAACACACCGGCGGCGGGTGGCCGCCGGTGTGGCCAGTGTGGACCTATTGCTTGAGGTAGGTCATATCAATTGGCGTTGAGGTGCCCCAGATGCCAAGCGGTGGGTTGCCAACCTTCTCGTTGTACACCGTGTGGTAGGGCAGGGTGTTGACGTGGTACACCGGCAGTTCATCAGCGATGATCGCCTGAAACTCGTCATACAACGCTTTGCGTTTTGCCGAGTCTGACTCAACGGCCGCCATCGCCATCAGTTCGTCAACGCGGTCGTTGGCGTAGCCCTGGGTGTTGGACCACACGCCCTTGGCGATATTGGTGCTGTCGTAGGTGCGGTGCACCCCGATTACTGGATCGCCCCAGTTAAACACCGTGTCCCAGCTGAGCTCGAAGTCCATGGTGCCCATGCGCTTTGCCCAGGTCGGGAAATCTGCGCTCGCGCGTACCGTCACGTCAATGCCCACTTTTTTGAGCGCGGCTTTGACGTACTCGACTTGCGGTTTGACGCCAGGCCAACCGAAGTCGATGGTGAGACCAAAGCGGGAGTCTCCGTCCATCGGGAAGCCTGCCTCGTCGAGCAGCGCGTTCGCCTTGTCGAGGTCGAGTTCGTAGTTCTCAACCTCGGCGTTGTAGAACGGGCTGTCGGGGTGGATGCCGGTGCGGGATTCCGATGCCGTGCCTTGCATCAAGGCGTTCATGATGAAGTCCTTGTCCACGGCGTGGGCAATCGCTTTGCGTACACGTAGGTCTGCAAGCGGACCTGCCGTGGTGTTGATCGCGAGCCAGTCGAGCGGCCCGATTCCGCCATAGCCTTCTGGGGTCACGGTCAGGCTGTCCACTTTTTTGAGGCGGTTGATGATACGCGGCAGCTGCTCAAAGGCGCCCATGTGCACTTCGCCGTTCTCGTACGCAATAGCGCGCGCGGCGGGGTCGGTGATGATGCGCATCACCACTTTGTCGAGATAGGGCCGGCCCTCGATGAAGAAGTCGTCAAAGCGCTCGAGGATCACGTGCTCGCCAGACTTGTATTCAACCAGCTTGAAGGGGCCAGAGCCCACTGTGTTCTCGTTGTTGCGCGGGTGGGTTTTGACTTCCTCAATCGGCACGTCGCCGTAGATGTGCTTGGGGATGATTGACATCAACTGACCAGACATCGCTAGCAACAGCGCCGGGTGCGGTTTTGACAGTTTCAGCACGGCGGTGTGCGCGTCGGGCGTCTCGACGCTTTCGACCGGTGCAAACATCGACTTAAACGGGTGGTTGACCTTGATCACGTCCACGGAAAACGCGACGTCTTCAGAGGTGAGTGGCGTGCCATCGTGAAATTTAGCGTTCTTAACGAGGTTCAGCGTGACCGTCAGGCCGTCGTCAGAGACGTCCCAGCTTTCGGCGAGGTAGGGTTGCGGGGTCCAGTCTTCGTCGTAGCGCAAGGGGGAGGCGAAAAGCTGCGCGCCGGGGTAGCCGGTGACGATGCCGGACTGCACCGCGGAATTGAGGTTGCGAACGTTTGTGCCCAGCACGGTCACAAGTGTGCCGCCTGTGACGGGTTCTGCCCGGACCTGACCGCCGACGGCGACTGCCGCCAACACTGCCGAGGCGAGTACCCCTTTGAAAAATGGTGTCATCTCGTTTCTCCAAGTGATGTCGAGGTGCGGACAGTGCCGTCACCCAACCGCCCTCGAGCGCAAACTGACTACCACGCGCATTGCCGTCAATGGCGTGCGCTCGGCTGACCCGGTCACCTTGGGTCTATTCGCAGGGTCGCGTTGTTCGCGGCCAAATGCAAGACGCTGAGCGTTTTGGGTTGATGGAGGGGCCGGTGTTGTGCCGGTTTTGCACCTGCAAAGACTGCGCAAAAGACTGGTGTCCTCGACCGCAATGCAAGTGGCGCTACCCATTGCGCGTCAATGCTGTTTCAATCGGGGCTTGAGCCACGTCGCGCAGAATGCCATGACTAATACCACCGTCTACGTCGCCAAGAAAATCCTGACCATGAACCCGAGCCGGCCGGAAGCGACGCACGTCGCGGTGCGTGACGGTCGGGTTCTTGCTGCGGGGGATTTCAGTGAGGTCTCCGCCTGGGGTGATCACACACTCGACAGCCGCTTTGCTGACAAAGTCCTGATGCCAGGTTTTGTAGAGGGACACGCCCACACCATGGAGGGCTCGCTCTGGGCCAAGGTGTATTGCGGCTGGTTTGATCGCGGTGACCCAGATGGTCGCGTGTGGCCGGGCCTCAAATCCATAGACGCGGTGGTCGCGCGGCTCAGTGAGGCTGCCGATGCGTTGGATAACCCAACCGCGCCGGTGTCTGGGTGGCAGCTTGACCCGATCTACCTCGACAACGTGCGCGTCAACCGCGCCGACCTCGACCGCGTTTCAACCGAGCGCCCGGTCGGCGTGCTGCACGCATCCGGTCACATTCTCAACGTCAACAGCAAAGCGCTAGAACTCGCGGGTTTACTCAAGCCAGGGGTGGAACACCCAGGCATCCCGCTCGGGGACGATGGCCTGCCCACCGGCGAACTCAAAGGCCCTGACGCGATGACGCCGGTCGGGCCGCACGTGGGTTTTGCGCGCAGCTTGCTCGACGCCGACGAAGACGGCGTGCGCAATTTCGCCAAGCTCTGCGTGCGCACCGGCACCACCACCATCACCGACCTCGCCTCGCGCATGGAACCGGACACGGTTGAGATGATGTTGCGGGTCACAGCAGAGGACGACTTCCCAATCTGTCTGGTGCCGCTGCGTTTTTTCATGGGGCTCTCGCCTGAGGATTTAATTAAAGAGGTTGCTTCGCTCAAGTCTCGCTCAACCGAGCGCTTGCGCATGGGCCGCATTAAAGTGGTGGCAGACGGCTCCATACAAGGCTTCTCTGCGCGTTTGCGCTGGCCTGGGTACCACAATGGCGCAGAAAATGGCCTTTGGTACATCGCGCCCGATCAGCTCGGGGAAATCTTGCAGCGTGCACTCGCGGCCGGTTTGCAAGTCCACACGCACACCAACGGTGATCAAGCAACGCAATTGTTGCTTGAGAAATTTGCAAGCGCGCTGCAAACCGCGCCACACCCTGATCACCGCTTCACTATTCAACACTGCCAGCTCGCCGACGCTGCACAGTTTCGACAGGCTGCCAAGCTTGGCATGTGTGTCAACCTCTTCGCCAACCACCACTTCTACTGGGGCGATGAACACTACGCGTTGACCGTCGGCCCCGACCGCGCCTTGCGCATGAACGCCTGCCGCACCGCGCTCGACAGCGGCGTGCCGCTCGCGATTCACTCCGACGCCCCTGTTACGCCGCTCGGCCCGCTTTTCACTGCGTGGGCGGCGGTCAACCGCATCACCTCCTCGGGCCGGGTGCAGGGCGAGGGCGAGCGCATCAGCGTTACTGAAGCCTTGCACGCGATCACACTGGGTGCCGCCTACACCTTGCACATGGACGGGGAAGTCGGCTCCATTGAAGTCGGCAAGCGCGCAGATTTTGCGGTGCTTGAATCAGACCCCACCGCCTGCAGCCCGGGCGAACTCAAAGACATTGGCGTCTGGGGCACGGTGCAGGGTGGCCGAGTGTTTGCCGCAGCCGATCTGTGACGCCGCCACTGCCCGCGACCGTGATCGGCGGCTACCTTGGTGCCGGTAAAACCACCCTTGTCAATCACGTGTTGCGGCACGCCAACGGATTGCGCCTTGCGGTCTTGGTCAATGAATTCGGTGCCTTGCCAATCGACGAAGACTTGATCGAGGCTGAAAGTGACAAGCTGATCTCAATCGCGGGCGGCTGTATTTGCTGCTCCTTTGGCTCGGACCTAACCGCGGCGTTGATTGATCTCTGCGCCATGACGCCACGGCCGGATCACGTCTTGATTGAATCATCCGGTGTTGCGATGCCCGGCGCCATCGCGGCCAGTGTCGGCTTGATCGAGGCCTACGCGCCGCCGTCGGTGGTGGTGCTTGCCGATACCGAGACTGTGCAAACGCAGGCGCAAGACGAGTTCCTCGGCGACACCACGCTTCGCCAACTTCACGACGCCCACCTGATCATTCAGAGCAAGACGGACCTCGTGGCCGAACCGCAGGTGCAGGCAGTCGCCGCATGGCTCGCTGATACCAACCCGCGCGCTGCGGTCGTGGCAGCGGCGCACGGGCGGGTGCCAGCGTCTGTGGTGCTTGGGCCTGGCAATGAGTTGCCAGTCAACCCTCACACCGCGCACGCTGACGCCTTATTCGCAAGCGAGGTCTTTGCGGTGGAGCCGGTGACGGACCCGTCAGCACTGGCACGGTCATTGGCTGACGCAGAACTCGGTGTGGTGCGGGCCAAGGGCTTTGTGCGCGACCGTAGCGGCCAGCGTTTTCTTATTCAAAACGTCGGCGCGCGGACTTCGCTCAAGGCAGTCGCGGGCGAAGCCCCGAGTCAGATGGTGTGCATTGGCCGCCGCGACCAGCTCGACACCGACGCTCTCGCAAGGTTGTTTTCAGCAAAGTGTTCTGCACCCGCCGACGGTGTCGCCTAGGCGACAGTCACGCGCTGCGTTGTGCCCCACACTGGGTTGACTGGCACCGATCCGGTGTCGTCCACAACGCAGGCCCGGCTCATGCAGACTCGCACCGCCGTGTTGGGCGCTGGCTGCGCGACGGCGGCGGCCTTCGCGTTCTCCTTTAATGACCTCACTGTTAAGTGGCTCAGCGGCGGTTACCCGTTGCATGAGCTCACCTTTGTCCGCTCGGCCATTGGACTTGTCATTGTGGTGTGTGTCATGGCGCCCTTGATGGGCGGGCTCGGTGCGTTGCGCACGCGGCGGCCAGTGGCGCACGCCGCACGCGGCTTGTGCGTGGTGCTGGCCAACGGCTCTTTCTTTCTTGGTCTGGCGGAGCTGGGTCTCGCTGACGCGGTCGCAATTTTCTTCATCAGTCCGCTACTGATCACTGTGTTTTCAGTGGTGTTCTTGCGTGAGCACGTTGGGCCGCGTCGGTGGTTTGCTGTGGGCATTGGGCTTGTCGGCGTACTGATTTTGGTCAAGCCTGGCACATCGGCCTTCACGCCCTACGCTTTGCTGCCGATGATCGCGGCGGTGTGTTACGCGAGCTTGCACATGATGACCCGGCTGATTGGTGGCACTGAGTCGGCGTTGACGATGACCTTCTACATCCAGCTTATTTTCTTCCTCACGAGCATCGCCATCGGGCTTGGAATTGGTGGGGGACAGTACAATCAGTTTGATTCAGCATCGCTGCAATTTTTGTTTCGGCCCTGGGCGCTGCCGGGTTTGTCAGACATTGGATTCTTTGTGATCCTCGGGCTGTGCAGCACCGCGGGCGGTTTTTTGATCTCGCAGGCCTACAAGGTCAGCGAGGCGGCTTTTGTCGCGCCTTTTGAGTATCTGATGCTGCCGCTTGCCATTTTTTGGGGTTGGCTGATATTCGACGACTTGCCGAGCAAGAGCGAGTGGGCTGGAATTGCGTTGATTTTGGGGTCTGGGCTTTACATGGTCTACCGCGAAACCCGTGTGCGCTCACCGGCGCGGCTCTCACCCAAAGCGCGCCGCTGAACGCCCAGCGTTCCGGTGCAGCCTGATACACTGACGCGTCCTAAACCTCAGCCAGCCGCCCATGAGCCGTCCCACGGCGACGCCCACCCAGACCCGGCGCTCGATTCCCATCGCATTGTTGCGCGCACGCGAGCGTGTGATGAGTCGCTTCCGCCCGATGCTCGCCACCCACGGTGTGACCGAGCAACAATGGCGGGTGTTGCGGGTGGTGGCTGAGAGCCAGGCCATCGACGCCTCTGAACTCGCGCGCCGCGCGTGCATCCTCGCACCGAGCCTGACTCGCATTGCCAAGCACCTAGAAGACACCGGCTACATCGAGCGCGTCAAAGACCCTGTAGACGCGCGACGGGTTCGCTTTGAGATTGCGCCAGCCGGGCTTGCGCTTATCGATGCGATGGCGTCAGAGCGTGAAGCCATCTACGCCAGCATTGAGGCAGATTTTGGGGCCGAGCGCGTGGAGGCGCTGCTTGAGTTGCTTGAACAACTGGCAGAAATCTAGTGCGACGTCACACGCCCACATCAACTATTTACGGAATGAACATGCACCGTTTTATCACCCCCCTTATCATGCTGTGCGTCACCCTCTCTGCGGGGTCGCGGGCTTACGCAACAGATGAACCGGACCAGCTCTTTGGGCCGTGTGAGGGGTCACCTGACACCGCAGTGACGCAAATCGAAGACGCTGACGTCGCGGTATTTGCGCGCGTCGCCTGCACGGCGTTTGGTCATGTGGTGATGCCAACTGATCGCTACATCTGGAGTTTTTACGGGGAATTCGCGCCGGTTGTGTTGAGCGCACAGGACGACGGCCCAGATGCTGAATTTGCCGAGGTACACAACGACGTCTACTTCACCGAGATTGAAGCGGGCGAATTGATTGGTGAGGCCGCTCAAGCCGCTTTTGACGGCGCGCGTTTCGGAGAGCATTTCCCAGCGGGTGTGTTGCCGCGCGTGTTCGCGATCAAAACCGTCTCAAACACTGGTGTCGAGCGCGCGTTGTATATTTATCAGCACGGCACCCAGATCGACGGCGCCATCCCTTACCCCGAGTGGTTTGAGCGTGGCGACGGCCGCCCCTTGTTGCCGATCTTTGTCTACGACCGCACGCAAGACGACGCCGTAGCTGAATGAGTGTCGTGGTGAGGGTGCAGCAGGCTCGGTGCGTCACCCTGACAGTGCACGTTTGCTTGGCGTCGGTGTGCGCCATGCGGTGCTCACCTGTTGGTCACTTGCGCGTTCAGTCAGGGCGCGGTGAGACCCGATTGGGTGGTTGGCCAGTTGGCGAGGGCGCGCAGGGTGTTTAGTTGTGCGGCTGCGCTGTGCAGCACGTTTAAGCAACTCTGAATGTCACCGTCAGCGAGCGGTTGAGATGTTGTCAGGCTGGTGCCAACCACGCCGACAGCGGAATCGATGTCACCCACGGCGACTGCCACCCCGCAGACACCGCGCTCATACTCACCTTGCACGATTGCGTGTCCGCTTAAGCGCGCGGCACCAATAGCACTCGCCAGTGCAGACACGTCGGTTTCCGTGTCCTGCGTAAAGCGGTCATTGGGCAGCGTCTCGAGCAGCCGAGGCAAATCAGCTGAAGGCATCGACGCAAGCAGCATCCGACCGACGGCCGTTGGCAACAAGGGCAGGGTGCTGCCCACCGTCATACCCAATGACACCCGCGAGCGACCCACGGCAGAGCGCGCGACGTAGAGTGCTTGCGTGCCGTCGAGGACGGCAAACGTGATCTCTCCGTCCAGTGTCTCGGCAAACTGGCTCAACACCGGCTGCACCGTCAGGCCGAATTCGTTCACCTTGAGAAAGTCCCCGGCGAAGGTCAGCACGCGCGGCGACAAGGCGAAGTGTCGCCCGTTCTGGTTCACCAGGCCCGCCGCGACGAGTGTCAGGCAAAGCCGGCGCGTGGTGGCGCGGTCGTAGCCCGAGCGTCGGGCGAGATCCGCCAGCGTCCAGCTCGCAGACTCGCTGCCGAATGCACGCAACAGCTCGATGCCTTTGAGAAAGGTGGTGGCGACGGCGGTGTTGGACATGTCGTGTTGAGTAGCCAGGTGATCCACCACTGGACGCACCGTGTGGCAGAAGAGTGGTGACGCTGATATATTACTATACGACCATTTGTTCGATATGTGAACATTTTATTGGGTAGCGCTGCGTTGTCTGTTGCAACGCAAAGGCTGACCCGAACACCCCAACAAGAGGACATCGCATGATCAGTCAGGACGCCAACGACCAGCTGACCCGTGTTGGCCCCGGCACGCCAGCTGGCGATGTGTTGCGCCGCTACTGGCAACCCGCCGCGCTCAGCGATGAACTCGCCACCGAGCGCCCGGTGGTGCCGGTGTCCCTGTTGGGCGAAAAACTGGTGCTCTTCCGCGACGAGCAGGGCGAGCTCGGTTTGATTGGCCGGCACTGCCCGCACCGCGGTGCGGACTTGTGTTTTGGTCGCCGCGAAGACAACGGACTGCGGTGTCCGTTTCACGGTTGGCATTTTGATCGCAACGGCCAGTGCGTCGAACAACCCGGCGAGCCCGAGGGCTCAGAGATGTACAAGAAGGTGCGCACGGCGTCTTATCCGGTGGTCGAGCGCAACGGGATTGTCTTTGCCTACCTCGGGCCGGGCGACCCACCGGGCCTGCCAGCGCTCGATTGTTTTGAAGCGCCGACCACACACGTCTTTGCCTTCAAGGGGCTCTGGGAGTGCAACTGGCTGCAGGCGATGGAAGTCGGCATTGACCCAGCTCACGCGTCATTCTTGCACCGCTTTCTCGAAGACGAAGACCCGGCCGACAGCTACGGCAAACAGTTTCGTGACAGCGCCGACGGCACTGACATCCCGATGACGCGGTTGTTGCGTGAGTACCCAAGACCCGACATCAGCGTCGAGGACACACCTTACGGTATGCGCATCACGGCGCTGCGCCACATGGCCAACGACCACACGCACGTGCGCGTGACCAACCACCTGTTTCCCGGTGCAATCTGCATCCCGATGAGCCGCGAGATGACCATCACGCAGTGGCACGTGCCGGTGGATGACGAGACCTGCTACTGGTATTCGATGTTCACAAGCTTCGGTGCACCGGTGGACAAAGACACCATGCGCGCACAGCGCCTCAAAGAGCACCGCCTGCCAGACTATGCGCCACTGAAAAACAAATCCAACCAATACGGTTATGATCCCATCGAACAGGGGCGAGAGACCTACACGGGCATGGGCATGGACATCAACGTGCACGACCAGTGGGCGGTTGAAAGCATGGGGCGTATACAAGACCGGACCCAAGAACACCTTGGCAAGACCGATATCGCAATCATCCGCAACCGTCGCCGCTTGCGCGCCGCGATAAAAAGTGTCCGGGAAGGTGATATCTCCGCGCTGCCGCTCTACGGTGAGACCCCGCTCAGCGACATCCGCGGGCCACTGTCCAACGACACGATTGCCCCAACCGCGAATTGGCACGACGCGAGCGAACAGGCAGACGCCGCGCGGCGCGACGCCTGTTCCTGGTTGGCCGCTGAATCGGGGTCTCATTCGGAGACCGGGGCGTGAGTGGGGATTCGCTGGCCGACGGCTGGCTCGCGCATCGGGGGTTGTTGTCGCCCGAGGACTGCAAGCTGGCCGAAGCGTGCATGGAGAGCGCGTCCGCCAGTCAGATCGAAACCTTGCGCGTGGTCTTTGCCGATCAACACGGGGTGTTGCGCGGCAAGACCGTGACAGCAGATCGTGCGCGGGCGGTCTTCACGACAGGCATTCGGGTGCCGTCGACCCTGTTACTGAAGGACACCGCACATCGCACAGTTTTCCCGGTCTGGCAGGCTGAAGGCGCGTCGCCCATGCGCAACGCCAGCGATGTGCTCTTAGTGCCGCGGCCTGAGACCTGGCGCGCGTCACTTGGCTCCGACCATGCAGCGTTGGTCCAATGCGACGTGGTGTCGCTCGAAGGCGAACCCATCGCGTTCTCCTCGCGCCAGATATTGCAAGCCCAGATAG
Organism: uncultured Granulosicoccaceae bacterium; assembly: GCA_937925815.1. GTDB lineage: Bacteria > Pseudomonadota > Gammaproteobacteria > CALCKW01 > CALCKW01 > CALCKW01. The sequence goes on along the minus strand of CALAMQ010000045.1, from coordinate 1,120 downwards.
CTCGCCTTGCGGAGCAAGGTTTGGCATGTGTGTTTGGTCTCGAAGTCGAGTTTCAGGTGTATACCCGAACTGACACGGGAGATGTGGTGCCGCTCAATGCCGGCTTGCAGTACCTCACCGACGCGCGCTACACCGATGCCGAGCCGCTGCTCGACGCCATCCGTCGCGCGGCCATTACAGCTGGTATGCCGTTGCAGTCGGTGGAAATTGAGATGGGGCCGGGTCAGTTCGAGTGCACCTTTGCATGCGGCGACCCCATGGCCATCGCTGACCTCGCGGTGAATTTCCGCACACTCGTGTCTGCCGTGTGCAAGCGGCTCGGGCATGTTGCGTCGTTCATGGCCAAGCCGCGCATTCCCGATGCGCTTGGCAACGGTTGGCACATTCACCAATCGGTGGTCACGCTTGAAGACAACCGCAACACCTTCACGCCGACCGATGATGACTCGCTGTCACCCACGGCGAGCGCGTGGATCGGGGGCTTGCTCGCGCACGCCGAGGCGGCTTGCCTGCTGACCACGCCCACTGTCAACGGCTACAAACGCTACGGCGAGTACCAACTGGCACCCAACGGCATCGGTTGGGGCCGCGACAACCGCGGCGCGATGGTGCGCACAATCACCGCCGCCGGCGACCCGGCCAGCCGCATCGAAAACCGGGTGGCCGAGAGCGGGGCCAACCCGTATTTCGCACTCGCGTCCCAAATCGCCTGCGGGCTAGACGGCATCGCGCAATCACGCGTCGCACCAGCGCCCTTGCTCAATCCCTACGACGACATCGAACGCCGACTGCCAGCCGATCTCCACGCCGCCATCGAGTCCTTCACCGCGTCAACAACGCTGCGCGCGGCCTTTGGTGACGAGTTTGTGGACTACCTCACGACGATCAAGCGCGCCGAATGGCAACGCTACCTCGAAACAGTGTCGGAGTGGGAACAGGCTGAGTATTTCGATCTGTTCTAACTGCGCATTGCCGGTGTGATTCCGTACCCAGAGCGGTTTGAGGGTATCGACGACAAGTCGCGCTTGCCGATCTTCATGCTCGGCAATACAACGGTCAATCAGGGCGGTCGAAGCGGTGATGGCGGGCCTCGCTGAGGGCTGCGGCTGGAACGGATTCG
>CALAMQ010000044.1 GCA_937925815.1 uncultured Granulosicoccaceae bacterium | reverse complement strand
ACGACCGTCGCCCGCGCCGAGCGCATCATGCACGGCAAACTGTCAGAAGTGCACCACCACGGTGTGGGTGTCTTTGCTGGCCTGCCCACGCCCTACCAAGCCACGCGGTATCATTCGCTCTCGATAGTGCAGGGCACGGTGCCGGACTGCTTAGAGGTGACGGCCTGGACTGAACGCGACGACGGCAGCGTTGAAGAGATCATGGGCGTGCGCCACCGCACGCTCGCGGTTGAAGGCGTGCAGTTTCACCCGGAGTCGATCAAGACCGAGCACGGCCACGCGCTGCTCGCCAACTTCCTGAAAATGGAGTCTCGCGCATGAATATTCAGCAGGCCATAGGCCATGTTCTCGGCGGTCACGACCTCGACCGTGAATCAATGCAAGCCGTGATGCGCGGCCTCATGACCGGCGACGCCACCCCAGCGCAAATCGGTGGTTTTCTCGTGGGCTTGCGCGCCAAGGGCGAGACGGTTACTGAGATTGCCGCCGCCGCCGACGTCATGCGCTCGCTCGCAGACCGCGTCACGGTGGACGGCGACCCGGTGGATATTGTTGGCACAGGTGGGGACGTGGCTGGCACCTTCAATGTCTCGACCGCCAGCAGCATCGTGAGCGCAGCTGCAGGTGCGGTGGTGGCCAAACACGGCAACCGCTCGGTCAGCAGCCGCACCGGGGCAGCTGACCTCTTTGAACTCGCGGGCGTCAACATTGAACTCGATGCCGACCAGGTCGGTGCTTGCATCGCGCGCACCGGCTTGGGCTTTATGTTTGCCCAGCGTCACCACAGCGCCATGAAACACGCGGCGGGTCCGCGCCGCGAAATGGGGGTGCGCACCGTCTTCAACGTTCTCGGGCCGCTGACCAACCCAGCCTTTGCCAAACGCCAAGTGGTGGGCGTCTTTTCGCCGGACTTGGTGCAGCCCATTGCCGAAGCGCTAGGTGAGCTTGGCAGCACGCACGCAATGGTGGTGCACGCGCTCGAAGGCATGGACGAGATCAGTGTCTCGGGCGAGACCGCCGTGGCAGAGCTGCAAAATGGCGAGGTGCGCTGTTACCGCCTCGCACCGGGTGACATTGGCTTGGGCACGCACGTGCCGGAGGATGTGCGCGTGGCCGACACCGCCGAGAGTTTCGCCATGATCCAGTCCATCTTTGCAGGCGATGCCGGCGCGCCGCGCGACATGATCCTCGCCAACGCGGGGGCAGCCTTGTATGTATCAGGTCTCGCGCAAAGCCACACAGACGGCGTGACGCGCGCGGCCGAGGCCATAGACAGTGGTGCTGCCCGCGCCAAGCTTGAAGAACTGGCTGCTGTGACAAATGAACTCGGAGCCGCGACATGAGCAACGGTGACCGCGCCGATATCCTGCAACGCATCCTGGACGCCAAGGTCTTAGAAGTGGAAGCCCGCCGGGCCGCGCTCAGCGACGCCGATCTCGACGCGCAAGTCGCAAGCGCGAGCGCACCGCGCGGCTTTAAAGCGGCCCTCGAAGCACGCGTGGCGGCTGGGGACGCGGCCGTGATTGCCGAGATCAAAAAGGCCTCGCCGAGCAAAGGCGTGATCCGGCCGGACTTCCACCCAGCCGAAATCGCCGCGAGTTACGAGCGTGGCGGCGCGGCCTGTTTGTCCGTGCTCACTGACGAAGACTTCTTCCAAGGCTGCACCGACTACCTGATCGAAGCGCGCGCGGCCTGCGCGCTGCCGGTGATCCGCAAGGATTTCATCATTGACTCTTGGCAGTTGCGTGAAGCGCGCGCCATGAGCGCGGACTGCGTGTTGTTGATTGTCTCGGCACTCGATGATGCACAGCTTGCAAGTTTGCACACCGATGCTAAAGCGCTTGGCATGGATGTGTTGGTGGAAGTGCACGACGGCGACGAATTTGACCGCGCGCTTGCGATTGAGGCTGATTTGATTGGCGTCAACAACCGCAACCTGCGCACCTTTGAGGTGTCATTGCAAACCACACTCGATCTGCTGCCCAAAGTGCCCGCGGGCGGATTGCTCGTGACCGAGAGCGGTATTGCAACCCCGGACGATGTCGCACTGATGCGGGAAAGCCAAGTCCACAGCTTTTTGGTGGGTGAGGCGTTTATGCGGGCTGATGATCCGGGCACCGAGCTCTCGCGCCTGTTCCGCTGAGAACGGCTCGGCCGCGCTACTGTGTGGCGGTGCGTCTGATAAGGTTGAGGCCTATGTGTTGTAGGAGTGGCTGGTGTCAGACATCGAAGTTGTCGAAATTCGCGATTACCTGACCTATTTCCACTGGGGGCGTTACCCAAACCACCCCTCGCTCGACATGCGCCTCGGTGGCGGCTCTTACGCTGTGCATCGCAATGGCCGCGCTGTCGTGATCGACTCGATGGCTCGGCCAGGCCAGGGGCAATGGGTCCGCGACTACCTCACAAGCAAACATGGCGTGACCCACTTCACGCTGGTGAGCTCGCATTGGCACGTGGACCACATCGTCGACAACGCCGTCTACGCCAATGACGTGATTGTCGGCCACGCCCACACCCGCGACGTGATGCTGGCCAAGCGCGCTGAATTTGAGGCGGGACACAGTAGCTACCCGCCCTTCAAAGTGGTGCCGCCAAACCTCTGCTTTGAAGGCCGGCTCGACCTCTGGGTGGATGACATCAAGCTCGAGCTGCACGAGGTCAAGATCCACGAAGCCGGGCATCTCGCAGTGCTGCTGCCCGATCAGAAGATCCTGCTCGCAAACGACCTGCTAGAAGATCCGCTGTGGTTTTTCGATTTCGACTTCGCGCCCGCGACCGTGCAGCGCGCCGAGTTCGATCGGCTCCGGGCAATGGACATCGAACATATCTTTCCGTGCCACGGCTGCGTTGAGACAATCCGAAGCGGTGGCTACACAGCCTCACTCATAAATGCCAACGCGCGCTACTTCGACACCATGATGGCCAAAGCCAACGAGCCAGGCCTCCAGACCCTGAGCGCGCAATCGCTGTTGCAGGCTGACCTCGACACCGGCGTGATCAACTGGTGGGCGCCTTATGATGAGGTGCATGCGCAGAACCTAGAGACGCTCAAAAGCCAGTTGGGTCAGCTCCACGCGGAGTGAATGGGTTTTGATACCCCGCTCAACCACCAGATCGCGTGGCGGCAGTGAGCGGCCACTGAGTTTGCGTAGTGTGGTGCTGTAAAAGCGCACCATTGCCCGCAAGTTACTGGTTTTGAGCCTTTTTGCCATCCAAGTACTAGTAAAAACTAATTTGTACCAAATTTAGTTTTTGAAGAAAGGAAGGCTCTGCGTGCACACCGAAGTGCCCTTAACACCTATTGCTCAGAAATTTTGGGTGCGTCGGGTATGGAGGCCCTGGCAGTCGTTGGCACAGTGCTGCTACGGGAGACTGCTAGCGCCATTCGTCTAGGACTCATGGGCGAGCGTACAGAGTTCAGCCATGAACGGGCAAAGTATCCAGAGGCGACCGAACGGCGAGGCCGCCGCGTTGAATGACATGCGTGTACACTTCGGTCGTTTTGACGTCAGCGTGACCGAGCTGGTCCTGGACGGTTCGGATGTCTGCACCGCGCTGCAGCAGGTGCGTGGCAAAACTGTGCCGAAACGTGTGACTGGTTACGCGTTTGCGAAGATCGATGTGTCGACATGCTGCTGTGATGGCTTTTCGCACGTTATCGGGGTGACGGTGAAATCGCACGAGTTCCCCAGTATCGGGTATAGCACTGTACCCACTAGACGGAAACACGAACTGCCAACCGGGCGAGCGCAGGGCGGTGCCCAATTTCCGGCGCAAGGCATAGGGCGCGGGCGCAAATCCGTAGCCGCGCGCAACATCTTGTTCGTGGACGGCAAGTGCTTTGGTCATGCAATGTTCAAGTGGCCCAACCAGCCGTTGGCTTAGAGTGACCACGCGGTCTTTGGCCCCTTTTGCCATTCGGATGGTGAGGCAGCGACGGTGTAGATCTACGTCCTGTATGCGCAGCGCAACGCCCTCAGCCATCCGAAGCCCAGAGCCGTAGAGCAATGACACAATCAGCCCATCCGGGCCTTTCATTTCCTCCAATACCCGGGCAACCTCTTCCTCTGTCAGTACGGTAGGGATGCGCGGCTTGCGTTTGGCAAACGAGATGCCGTCCAGGCGAGGCAACTCAGTCTTCAACACGTGCCGATACAGAAACACCAGGGCGCACAGCGCTTGCGATTGTGTGGAGGGGCTGCACTGACGGTTCAGTGCCAGGTGACTCAGGTACTGTTCGACGTGTTGAGCCCCCAACGACGACGGGTGCTGCTTTTTATGAAACAAGATATAGCGCTTGATCCAATGGAGATA
>CALAMQ010000043.1 GCA_937925815.1 uncultured Granulosicoccaceae bacterium | reverse complement strand
GGCTTGGCAAACCAGTTGGCGCGCTCCCAGCCGTTGTAGGCGCCGAACTGCGCGCCGGCGAGTTTGATTGCGCTGTGCGCGGGTGAGAGCTTGCGGTCTCGACCGGCCGGCCACTCGTGATGCGGGAAATGCATCGCGTATTCGTTGCGGTAGACCTCGAGGCCCTTCTGGTTGCAGTAATCCTGGTCGGTGTAGTCGGTGTAACGGCGAGGGTCGCAGGACCACATATCCCACTCAGTTGATCCCTCAGTAATCCACTCGGCCATGACTTTGCCCGCGCCGCCGCCCTGGGCGATGCCGAAAGTGAACACACAGGCTTCAAACGCATTGGGCACGCCTGGCATTGGGCCGATCAAAGGCAGGCCATCAGGTGCGTAGGGGATGGGGCCATTGATCACATTTCCAACGCCGACGGTACCCAGCAGCGGCACGCGTGCCATCGCATCTTCAATATGCCATTCGATGCGGTCGAGGTCGTCTTGGTAGAGCTGGAAGCTGAAGTCTTCGGGCATTGGGTCGGATGGGTCCATCCAAGCGCCCTGGCCGTTACTTTCGTAGGGGCCGAGGTTTAGGCCCATCTTCTCTTGACGCAGGTAGTAGGAGGAATCGACGTCACGCAACAACGGCAATTTGCCGCCGTGTTCACTGCTCCACGCTTCGATTTCGGGGATGGTCTCTGAGATCAGGTACTGGTGGCTCATGACCATCATCGGCAGGGTGCGACCACCGTAGGGCTTGAACCACTCGCTGACGCGCTGGGCATAGTAGCCCGCCGCGTTGACCACCTTTTCACAACGAATCTCACCTTTCTCGGTCTCGACCACCCACTCGCCGTTCTCGCGGCGCACGCCGGTTGCGGGGCAAAAGCGGATGATGCTCGCGCCGAGGTCACGTGCGCCTTTGGCAAGGGCCTGAGTGAGCTGGGCTGGGTCGATGTCGCCGTCAGTCGGGTCGTAGAGGCCGCCGGTGAGGTCGTGGGTCTCGAGAAAAGGGTAGCGGTCTTTGAGGTCCGAGACCTCGCACATCTCAACGTCGATGCCCTGGTATCGACCCATGCCGCAGACCTGCTCGAACTCCTGCATGCGCTCTTTGCTGTGCGCGAGGCGTAGCGAGCCCGTGACGTGGTAGTTCATTGGGTAATTTACGCGCTCGCCGAGAACGCGGTAGAGCTCGGTGGAGTAGCGCTGCATGTTCATCACTGACCACGAACCGGAGAAAGTCGGTACGTTGCCGGCTGCGTGCCAGGTGCTGCCGGCGGTAAGTTCGTTTTTCTCTAGCAGCACGCAGTCAGTCCAGCCAGCGAGTGCGAGGTGGTAGAGCGTGGAGACGCCGACGACACCGCCGCCAATGATGACAACGCGGGCGGTTGTTGGGAAATCAGACATGATCAGTTCTCGGTGGTCCAGCGGTCGCTGATGTTCATCAGCGCCTCATCTAGGTGAATGGTGTGCTCGGCGCGGATCTGCGCATCGAGTTCCGGAGAGAGGTGTTGCGGGTAGTGGCTGCTGAGCGTGGCGTGCAGCTTTTTGCGTGCGACGTCGAGCAGCTTGGGTTTGCCGCGCTCACCCCACTCCTTGGGGCTGGTGCGGTCGCCAATCTCGGGGTAGATGTAGTGGCTCTGCATCAATGACATGGTTTGGTTGCTGCCGAGATAATGTTGTGCGCCACTGGTGACTTCGCGCATGGTCTCGATGCCAATTGTCTCGTCTGTGACCTCAATGCCACGCACGGTACGGTTGATCGCGCCGAGCATGTCGTTGTCGATCACCATGCCCTCGAAGGAACAGCCCAGCAGGCTGCCGTACATGCCGCAGGTTTCGTACACCATGTTGGCGCCGGCGTGGGCTGCAAGTGAAATGGCCGCGCCTTTCTCGTAGCCGGCCTGGGCGTCTGGCAGTTTGGCGTCAGACATGCCGGCTGCGGTACCGCAGGAGAGGCCGTAGTAGCGTCCCATCTGCGCGACGCCAGCGGCGAGAATGGCCTGCTCGCCCGAGCCACCGGTCATCGCGCCGGTGCGCAAGTCTGACACAAACGGCCAGGTACCAAAGACCGCAGGCGCCCCTCGTTTGACGAGATTGACGTAGACAAGGCCTGCGAGGCATTCGGCGGTTGCCTGAACCACGGAGCCTGCGAGCGATGCCGGGCTGGTCGCGCCGGCTTGACCTGCCGACAACAACAAGACAGGCATGCCGCCTTCGATCGACACTTCAAGGCATTTGCAGGCGTCTTCTGCAAAACGCAAGGGCGGCACGACAAAGCAGTTGCTCTGGCTGACGAAAGGTCGCTCACGCCACTTGGCTTCAGACCCCGCGACCTTGTGGAGCATCTCGAGTGCTTCGCGGGCAAAGTCCGGTTCGGTGAAGCTGACGCCGATGTGCTTGGTGGTGCCGGCAAGACACGCATACAAGCTGTTGATGTCGAGGTCGCGGTTGTCGATCATGTCGCGCGCGACGACCGGGCGCTGGAAGAAGTGCACGTTGTCGAGCGTGTCGACGAGGCGTGCGAGGTCGTAGAGGTCGAGCAGGGTGGTGTCGCGGTAGTGGTCGTTTTCGATGTCGACCATGTGCACCGCGGCGCCTGCCGTGCCGAAGTGTACGCGGCTGCCGCTGAGGTCGAGATCGTATTTCGGGTCGCGAGCGTGTAACACCACATTGCGCATGCAGTGCGCAAGGGTGTCTTCAACCAGTGCCTTCGGAAAGCGCAGGCGGCCTGCGTCGGTCAGCTCCCCGCCGGCAGCTACAACGCGATCGATACAGCTCGGGATGGCGTTGGCGAGCCCGATGTCGGCCAGCACGTCGAGCGTCGCCCGGTTGAGGTGTTCCAATTGGGCATCCGTGAAAGGGGCGAAGCGGCCACCCTCGAACCCCGGCCTGACGGGGCGCTCGTGGTCCTGGAGCGGCGCGGCGCGCTCGGCGTGTTTGGCGGCGCGGGCATTGCGGCGACGGCGGGGGCTAGCTTGGGCCATGGCAAGTGCTCATTCAG
>CALAMQ010000042.1 GCA_937925815.1 uncultured Granulosicoccaceae bacterium | reverse complement strand
AGCTGACTTCTCGAGCGGCAGTGTGGCCACCATCTCCGCCAAACGCTGGCAGGTGTCGGCGTGCACGCGGGTGTGCGCGAGCGCTTGCACCAGTGGCGCCAACGCCCCTTCCAACGCCTCACCCTCGCGCAGACGCGTCACCATGAGCCCAACATTGTCGAAGTTGGTCAAAACGTGTTCGAGGGCATCGGCCAACTGCGTGCGCCAACGGGTCTCGTGCGAGAGCAAGTCGCTCGCTGCCATCGCCTCTTTGTAAATCGACAAGAACTCGTCCGCCAGGCGCTGGATCTCGTCAATGTCGTGGCTGTTGGCGTTCACACCGCGCGACAAACGCAACGCGGCGTCCAGCGTCGCGTCGTTGGCCGCGTAACCCAAACGGCTCAATGCCGGCAGCAGGTCTCGCAGCACATCAGCGTGCTGGTAAGACTGCCGTTTGAATTCCTCCGCTTCCGCGCGCAGACACTGTACGCGAGCCTCCAGTTTCTGGAGCCGACTCTCAGACATCCTGTCTTCTACCTCTACAACCCTCGCCCAGGTGCTCGACTGGCCTTGCCGTCGCAAGCCAGCACTGTTCGGACTAGCGGCATCGATTGCTGCAATCTTCAGCGCTGGCGAGCGCGACGCTGACCCGGTGAACTCTCGGACACCGAAGCACGCTTAAAAGGACAGGCTGCGCTCTCCGTGTTGCTGGAGTTGGAGTTAGGGTTCTGCAGGTCATGTCAGACTGGCGCAAATTGCACACAAGTGTTTCGTCCATTCACGACGTATCGAGACCGCCAATCAGAGCACCTTGTATCAGGGTGTTGACATCCAAAGGGGTGGGAGACCAGCCGCGCGTGGCGCGCTCAGCGACTTTTCAGGCCACAACGTCTAACGTGGTCGGGGGAAGTGCCGCACCAACGACCACGTGATTGCAATTTAAATTGATTGGTCTCAATCCCCTTGTGCTATCTCAGGGCCACGCTTGGAGATCAACAGTGTCAGTCCGGCTATTGGAGCCCGCACACTTCCTGCTATATACTTTTCGTATATAGCATCTCTGAGACAGCTTGCCATGGGTAAAGGCTCTATCTTCGTCAACAATCGCACACAGGCCGTGAGACTGCCTGCAGACACGCGTTTTCCGGATGGCGTCACCCACGTTCACGTGCGGGTTGTTGGGACTGACAGGGTGCTATCACCAGTCGATAACACCTGGGACAGCTTCTTTCACAGTGAAGAAAGTGTCACCGACGACTTCATGGCCGAGCGCGCATCTCAATCGCAAAGCGAGCGGGACGCTTTTTGATGCTCAAGTACCTGCTCGACACCAACATCGCGATCTACACCATCAAACAACGCCCGCTTGAAGCGTTAGCCACCTTCAACCGACACGCAGGTCAGTTGGCGATGAGCGTGATCAGTTTGTCTGAGCTCCTGCACGGCGTTGAGAAAAGCGCTGCTCCCACCCGAAACCTCAAAGCTGTTGAAGACTTTGCCTCGCGTTTGACAGTACTGGACTACGGCACTGCGGCGGCGGCCCACTACGGGGATATACGCGCTGACCTCGAACGCAAAGGCACGCCAATCGGCGTGAATGATCTGCATATCGCCGCCCAAGCGCGCAGCGCTGGACTTGTGCTCGTAACAAACAACCTGCGAGAGTTTGAGCGAGTAGACGGCTTGCGATTGGAAAACTGGGTCTGATTCGCTGCCAGCGAGACCTGCTAGCAGACTGCCTCACCCTCATATTTCAACACAGGAAAAGTTGAGAACAAGCTGCCAACTTCCGTTGGGTAAAAGGGTCCATCAAAACCCGCGAATTCCAAACAGGCGCAATTCGGGTACGGTTGCACACAAACATGTCTGCTGTTCACGCCACCTATTCCACCACCACTGCCTCAGCGAGCTAACAGTTCTGAGACGTAGAGACACTTGATGCGCCCAGACGCTGTGTACAGGTGGACCGCACTGCAACAAAGTGTTCCTGCGCGGGTGGATAACAGGGGGCGTGACCCATCCCGATAACTTGTAGTAATGTAGCTACAAAGAGATCCTGTCATTCCATTGGAGACGCCATGAAGCGTATTGGGAGTCGGCAATTCAACCAGGACGTGGGCAGTGCGAAGCGCGCGGCGAACGACGGCCCGGTGCTCATTACTGACCGGGGCAAACCGGCGTATGTGCTGATGACAGCCGAAGCGTACCAAGGGTTGCGAGGCCAGCGTGCGAGCGCGGGCGAGCTGTTTGCCAATTTGCCAGACACATGCAACGTGGATATCGAATTCGAGCAACGGGCGACTAACTCTTTTAAAGCGGCCGAACTGCGCAACTGATGTACTTGCTCGACACCAACGTCGTGTCCGAGATGCGAAAACTTGGTAATGGACGCTGCGATAAGCAAGTGGCCACGTGGTCGCACAGTGTGGACTTGGCGGCAACCTATCTCAGTGTCGTCACCTTGCTCGAAATTGAAATCAGCATTCAGACCGTGGCACGACGAGACGCGGACCAGGCACACCACCTTGAGGCATGGTTCACCGCACTGCAGTCTGCGTATCAGACACGGACTCTGGTAATAGACGCACCAACCGCAATTCGCGCCGCACGGTTACACGTACCAGACCCGCGCCCCGACCGCGACACACTTATCGCCGCTTGTGCTGCGGAGAGTGAGTTTTGTGTGGTCACACGAAACACGCGCGACTTTGACGGCATGGGCGTACTGACCCACAACCCTTGGATCAGCAGCACCTAAAGCAACCGGTGACAGACTTGGGTTGCCATCAATCAACAAGGCAATCCTGAGCAACACGGTATGCGTTTACCAGTGCTAGCAAACCCGAACCTGCTTTGACCAGAAACACATATGGCTGCCGCCTTCCAGCGCTAACAGTGCCAATCCCGCATTGACCAGCACCCCACGCGGCTGGCAACGTGTCCGAGGAGTTGTTCGATAGGTCACTGAGGCGCTGACACATGGCTGAAGACAATCTGGGCCTCTATTCCCGGCAGATTTCCACTGGTTCCGCCGAGGCTCTATTCGCCTTCAACCGGGGCCTGATCTGGGCCTACGCCTACAACCACGAGAAAGCCCTCACCTGTTATCGCGCCGCGCTTGAGCACGACCCGGGCTGCGCCATGGCGCATTGGGGCGTCGCTTATGCCGTGGGGCCGAACTACAACTTCGAATGGTGGATGATGGACCCGGCCACCCAACTCGAATCCCTTGCCACTGCCTTCGACCACACGCAGGCCGCGCTCGCGTTGGTGGAGTCGGTGTCACCGGTGGAGCGCGCGCTGATCGAGGGCCTGCCCGCGCGTTACCCGCAGCGCACGCCGCTTGATGACATGCGTCCCTGGAACGACGCCTTCGCCTCGGCCATGCAGGCGGTGTACGCCGCCCACCGCGATGACCTCGACGTCACCGCCATCTACGCCGAAGCCATCCTCAACCAGACGCCGTGGCAGATGTGGGATATCCACACCAATGCTGTCGCCAAGGGCTCGAACGCTCTCGAGGCGCAAGCGGTGCTGGAGCGCTGCGTGGACACGCCAGCAGGGCGTGAGCACCCCGGGGTGCTGCACCTCTATGTGCACCTGATGGAAATGTCGCCCACGCCCGAGATCGCGCTTAAGGCGGGCGACCGCTTGCGGGAACTGGTGCCAGACGCCGGTCACTTGATCCACATGCCAACCCACATCGACATCCAGTGCGGGCACTACCAAGACGCGCTGCACTGGAACCTCAAGGGGATCGCGGCAGACCTGAAAATCGCTGAGCGTGACGGGCGCATCAACTTCTACACCAGCTACCGCATCCACAACTACCACTTCGCGGTCTACGCCGCGATGTTCCTCGGGCAGTACGCGCCGGCGCTCAGCGCCGCGGACGAATTGATCGCTGAAATCCCAGACGCCCTCCTGCGGCAAGAGAGCCCGCCGATGGCGGACATACTCGAAGGCTATGTCTCGATCCGGACCCACGTGCAAATCCGCTTCGGTCATTGGCAAGCCATCATCGACGCCCCCTTGCCAGAGGACACCACACTCTACTGCCACACCACGGCGACACAACACTATGCCAAGGCTGTCGCCCACGCGGCGCTTGGCGATGTGGGGGCGTCGGAAGCCGAGCGGGCACTTTTCCTCGCCGCCCGCGCCCGGGTGCCAGACAGCCGCACTGTCCATACCAACCGGTGCATAGACCTGCTCGACATCGCGGAACACATGCTCAACGGCGAACTCGACTACCGCAAGGGCAAGACCGACACCGCCTTCGAGCACCTCGAACGCGCCATCGCGCTAGAAGACACGCTCAACTACGACGAGCCCTGGGGCTGGATGCAGCCAGTGCGACACGCACTCGGCGCGCTGGCGCTGGAGCAAGGCCAGATCGCGCTCGCCGAAAAAGCCTACCGCGAAGACCTGGGCCTCACAGGCACCCTGCCGCGCGCCTGCATTCACCCCAACAACATCTGGAGCCTGGCCGGCCTCGCGGAATGCCTCGCCGCGCGTGGCGCCAACGACACCGCCGAGTGGCAACACATACAACAGCAACTCAAGATCGCAAGGGCGCGAGCCGACGCGTCAGTCAGCGCTTCGTGTTTTTGTGCACAGGCTGCCTGCGCCACGCACTGATTCAATACAAGCCGTATCACTCAAACCGAGAGGTACCTTGCGACAAGCACCGCAAGAAAGCAGGCAACGTCAGGCACCCGCACTGCGCGCAAAGGCATAGCTCTCAACATATTCAAGCCGATCTGACGTCAAAACCGATTCCGCTCGCGAATTTCGGTGTGTGGCTTACATAGGAGCCAGCCATCGCATCACAGATACACACCTGAAGGCTTTGGTTCCGCAACGTCTCACAACGCAAACAGGGTCGGGCCACTGCAACCCATTGCATCTTCATGAGAGCGCCGAGCAGTGGCGTTACTCGCGTAACGTGGAAATTGAATTTACGTTAACTATAGTTTACATTGAGTATCAACGAGATCCGCCAAACCGACGCATTCAAAACGTGGCTCGCCGCTGTTCGCGACCGACACGCCGTCAACCGGATACTGGTGCGGCTCAAGCGGCTGCAACACGGGCAACTCGGTGATTCACGGTCTGTCGGCGACGGCGTACACGAGCTTCGAATCCACTACGGGCCGGGGTACCGCCTGTATTTTGTAACTCATGGGCAGACGGTTGTTGTGTTGCTCTGTGGCGGCGACAAGCAGACTCAGCAGAGTGATATCCAACGCGCCAAACGGCTTGCTCGGACGCTGGAGTGAATAGCATGACAACAAAGACCACACCTTTCGACGCAGCCGATCACTTGTTGAACGCGGATGAGCGCGCAGCGTACCTGAGCGCCATTTTATCGGAGTGTGACGGCGATCCGGCTATGGTGTTGTCCGCGCTCGGTGACATTGCACGCAGTGTCGGCATGACAGAATTGGCTGACAAAACCGGCATCACGCGGCAAGGCTTACACAAGAGCCTGAGTGCCAACGGCAACCCGCGCTGGGCCACAGTCTGGCGCGTGGCGGATGAGCTTGGCCTAGAAATCAAAGTCCGCCCGAAAGCGGCTGGCGAGTGATTAGCGACTCACCACTCACCAAATCTAGTCGGGCACCAAGTCGGGATAGGTACCGGTTGGGTACACCCTACTTTCCCAAGACATTCAGCCAATTTCACTTTGTGAACGGTCAGGTGTAGCGCAAGCCATTTCACTGTGTTGTTTGGTGGTCGGCATCGAGTCTGGCCAC
>CALAMQ010000041.1 GCA_937925815.1 uncultured Granulosicoccaceae bacterium | reverse complement strand
CTGTGAGCAAAGCACTAAGCAGGCGCATTACCGCCCCCTTGTTGAGTCGCCTGGCCAACCGCTCGACGCAGCGCACCAGAAAACCCTGGCTCTTCACGGGTATCCACATCAACTGGGTGTTCAAGCACGTGCACACGCTCCACACGACCCGGTGACACACCCAACACAATTTGCTCATCCCCGACCTGCACCAACACCAACCGTTCACGCTGTCCCAACGCCAAAGCATCGACAAAGCGAATTTGACGACCGGCGCCTCGCGGCCCGGATCCCGCACGGCGCATCAGATAGAACACACCGAGGATCAGCGCAATCAACAACGCGAGCGACCCAAAGGTGCGCCAGAGTTGCTCAGCGCCCAGTGGGTCCATCGCAGGCACAGGCGTGTCTTCAGCCTGGGCAGCCGTCGCTGTCAGCAGCATTAAGGCGATTGGGTAGACGAGTCTAGTCACAGCGATCAACGCAACCGCTTGAGGCGTTCGGCGGGACTGACGACGTCGATCAGACGCACACCAAATTTGTCGTCAACCTGCACCACTTCCCCGTGCGCGACGAGCGTGCCGTTTACCATCACGTCGAGTGGCTCGCCAGCGGCACGATCGAGCTCGACGATAGATCCCTTGTTGAGCTTGAGCAGTTCGCGGATCGAAAGACGTGCGCGCCCGACTTCGAGCGATAAAGAGAGCGGCACGTCGAGAATGACATCGAGGTTGACGTCAACGTCTTTGGCAGAGAGCGCATCTTCATTTGCCGCGCCGTCGACCAAGGCGCTGCCGGTGTCGTCCGCCGATGAATCAACGTCTAGGGCTTCTTCTGACATGTCTGGCTCCGCTGACCGGTGAGGGTTCAGTTTGAATCGGTTGAAAGGTCGAGCCGTGTGGGCTCAGTGGGATTGAGTTCAAGCACGCGGTCGGCGACGGTATCAATGCGCACAGCGACGTTGCCGCGCGTTTCGCCATAACGGCCTTGTAAAAAGAGCGCGCCTTCGACCAACAGGTCGACATGATCGGGCTCGTTGATGGCGAGTACGTCACCAACTTGCAGGTTGCCAAGTTTTCGCACTGTGGTGTCTACAGTGCCAAGGCGCGCGACAATTTGCGTTTCTGCACCCATCAGCTCGCGCTGGAAATCGGACGCCCAATCCGGGCTTGCATCAAAATCGGTGTCGTCTTGGATATCGCTTGCAAGCGCATCGCGAACAGGCTCGAGCATCGCAAGCGGCATCAGAATATCGAACTGGCCCGAACCTGATCCCTCAAGCGCAATTGTAAATTTGGAGACAACCACGCGCTCTGTGCGCTCGCAGATGACAACCATCTTCGGGTTCGACTCCTGACCGTGCACAGCGGCGTTAATGGTCAGAACCTCGCTCCACGCGCGCACATATTCAGAGAGAGTCACGTCGACAAGGCTGTGTGCAACACGCAATTCAGTCGGTGTAAATTCGACCATGGACTCGCCACGCGCGACCGCACCAGAGCCACCAAAAAGCGTGTCCACCACTCTGAACAACAGATCCGATGGCACGACCACAGATCCAACACCAGGCAGAGGGTCCAAGCGCATGGCGTTGAAGGATGTCGGCTCGGTGCAACCGCGCAGGTACTCGTCGAGGGTCGGGCAAGAGGAGCCGTCGAATGTAATATCCACACGGTGGCGCAAGAACGCATACAGGCTCTGTCGCAGCTTCAAAATAAACTTGTTGTTGACGCGGTCCAGCCCGGCCATTTTGAAAGCGCTGCCACCACGGTCTGCCAAGTCAACCACTCGGGCAGGGCCCACTGGCGCATCGCCAACGTCATCGCTGTCAACGTCCTCGAGCAGGGCGTCGATTTCTTCGTTGCTCAGAAGCGCACCGTCGTCACCGTCTACAGCCGTGTCATCAGCTGCATCAGTGTCGTCAGCCGCAGCCTCGCCAGCTGTGACGTCATCACCCTCAGCTGCCAGTGCGTCTTCTGAATCTGTGCCCTCAGGCTTTTCGTCGTCGCTCATGTTCGTCGATTACTGCAGCAGAAATTTGGTGAAAAAGACTTTCTCGATCTTGATGTTTTGACCGGCTTGTAAAAGGATGTCGTCAATGGCTTCGTGCAGGTCAATGCGCAGCTGTTCCCGGCCATCGCCATCGAGCAGTTCTTCGAATTGACGGTTGCTGATGGTGAGCAACAGCTTGTTGCGAAGCAGCGGGCGGTACTCGCGCAAAATCGCGTAAGAGTCGCGGTCGAAAGACAGCGCAGAGAGCGTCAGGTCGAGATAATGAGTGCCGTTTTCACCGGGGATGTTGACGGTGAAGCTCGGATCAAACTCGGTGTAGAAAGGCTCCGGAATCTCTTCGACTTTCTCGACCTCAACCGTCTCCACAACGGTTCGGGTTCCAAAGGTGAAGTGATTGAATGCCGCGCCGGCGGCAAAGGAGACGGCGAAAAACAGCGAGAAAAGCGCGAGCTTCGCAAGCTTGCGTCCTTTGGTTGGCTTGGCGCTTTCTTCAGCGCTGTCTTCTCCGCCAGTTTCAGGTGTTTCGTCTTCGGCCACGTAGAGGTCCTCGAAAGCATTGACCTGGCGGCACGCAGTGAAGTCATGTCACGGCGGCGATTGCACAGGCGCTATACCCATTCAGCAATTCGCGTGCCGCTATCGACAAATTTTATTCCTAATGATTTCATGCACTTGCAATGCCATTGCCGGCAGCGCCATGGATTCGTCGCTAAAATCAGCCACGATGCCGTCACCCCGCCTGCACACAGGCACGCGGCGACCCAGCCCGTCAAACGAAAACGGCCACGCAAAGCGTGGCCGTTCTGTTCGATTCGATCCCCTCAAGAGATCACACGTAGAGATTCAGACTCCCGCCAGAGCCGGGATCTGCCCCTGGAATGCGATCTGGTCCACTAGAACTGTCAGCCTGCGCGGACTCGGCATCTTCAGAAGAAGCCCCCAATCCTGTGTTGGCTGCGCGTTCATTGCCCTGCCGGTCAGACAGGCCCCGCTCCGAGGTCTCGCGTTCACCTTGTTGACCCTGTGTCAGATCGAGTTCGGCGCGTTCAAATCCAGCGCCGGCCATCATCTCGCGCAACCGCGGCGCCGCTTGTTCGAGCGCATCTCGCGTCACGCCATGGTCGGCGCGAATCTGAATACTGGCGACATCATCGACCAATTCAATGTTCACCTCCAACGGCCCAAGTTCCACCGGATTGAGTTGAATGCGCGCACTTTGCACACCGTCCTTTTGCGCAAGCCACTGCAAGCGGTAGTTCAGCGCCTCGGACCAATTGGCGTCCTCAACTGGGGTATCAATACTGAGTTCAACGGTATCGGGCGCGCCGTCTAGCGACTCTAGCGCTGCAGTGTCTTCAACGGGTGTGGCGCTGCGAGTTGTGGTGTCAAAGGTCGGGTTAACTGCATTGAGCATATCCGGCGCCACCGACACGGTGCTGGCTACCGCTTGCTGTCGTATCGGTGGCATCGAGAGGCCTTCATCTGCGACAGCATCAAAGTCGGCAGTCAACTCAGACACAGCGTTTTCCACCGACACGTCTGGTGAGGCGTCAGCAACACGGCCAACTGATGCACTCGCTGACCGAGGCGCAGTCTGGCGTGCATCAGCCGGCAACACACCCGCCGAGCGCGGCGCCATTGCCGCCACGGCTACGCCTTCAGTTCCGACGGCAACGCGTTGCGTCAGCGGCAGGCGCTCGAAGCCATCAACCTCCGCCTCAGCCAGGCTGTCAGCATTAAAGGCATCAGCACTGACGACTTCATCAGCGCCCTGTTCAGTTGGGGTCGCAGTGACTCGCGCCAGGTTGAGAGGCGCCTTGACCGTGTCCAAAGTGGAACTTGGTTTCAACGCGGTGGCCACGGGCGTGAGGTCGGCATCCAGTGCTAACTCTGCTCCTTGCGCTGTAGGTAGAGGCTGCGCCGATTCAGGGCGTGCAAAACGGGAATTGGCCTCGCGTTCAGCCAACGACGCCACCGGGGCCAAATCGGCCGCAGCGAACTCAGACGTCAGCTTGCTATCGGTCAGCGCATTCTGCGCTACACCGGGTGAAGCCATATGACTCGTGTGCACCACGCCAAACGGCAATACGCTGCCGCCAGAGGCAGCCGCTTGCACCGCTGCCGTGGGCTGGAGACCGAGCGCCATTGCACCCAGGTCGTCCATTGCTACCCCGGTCTCTTGTGTCACATCGAGGGTGCGCGCAGCAAAAATATCTGAAAACCGGTGTCCTGACCCGGTTTTGGCCGGCACCTGAGGCATTTGCAACATGCCCAAAACACCACTTCCTGCGGTAACAGAATCCATAATATATTCAAGACCTTATAATAATAAATTCCTGCTGGAACCACGCCAGACTGCCTGTTTGACGGGGCCAGTATGCAGGTATCACCTCGCACCAAAGGCTGAGACGCCACCGCGCACGGGTTCACAGCGTGAGTGGGAATCCAACCAACTCACAAAGGGATCGGTGCAATTGACGCGCCAGAATATCGGCGTCGGTTTATCGGCCGGCGTAGGCGCGAACTTGAGCCAGCTCGTCGAGCAAGCTTTGCTCGCGTCGATCCGCTTGTTGTGCCTGCTTTTTCCGTCGCTTGGCAATCAGCAATTCGAGCGCGCGGGCACGCGCGCGTTTCTCCGCCAAATGCTGCTGCGAGCGCGCAACGGCCTCTCGCTGCACACTGACCTCTTGCGTCAGTTGGTTCACAGCGCGGTCAAGGCTTTCAACAAACGCCCGCAAGTGCATCAAGCGAGTGAGACTCAATGTGGTACCTGGCGCGCTGGCCTGCACAGCATACTCTTGTCGGAAACTCGACAACTGTTGATGCTGGTGTTCCAAACTCAACAGTTGTTGTCGTTGGTGCTGCAAACGTTGCGCCGCGTGCTGCGCCTCGTCCTCTGCGCTTTGGAGCAATTCTCGCCAAACACGCTCTTGCATTGTTCAATTACCCTGGGTCGGCGGCGGGGGCCGCCGCCGGTTGGCCACCAGGGCGACAGGCCTGCTCGATGGCGCTCAAGCTGTCCGCAAACGACACAGCGTCGTTCATGCCTTGTTGCAAGCACGCCGTCAGCGCAGGTTGCAGCGCGATGGCCCGGTCAACCATCGGGTCCGAACCCGATTGGTAGGCGCCAACAGAAATAAGGTCACGATTGCGGTTGTAGGTCGCGTTCGCCTGGCGAAAAGTTTGCGCCGCGCGGTAGTGTTCAGGGCTCACAACCGAGTGCATGACACGACTGATCGACGCATCCAAGTCAATAGCGGGATACCGACCGGATTCAGCGATCTCACGACTGAGCACAATGTGTCCGTCGAGAATCGCTCGCGCCGAGTCAGCGACAGGATCAGTTGCTTCATCGCCCTCGACCAGGACTGTGTAAAACGCTGTGATCGACCCGCCATTGTCTGTGTTACCCGCGCGCTCGACCAACCGCGGCAATTGGGTGAACACCGAAGGTGGGTAGCCTCGAGTGGCCGGCATTTCACCGGCCGCAAGCGCGATCTCCCGCTGCGCCTGCGCGAAACGAGTGAGCGAGTCCATAAGCAACAGCACTGACAGCCCGCGGTCACGAAAATATTCCGCAACACTGTTCGCCAAGAGCGCGCCGTGCAGTCGCATCAGCGGCGTGTCGTCCGCCGGCACCGCCACCACAACTGCGCGTTGACGGGCCTCGGGTCCCAGGCAGACATCGATAAATTCAACCACCTCGCGGCCACGTTCACCGATCAAACCAATGACGATCACATCCGCTGAGGTGTGCCGGGCCATCATACCGAGCAAGCTACTTTTACCAACCCCGGCACCGGCAAACAATCCTATGCGTTGACCTTTGCCAACAGTCAACAGCCCGTTGATGGCGCGCACGCCTACATCGAGGGGCTCGGTAATCGCCGGACGACGCAACGGGTTGATGCTCCGGCCTTGCAGTGACACTGAGTCGCCCCGTGTCTCCAACGGCAGGCCGTCCAAGGGGCGACCTGCCCCGTCGATGACGCGCCCAAGCAGGTGGTCACCGACGGTAAAGGTTTCGTTCTCGCGCAGCGGTATCACGCGCGCATTTGGCACCACGCCATGCACGCGTTCTGCCGGCATCAAATAAATCTTGTCACCATCAAATCCAACCACTTCGGCGTCAAATGACGCGACGCCTGGGGACACAATACGGCAGCGATCGCCTACCGGCACCTGACAACCAACAGCCTCCAACGTCAACCCAACCATACGGGTCAATCGACCTTCGACAACTGGTGCAGGCGCTGTGGGTATATTTGCCGAGAGCAATTGCAGACGCTCTCGCATTTCAGCGCGTCGCGCATTGGCGTCCCGGGATGCGGTGACGAATGCGTCAGTCATCAGAACGACTGCGAGATACCAGTGCGGTTGCAACGGCATTCAAACGGGATTCAAGTGATGCATCAACATGCGAATGCCCACCCTGGACCTCGCAGCCACCACGGCTGAACACCGGGTCTTCAACAAGGGTGTACGCGTCCGCTTCGGCGAGACCACTGAGCGCTTCACGCACCAAGACTGCGTCGTCTGGGTGCAACCTGACCGACACCTCACGTTGTTTGCTCGGCAAGAGCGCGAGCGCCTCTCGCACCACAGGGACAATTTCACCGGGTGCCGTCTGCAGCTCACGCCGCACCAATTGCCGTGCGATGGCCATACTCAAGCCAACCAATTCATTTTCAAGCGACTCATCTAGATCAGCGAGCGGCTTTGCAAAGTACGCGAGCAACGCGCCGAGCGATGTTTGCGCCGATGCGTGCTCGGCCAGTGCCGCCTCCCGGCCCTGAACCAAACCCTCAGCATGACCGTCAATTCGACCGGCAGCTAGGCCCTCGGCGTAGCCAGCATCCCGTGCAGCCTTTCGCTCTGCGTCGACAGCAGTATTTTCTTCAGCACCTGCGCTCAGGTTTGAGCCAGGTTCCGCCGGCGCGTCATCGGACGTTGCGCTCGGCACAGCTGTGTCCTCTGCGGCCACAACATCAAACATACTCGGTGCATCGACCGGCTCGGGTGCAACCGCTTCATCTTGCTGTGCGGCGGTATCAGCCACGTCGAGAAGGCCGTTGTCCACAGCAGCGCTTCGGCCATCCAGGCTTGGCAATTTCCAGCGCACAGCGCTCGGCGTTGTCACGCTTGGTCCCACCCTATTCCCGCACAGTTATCAGACAAAGTCATCCGAGCCACCGAGCATGATCTTGCCTTGTGATTCGAGATCCTTGGTCTGGTCACAGATGCGTTTCTGCGCTTCTTCAACTTCTGCAATCCGGACCGGTCCACGCGCGTCAATGTCGTCGCGCAGCATATCCGCCGCTCTGGAGGACATGTTGCCGAGTATCTTCTCAAACAGCGGCTCGGATGCACCTTTCAAGGCCACGACCAAATCATCAGTTGAAACATCGCGCAACAAGGTCTGAACGCCACGGTCATCGAGTGCAAGCAGATCCTCAAAGACAAACAGCAAATCATCAATGCGCTTGCCGAGTGCTTCGTCGTGTTCAAGCAAGAAGGACTTGAAGCCTTCAGCCATGTCACCACCGACAGCATTGATCAATGCCGCCGCGGTGCTCGCACCGCCAACCGACTGCGGCGTGGTGTCGGTGTCAAACTTCGAGCCCATGGCGCGTTCGAGCACGTGGTCGAGTTGGCGCAACGCGTTCGGAGTGACGGTATCGAGATTGGCGATACGCAGCACAAAGTCATTGTGCTGTTCTTCTGGAAACAGTTTGAGCAGAGCCGCGGCCTTTTTGCCGTCGATAAGAGACATGACAACCGACACAATCTGCGGGTGCTCATCGCGCAAGATCTCAAAAATCACATCCGGTTCGAGTTCCTTTAGCGCTTCTAAGTTGGCCGGCTCACCGAGCATATTCAGCCGATCGAGCACACGCTGCGCACGGTCAGCGCCGAGCGAATTGAACAGCAGGCTCTCGAGATATTCATCGTTGCCAATGCCAAATGCCGTCTGCTCACGGATCTCTTCGACAAATTCTGTGATCGCGGTTTCGATGCCATCGCGCTTGACTTGCCCAAGCGAGGTGATGCACGCACTGATACGTTCAACGTCGAGATCGCTGAGACTCGGGATCACTTTGCCCGCATGTTCTTGACCCAGCGCCATGAGAAAGATCGCAGCTTTTCGGGTTTCTTCGTCAAATTCTTGTTTGGCTAACATGCTTTTCACCGGTGCGTGACATCCTCGCCACGCGGTTGATTACACTTCAACGAGTTCGTCGTTGCGCGCTTCTGCCGCGAGCACATCACTGCGTCGCATCCAGGCGTTGATGACATTTGCCGCCCGTGCCGGGTCCTCTTCAACCAAGGCACGTGCGTACAACAGGCGTTTTTGCAACGCGAGCTCCCGCGCTTCATCGCGCGCATCAATCACCCGACCGTCGTCACTGAGTGAAAGATAATCTTCTTCGATTTCGTCTTCGGCGTCGCCCTCACCGGTGGCGTCTTCATCACCACCAAGTGCAAGCGCAACGGGTTGGCCGTCAGCATTGAGCAACGGCGCATCACCCTCGGGCACGGGTTCGGGCACCAGTGAGCGCACCATCGGGCGCACAACCCAGAACAACATCGCGAAGATCACACCGGCGGCGAGCACATACTTGATCACCTGCTGAAAGCCAGGGCTCTCCCAAATCGCCAAGTCGGGAATAGGTTCGTACTCAAAGGGCTGGAACGGCGCATTGATCACACTCAAGGTGTCACCGCGATCCGGCACCAAGCCAATCACGCTTTGCACCAGCTGGTTAAATCGCGCCATTTGCTCATCGGTGTAACCGGTCTCAACCGGCGGTGGCACCGCACCCTCTTCGAGTTCTTCCTCGGCAAGCGGCGCCGCCGCGTCAGCCGTCGGAATCGGGTCGTCAATAACCACTGCCACGGCAAGCCGTTCGACCGCACCAACTGAACGCCGGGTGTGGCTGACAGTGCGATCAATCTCATAATTGCGTGTTGCGCTGCGCTGCGACTGGCCGTTGATGCCAGCTGCGCCAGCAGCTGCCGCGTCGGGGTCAGTTGCGGCAGCCCCCGGCGGTTGATTTGTCAGCGCACCTGGCACACCAATGGGATCTTGGTCTGAAGATTCGCGCTCGTCAATTTGCTCAGAGCGAATCACCTGCCCGTCTGGTTGGTACTGCTCACGCGTACTTTCGAGCGAATCAAAGTTGAGCTGTGCGGTGACTTCCGCCCGAACGCGCCCCTTGCCCACCAGCGGTTCGAGTACCGCGAGAATGCGCTCTTGGTAATCGGATTCCATCTGCCGGCGGTATTCGTATTCACGCGAGCTCGCCATCATTTGTGAATTGTCGCGCGCCTCGGTCAACAACGACCCGTGCTGATCGATCACCGTGACTTGATCAGCGGTCATCGCCGGAATGCTCGCCGACACCAGATTCACAATGGCAGTCACTTGGTCGCTTTGCAGCCGCCGCCCGCCACTGAGCTCGAGCACCACAGAAGCACTCGGTGGAGTGCGCCTGCGAACAAAAACAGATTCCTTCGGCATGGCAAGGTGTACGCGTGCGCTGCGAACGTTGCGCAACGACGAGATAGAACGCGCCAACTCGGTCTCGAGCGCGTGCATGTAGCGCATGCCTTCAATGAACTGGGACGTACTCAAATCCTGCGGCTCACGCAGCATTTCAAGCCCGACAGCGCCTGATGTTTCAGGCAAGCCCATGGCGGACAACTGCATCCGCACGGCATTGACACGGTCAGCCGGCACGAGAATGGTGCCGGTGCTCGCGTCAATTTTAAATGGCACAGAGCTCGCGCTCAGCGCGTCAGTCACACTGACGGCATCGCTGCCTGCGAGCTCTGAAAAGAGTGGCCGGTAATTGGGTTCTTGCGACCACAACGCGACTGCAACGCCAATTGCAACCACCGCTGCAAGCGCAGCGAGCACCCCTGCTTGACGCAAGATAGGCGCCTCTTGCCACGGTGTGGGAGTCGCCAGTTTGCTCAGTGAATCGCCAACACCACCCGATGCCAATGAGGGATCGACCGCTGCTGCATCTGCCTCAGCCATGTGCACTGCTCACAATGATTACTTTGTTCGTAGCCAATTCCATCACACCTGCATCGACATCACTTCCTGGTACGCACCCAAGAGTTTGTTTCGGACTTCAGCCAATGCCTCGAACTGCACGCGGGACTTCTGCGCCGCAATCATGACATCAACTAAATCCACGCCTGGATCCCCAACTTCAAACGCCTCAGCCAAATTGCGCGCGGTATCCTGCGCGCGATTGACGTTCTCTACTTGCGATTTCAAGAGGTCCGCAAACTGACCCGCTGGCGACGCGAGCGTTTGCGCCGATGGCTCCAACGGCCCAACTTCTTGGGCCGCCATTGAGCGCATCATTTCAAGCTGGCCCATCAACCGGGCTGTGTTGACTGGTGATGCCACGTGCAGAATTCCCGCTAAACGTTACTGTAGCCGTAAGCTTCAGGGACTCGGATGCCCTGATCACGCAGACGCGACAACTTGTAGCGCAGCGTGCGCGGCGAAATGCCAAGCGCTTCGGCGGCGGCTTTACGGCTGCCGTTACACGCCTTAAGTGCGTCGAGAATCATTTCGCTCTCGCGGCTTTTGAGGGTATTGCCAAGCGGGCTTTCCGCTGACCCCGTTGCCACGGCAACCGTTTCAACGTGATCAACTGGCGTGCGTTCGTGTTCTTCAAAGTGAATGTCCGCAACACCGATCTCGCGACCCTCAGTCAGAACCAAGGCGCGCTGCATGACATTGTCGAGTTCGCGCACGTTGCCCGGCCATTTGTGTTGACGCAAACGCGCCACAGCTGACGCGCTGATCGGCTTGGGCAAGCTCTTCACTGGCGTGTGCTTGGCCACAAAAAGACGCGCCAACGGCTCAATGTCATCGCCGCGCTCGCCCAGTGGTGGCAGGCGAACTGGGAACACGTTCAAGCGATAGAACAGGTCTTCACGAAAGCGGTTTGCCGCCACTTCCATGCGCAAGTTGCGGTTGGTTGTCGCAAGAATACGCACGTCAAGTGCAATGGATTCACGGCTGCCCAGGCGCTCCACTTCGCGCTCTTGCAACACCCGCAGCAACTTCGCTTGCAGTCCGAGATCCATTTCAGAAATCTCATCCAGCAGCAAGGTGCCACCCTGGGCTTGTTCAAACTTGCCCGGCATGGATTTATGCGCGCCGGTGTAGGCGCCTTTCTCATAGCCAAACAACACCGCTTCAAGCATGTTCTCTGGGATGGCCGCGCAGTTGATCGCAACAAAGGGCTTCTCTGATCGCGGAGAGTGATTGTGGATATAGCGGGCCATGACTTCTTTACCGGCGCCCGAGGGTCCGCTGATCATCACAGACACTTCAGATTCGGCAACGCGGCGTGCGAGCTGTAAGAGCTCGACAGTCTTGTCGTCACCCGCGACAAAATCGCCACCAATCGCATCACAGCGTTCAGTCAGTGCGTGCGCGGTCTCAAGCAATTTTGTCGCATCAACTGGCTTCGCCAGATAGTGCGACGCACCGGCCTGCAGTGTCTCAACGGCTTGTTCGACAGTGCCGAAAGCTGTCATGAGGACAACGGGCAAGTCCATGCGCGCCTCGCGCACAGATTTGAGCAATGACACGCCATCCATCGGACGCATCTGCACATCACTCAGCACCAGATCAAATTGCGAGTCGCCGTGCAACATGGTCAACGCATCGTGCGCATTGGCAGCGTCTGTGACCGCAAATCCGTCGTCGACCAATATATCCGTCATCGCTTGGCGCATGGCGGCGTCATCATCGACGACCAGTATGTGGGCTTTTTGCATGACTCTCCCCTGAGACAGGTTCCGTTTGATTAAAGCGACACTTCCACACTGTCCACTGCACATTGTGCGAGTGGCAGTTCGACGCACACACAGGCGCCGCCTTCGAAGTGATTGGTGGCGGTCAATTGGCCGCCGTGTTGTTCTATGACGTGTTTCGCGATGGACAAGCCAAGGCCGCTCACTTGGGCTGAGTCAGTCTTGGGCTGAGCAATTGCACGCTGTGGGTCGTCAAACCCCGCACCCGTGTCGCGCACACAGATCTCACCGCGGTTGGACGCGCTGGTGCGCGCGGTCACAGTCAGTGAGGTGCCTGGCGCATGACGGCATGCGTTAGTGATTACATTTGAAATGGCAGAGATGAGCGCAACCCGATTGCCGAGCACCGGCAAATGCGTGGCTGCAACCTCAACTTTGCACTGCATTGCCTCTGCGGCAATCTGTGCCTCGCAGCTCTTACGCGCACCGTTGACAATGTCAGCCAGGGTCAAGGTCTCTGTCGCAAACGCACTCTGCTTGGCAAACATGAACAGGTTGTCAACCATGCGCTCAGCTGCCGTGAGTTGCTCTTGCGTTCGGATAAGCCATTGCCGGTGCTGCGCTGAGAGGTTCTGCTCACACGCTAAGCGGGATACATACAGCACAGCCGTCGACAACGGCGTGCGAAGCTGATGCGCAAGCACGGCACCAGGCAAATTTGCGCTGTCTTGTTGCGCAACGGCGTCCTGGTGTTCAAGCAACAGCACGATTTGTTCACCTGTGGCGGCTTGTTCGGCCGTGACACAGGACACTTCAGTGCCGTTTTCGAGTCGGGTTAGGTCACGCTCATGTGCGAAGAGCACGCTCGCAATCGATTCCCAGAACAGGCCGACGCACTCAGCGCCAAGCAGTTCTGCAGCCCGTGCATTGAGCTGAACGATTCGACCGTGGGCATCCACCAACACCGCTGCGGCGGCAAAGTGGGGCAACCGCGAAGCCAGCGTAGACGGCAATGAGTTCGCCGCCGGCAAGTCAATGGCTGACGTGAGGCAATCGGGTTGGCTGTGGTGCGGCATGCTCGACTCATCGAATGCGAAAAGGTTATTCGCACTCAATGCAGATTCAATGCCACAACATGTTGTCTTTTAATTCAACAGCTTAGCGACCCAGTCTGTGGCCGCCGACGGAATCATGACGCCGCTTCGAGCTCCGAGCGCTGAATACTGTACTTGCGCATCTTCTCAACGAGTGTGGTGCGGCGAATCCCCAAACGCTTTGCCGCGTGCGCAACAACGCCGTGGGATTCGTCCAACGCCTGGTGAATCAAGCTGATTTCGATTTCTGTTAAGTGTTGCTTGAGGTCAATGCCGTTGCTTGGCAGCCGCGGCTCAGCGGCGGCGGCAAATGACGGCACACTGCCGACCAACTCCGCCTCTTCGGTTGCTGCCGCAGGCACCGCAACGGGCACATCGGCGTCACTGTGGAACATGTTGCGCGGCAAGTCCCGCGCATCCACCACACCGTAGGGGAACAAAATGGCCAGACGCTCGATCATGTTCGCGAGCTCTCGGACATTGCCTGGCCAGTCGTAGTTACACATCGACAACAACGCCTGGTTGGTCAAACGAACCGAGGTATTTTTCTCGTGTTCCAGGCGGGTAATCAGCTCTTGGACCAGCAGCGGGAGGTCCTCTTTGCGGTCACGCAGCCTTGGCATTTCAATTGGGAACACGTTCAAGCGATAGAACAAATCTTCGCGGAAAGTCCCCTTGATAATTTGTTTCTCGAGGTCGCGGTGGGTCGCGGCCACAATGCGCACGTCGGTTTCAATGGTTTTATTGCTACCTACGCGCTCGAAGCTGCGCTCCTGCAATACGCGCAACAACTTCACCTGCATCGGCAGTGGCATATCGCCGATTTCATCGAGGAAAATGGTGCCACCCTCGGCGAGCTCGAAGCGCCCCTGGCGGGTGGAGATGGCGCCGGTAAACGCCCCTTTCTCGTGACCAAACAGCTCACTTTCAAGCAAGTCTGGAGGAATCGCGCCGCAATTGATTGGCACAAAGGGTTTGCCGCGGCGCGAAGAGTAATAATGGATGTTGCGCGCCACCACCTCTTTACCCGTACCCGATTCGCCAAGAATCAGCACCGTGGCTTCGGTGGGTGAGACTTGTTCGATCATCTCGCGCACTGAGCGAATTCCGCGACTGTTGCCAACGAGCGAGCGAAACAGCTCAATATTGCCCGAGGTTTTCTGCGTGCCGCCAGATCCGCGCTTTTTCGCGAAAACCTGCGCCTTGTGTAGCAGGTTGCTGATCACGGGATAGCGCGCGTCGAAGCTCACCACACCGAGAAAAGCACCGGCCAAGACACTCATCTCAGCTGAGCTGGGCTCGCCGTCGTTCAGCAACACAAAGGCCGGCAGGCCTTCATTTTCTGACTGTAAGCCCTGCACTGTCGAGAGCGCGTCAGTGGACTGCGCGACAAATATGACTTGGTAACTTGCCAACTTTGGCGCTTGCTTGAGCGAATCCAAGGAATACAGAACGTCAGCTTCGCAATCGATAAATTGCAGCACGTTGACAAAGAGGTCGGCGCGGTTGACGTCGTGGTCGATGACAAGTGCGCGGGTTTGCGATGATCTGCTCATGGATCGGTACTTCGGTAGCCTGTTGACGACATTCCGGCACGTTCCCATTACAAGTGCGAACTGCACCCGTTGATCAGTACGTGCCCCTCAGCGCGTGTGGGTCAAGTAGCTCGACACACCGTTGGCACCGTGCCGGTGCTCGCGGATTGCCTTTGCCACGTCGCGCTTCTTCGACGCCGACAACGCTTGTGCGTATTGCTGTCGGTCGCTGACGTACTGAAGTATAGACAATAAATTGGCAGGTACCGGCTCACCGGGCGCAAGCGCGCCGACGCGTTGACGCACTTCTTTATCGAGCCGCTTCGCCTCGCTCGCAGCGGTCTCTAAATCATCCGACTCCAGCGCAGCGCACACAGCGTCAACCAACCGTTCCAAACGGGAGTTGTCACCCTGAAAATGTGTGTCCTTATTACTGGCGCACACTGGTGTCAGCCTTTTGCGACTGTGTTGATCCCGCGCATGTCGACCGGAATCAAGGCCCATGCCTCGCGCAATTCACGCAGCAACTCTTTCGATTCCTCTACTGCACCGGTCAGATCGTTGTTCAGATTTCCCATGAGCAAGCGGCGAATCACATAGACGTAGAGTTCATGGAGATTGTCGGCAAGGTCACCACCGGCCTCTTTATCAAGGCACTCATCCAAGCCCTCCACAATACCAACCGTCTCACTGACAAGCCGGTTCACCACAGCCCGATCACCCACTTCGATTGCGCACAGCGCCTGCGCTAAACGGTCAAGTGCTCCGTCGTAGAGCAATTGAATCAACTGGTGTGGGTCGGCATAGGCCGCCCCCGAGCTCTTGCCGACCTGCTTGTATTCATCCAATGCCTGGAGATTGGTCATGTATTCCCTAAATCCCTGTGTTGCCAATTGCAGCTGTCAGGACCGCACCCAAACCGGGGTGATCATTCGATGGCAGCTCACTCCACGTTGCACACGACCCCGGAAGCCGGCCAATCCAGCTCCGTTTTTTGTGCTCTGTAGAGCGGATTCAACCCATCAAGGCCCTGGACCACGCGCGCGCTATCTGCGCGCACGAGCAGCCACTGTGCTCAGCCCTGCACAATTGAAACCAGCCCAGTGGATTCTTGATGACACTATGCGGATTGATCAAAAATCCGCGCAGAATCGGTCGACACAGGCGTTTGAGTCTGAAGCTCACGCATCATCGTCAAGGCCTCTTCGTTTGGGATTTGCCGCACCACCTCACCGGTTTCCCGACTGGTGACGGTAATCACCGTGCTACCGGATTCTTGATCCACGCTGAACACCAGATCTTGGTGGCTCGCGCTTTCATTCAAAGTGTCGACCAAGGCCTGACCGGCTTCTTCAGACAAAGCTCCGGCAGTTTCTGCCGAGTCATTTGCCGCCTCCACCGCCCCCACTTGCGCCGCGCGCTGAATGGGGTTGAGGTCCGAGGTTGAGGAAGGGTCAGCGGGCACTTGCCTCGCTTGTGGCCCGTGTTGCTGGGCGATCCAGACTGGGTTTGCTGCACTGGCTTCTGAAATTCTATTCATCACATTCCCACCTGACGCGCATTGCCTGCGCGGTCCTGGTTATCCATCCGGTGGAGTGAATTCCCTGGCGGGCCGGCTCAATCGTTGAGTCTTGCCTGCCTGACACTGTGACCGACACCCGTCGGCCACCCATCAGTTGCCTTAACGGCAACAGTGTGACAAGTCTTTAATGAGTTGGAACGCAGAGCGTGAAAATTCAACCCACCGAGCACAGACGTCTTGGCACACGACCCGCACGAGCGTTACCCACGGTTGTAATACGCTTACAGCCGTTGAGAGAACCCGTCTATGACGCCTTAGCTGTCGTCGTTGTTGGAGAAGGTCTGGGTGAGAAAGGTGCCCGTTTGAGTCAATGTCGACATCAATTGATCGAGTGCCTCGAACTGGGTCCGATAGCGTTGCTCAGCGGCGTCGAGTCGATTTTGCAAGGTGATGCGATCATCGGCAATGTCGTCAACGCGCGCTTCAAAGCCGTCGAGCTTGGTGGTAAACACCCCGTCGAAGCGGGTATAGGAGTACGCAAGATCATCCAGTTGCGTCGCTATGCCGGTATCGGTGTTGGTGAAGAGATTCAGCACATCTTCGTTGTTTGACTCAAGCGCTGACTCGAGCGCCGCGCTGTCGAGCGCGAGGGTGCCGTCTTCGTTCGTCGTGATACCCACCGCTGGCAACGAGTTAAAGCTCGACTCCGCGGTTTTATCAATCGTGCCCAAAATGCGGCTGATCGCGAGTCTGAAGGATCGCACGCTCGAGTCGCCAAGCAAGGCGCCTGCGGTCTCGCTGTCGGCGTCGTAGCTGTCTGAGCCAGCGAGGCTCGTGAGCATCGCGTTATAACCCTCGACGAAGGAACTGACCGCCGTGGTCACCTCTGAGTGGTCTTCAGCCACCGTGATTTCAAGTTCAGTCTCGGCATCCGCTTTCACAAGATCAATGGTGAGGCCTTGGATCACGTTTGAGAGTTTATTGGTCGCGGATGTCACGGTCAGCCCTTCGATCTCAACCACAGCATCTGTGGCTTCACTGAGGATCTCAAGGTTATCGGTTGCGAGCGCCGACAAGCCTTCACCGTCGGTGTTGTTTCCGTCGGCGTCTTCAACCGAAAAGGTGATCGCGCTGTCCGAGCCCGAGGCCTCGCTGGTGATCAGCATGCGGGTGTGGGTTCCGCCCTCACCGTCATCAACATTCAACAAAGTCGCAGACACGCCCTCGCTCTCGAGTGCGTCGTTGATCGCATCGCGAACGTCGGTCAAGCTGTTGTTGGTCTCGTCGATCTCAATTTCGAAGGTCTCTTCACCGATGGTCACCGTCAAGGTGCCCGTCCCAACTTCCACGCCCTCTGATGCAAACCCTTCTGTTGCCATCTTTTGCGCTTGGGCGAGCTCCAGCACTTTCATGCGGTAGCTGCCCGGCTGGGCTGCTGTGCCCGCTTCAAGCGTGACAAAGCCTTCTTCGCTGGCCGTGACTGAGCGGGTATTAAAGGTGGAGGTCGATTCAAGTGACGACAACGTCGTTCTAAATTCGCTCACCGCTGAGCGCAGCGCGCCCATGGCACTGATCTGCACTTGCAGGTTGGCTTCGGTGGTGTCCAGCCGCTGGGTCGCAACCGCGCCCTCGGCTTCCACCAGCGACTCGACAATGCTGTTCACATCCAGGCCAGAGCCAATACCTGGGCTTTGAATTGTGGCCATGCTTGCAGTCCAAATCGGTGTGCGGTCGCCAGGATGAGGCTGCCGTACAGTAAGAGGGTCTAGTACGTGTGGCGGCAGGCACCACGGCTAACTTGAAAACCGGCTGCCGATACCGCATCAATGCATAAAAAAGGCCGACCCAAGGGCCGGCCTCTTTGTATTCCTGCGAGTCGATTACTGCAGGAGTGACAGCACTTGCTGTGGTTGCTGGTTGGCTTGCGACAACATCGCCATGCTCGCCTGTTGCAGTACCTGAGCCCGAGACAGCGCCGCCGTCTCAGCGGCAAAGTCGGCATCAGTGATGCGCGAACGTGCCGCCGTGGTGTTCTCGACCACGTTGTTCAGGTTGCTCATGGTTGACTCAAAGCGGTTCATGATCGCACCGAGATCCGCGCGGATGTCAGAGACGAACGCGAGGCCGCCGTCGAGCACGTTCAGTGCAGCGTTTGCACCTTCTTGCGTGCTGATGTCAATTGAGCCCACATCGTTGAGAGTCGAGACCGCCGGTGCACCGGCCGTACCCAAAGACGCGTCACTTGCCGTGATTGAGAAAGACTTCGCCGAGTCAAACGAGACGGTGCCCGCGACCGTGCCAAGACCACCAGCGGCTGCCATAGTCACGGTGGCACCAGCGGCTGAACCCGCGGCAAAGGCATCTTCGCCAACCGCACGATCACCCACTGCTTCGACACCGGTCAAATCCATCGCCGTCGCACCGACGTTGTTGATGGAGATGTCGTAGCCTTCAGAGTTCTCAAGAAGAATCTGGCTGTTGTCATCGCTCAGGGACGCTGTGATACCGGTTTTACCCGCAACGTCATTGATCGCTTTGGCGAGATCAGTGATGTCGGTGTTGTCACCGATCGTGGTCGCAACGCGGATGCCATCACCTTCGTTCTGGCCTTCGAGGTCAAATGCAACCGCACCGTTGGCGCCAACTTCGAGAATGGCATAGCTTGCTGCAGACGCTGTCACACCTGTGGCATCAGACTCGTTGTTGACGGCAGCGGCGATATCACGTGCACTGTCTCCAGCGCCGACCGTGATCTGTGCGCTGCCAAGGGTACCGTCGACATCCACTGTACCCGCCGCCACGCCGTTGACCGCCGCGCCAGCCGCCGCGTTTGCAGTGCCCGCACCGGTTGAGAGGTAGTTGGTGCCAATACTGGTGCCGCGCGCATCACCGATGTTGACGTTGATGGTTTGATTGGCTTCAAAGCCAACGTGAAATTTCGCGTTGGTGAATGAACCGTCGAGCAAGTTCTTTGTGTTGAAGGTCGTGGTGTTAGCAATACGGTTGAGTTCCGTTTGCAACTGACCCACTTCTTTTTGCAGGTTAACCCGGTCAGACGCCGAGTTGGTTTCGTTGGCAGACTGCACAGCGAGTTCACGCATCCGCTGCATGATGTTGCCAGACTCCTGCAAGGCGCCTTCAGCAGTCTGCGCGAGTGACACGCCGTCGTTTGCGTTGCGAACCGCCTGAGTCAAACCGCGAACTTGCGACGACATGCGATCTGAAATTGCCAGACCGGCGGCATCATCTCGGGCGCTGTTGATACGCAGACCTGAAGACAAACGCTCCATCGCTGTCGCCAACGTTCCCTCTGCTGATCCCACTTTGCTTTGGGCATTCAGCGAGAGCATATTGGTGTTAATCATCGTCATCTTTCATTTCTCCCCACGTAAGTGAAATATCCAACTATCTGACGAAGTTCCGATTTACTCAGGCGAATCCGTTTTGAGCCTGACCAAACCTGACTGACACTACGTTTACGATCAATTGAATGTGCACCGAGGCAACGCGTGTAGCTTTGCGCCCTCTTGAACTTGATAGCGGCGCACCTTTCAATAACTTAATAATTGTCGTGCGCATACCAAAAAAACCACTAACTCGCTGATTTAAATAGACGTCTAAAAAATCTGACAATGCAGTAATACACGCATTGAGACGTTGTAACTCAAGTTTGGCACGCTCGAGCACACGCTCCGCGCTGTGGTCCCAGATTTCAGCCCCAAAAAAAAAGCCAGCCCCAAGGGCTGGCTTTCCAGGCGTTGCCTTCTGCGGTGATTAACGCAAGAGTGACAACACTTGTTGCGGTTGCTGGTTCGCTTGCGACAACATTGCCATGCTCGCCTGCTGAAGCACCTGTGCCTTGGACAACGCTGCTGTCTCCGCTGCAAAGTCAGCATCGGTGATGCGAGACTTTGCTGCCGTGGTGTTCTCAACCACGTTATTCAGGTTGTTCATGGTTGACTCAAAGCGATTCATGGTCGCACCGAGGTCGGCACGTGAATCAGAGATCGCAGCCAAGCCACCGTCGAGCACGTTAAGCGCAGCGTTTGCACCCTCTTGTGTGCTGATGTCAATCGAGCCCACATCGTCGAGGGTCGACACGGTTGCCACACCCAAAGCGCCCAATGACGCCGTGTCCGATGTCACGGAGAAGGACTTGCTGGAATCGTAGCTGACTGTGCCAGCAACAGTGCCGAGTCCGGTCGAGGCCGCAATCGTTGTGGCAGTGCCAACCAGTGAACCCGCGGCAAAGGCGTCTTCGCCAACAGCACGGTCAGCCACGGCTTCGACGCCTTGAATGTCCATGGCCACCGCACCAGCGTTGGCAATAGAGACGTCGTAGCCTTCGCTGTTCTCAAGCAGCACTTGGCTCTTGTCATCACTGAGCGTGGCGGTGATGCCAGTCTTGCCCGACACATCATTAATGGCAGATGCGAGATCCGTGAGGTCAGTGGCCGACGCCAGGGTCGCGGCCACGCGAATACCGTCACCTTCGTTCTGCCCTTCGAGATCAAAAGCCACTGCACCCGCAGCGCCGGCGCTGAGCATAGCGTAGGTGTGTGCATCTGCAGAGACACCTGTCTCATCCGCTACTGCGTTGACATTGTCGGCGATGGTCTTGGCCGAGTCACCTACCGCTGCGTTTACGGTTGCACTGCCGAGCGACCCGTCAATGCTCAACGCAGTCGCCGCGATGCCATTGGCTGCAGTCGCAACGGATTGGGTGCTCGTTCCCGCTGCTGTCGAAAGCGAGTTGGTGCCAATACTGGTACCGCGGGCGTCACCGATGTTCACGTTGATAGACTGATCAGCTTCAAAGCCGACGTGGAATTTGGCGTTAGTGAAGCTGCCGTCGAGCAGGTTCTTGCCGTTGAAGGATGTGCTGTTTGCAATGCGATTGAGCTCAGTTTGCAACTGAGACACTTCTTTTTGCAGGTTAACCCGATCGGACGCCGAGTTGGTGTCATTGGCAGACTGCACCGCGAGCTCACGCATGCGTTGCATGATGTTGCCCGATTCCTGCAGCGCGCCTTCAGCTGTTTGCGCAAGCGACACACCGTCGTTTGCGTTGCGCACCGCCTGATTCAAGCCGTTGATTTGCGAATTCATACGCTCGGAAATCGCGAGTCCAGCGGCGTCATCTTTCGCGCTGTTAATACGCAAGCCCGAGGACAGCCGCTCCATCGCAGTCGCCAGACTGCTACCTGCGGCACCGACACTTCCCTGTGCATTCAGGGACAGCAGATTGCTACTGATTGAGGTCATCTTACTCTCCAGTTGATTATCGTGCGCGGTGGTGCATCACTTTCCTGGCACACCAACATTCACATCATGGAAACGTAAAACGATTCAGTATCTATCCACTTTGCACAACGCACGTTGTTCTTCTGTCAATCCAAAGAAGAGGCTGAGCGCCGGGACTGATTTAAACCATTCTTCGGCGAATGATTCCATTCCTTTACGTACAAATGAAAAAAGGCCTGTCCGAAGACAGGCCTTTCCAGCTAGATACCTGCGCCGAGACTTAACGGAGCAGTGAAAGCACCTGCTGTGGCTGCTGGTTAGCTTGCGACAACATCGCCATGCTCGCCTGCTGCAACACCTGGGCTTTAGAGAGCTTTGCAGTCTCCGCAGCAAAGTCTGCATCGGTGATGCGTGAGCGCGCAGCTTCAGTGTTCTCAACCACGTTGTTCAAGTTGCTCATGGTTGATTCGAAGCGATTCATGATCGCACCGAGGTCAGCTCGCACATCGGAGATGGCAGCCAAGCCACCGTCGAGCACGTTGAGTGCAGCGTTGGCACCCTGCTGGCTGCTGATGTCAATGCCACCGACATCCTCGAGCGAAGACACGGTTGCCGCACCCGCTGTGCCAAGTGACGCATCACTTGCCGTGATTGAGAAGGACTTTGATGAGTCGAAAGACACGGTGCCCGCAACAGTGCTCTGACCGCCGCCTGCCGCGAGGCCTGTCACCGCGCCCACACCAGAATCGAATGCCGTGGCACCGACCGCACGGTCGCCTGGTGCTTGCACGCCCTGGAGGCCGAGGTCTGTGGCACCGACGTTGTCGATCGCGACGTCATAGCCTTCAGCGTTTTCAAGCAGGATCGAGCCGCGGTCATCACTGAGCGTCGCTGTGACACCGGTCTTGCCCTGCACATCGTTGATCGCTTTTGCGAGATCAGTCAGGTCATTTGCGTCAGCCACAGTCGCAGCCACCCGAATGCCTTCATCTTCGTTCTGACCCTCAAGGTCAAATGCGATTGCACCTGCAGTGGCAACCGTGAGCAACGCACCGGTTGATGCTGATGCAGACACACCTGTTGAATCCGCTTCAGCGTTCACAGCTTGCGCGATATCCCGTGCACTGTCACCGGCTGCAACGGCAACCTGCGAACTGCCGAGTGAACCGTCGACGTCGACCGTGCCCGCAGCAATGCCGTTGACCAAGTTGGCGGTGGAAGCTGTACCGGTGCCTGCACCTGTGGACGCAGCGTTAGTGCCGATGCTGGTGGCACGTGCGTCACCGACGTTGACGTTAATGGTTTGATCCGCTTCAAAACCCACGTGGAATTTTGCGTTCGTGAAAGAACCGTCAAGCAAGTTGCGGCCGTTGAACGACGTGGTGTTGGCGATGCGGTTCAGCTCAGTTTGGAGCTGACCCACTTCTTTTTGCAGGTTTGCACGGTCACTTGCTGAGTTGGTGTCGTTCGCAGACTGAACAGCGAGCTCACGCATACGCTGCATGATGTTGCTTGACTCTTGCAGTGCACCTTCAGCGGTTTGCGCCAGTGACACGCCGTCGTTGGCGTTGCGAACTGCCTGTGAAAGCCCGCGGATTTGTGATGTCATGCGGTCCGAGATTGCCAGACCCGCGGCATCATCTTTCGCGCTGTTGATGCGCAATCCAGATGACAAACGCTCCATTGCCGTCGCCAGTGAACCACCGGCTTCGCCCACTCCGCCTCGTGCGTTGATGGCCATTAAATTGGTATTGATTACCGTCATTGTGTTCTCCAAGGCTCTTAAGTGAGCGGTTTTCTGTTGAGCACCCGACTTGCGATTTTCTGTTGACTGTCCGGAGCGACGTTGTCTACACAACGCCATCTTCGCGGTGACACAATGTAATCTTGGCCGGGGTGTTGTTTATCTCCAATACTGTGACGGCGTTCAAACAATTTTCTTTAGAGACGTACACATTTACTGCGTACAAAAACAACATGAATTTCTGCATTGCAAGCTTAGGTGTTCGAAAGCACGCGTTCTGGCAAGGGCGTCATTAGCCTTCCACACGCAATGACAGACGACAGGGGGCGGCGAATAAATCACAGCCGATCAGAAACGGCCCTGGATCAATCCGGGTGTCGCGGCACGTGATATAAAAAAAGAGAGCGCGTGAATCACGAACTGAATCAGCGCTTGGCCACAGGGCCTGTGGATGTCGGTGCTGAGCAAGCTGGCTCAGCGTTGCCGACTGTTACATGTAGTCGAATAGACTGTTGTTCTGCAACATGGAAAGCGTCTGCTGCGCAGCCTGCAGCACAGCCAGTTCTTTTTGCAATTCTGTCGCGGCTTCAGCGAAGTTGGTGTCGCGAAGCGATGACAAGGTGCGTTCTGTGCGCATGACGTAGTCGTCAAGACTCGCAGATTGCGAATCCAGTGAACTCAGCCGCGCACCCAAACTTGCTGTCGCGGTGGACACGGTGCTCATAAGCCCGTCAAAGTCCGTGAGCGAGCGGTCAACAGCGGCGGTGAGTTGCTCGTCTGAGCCCGCGCGCAGCGCGTCGATCATTTGATTGAACACACCGAAGGAATCTTTGCGCAGTCCGGGCTCAATCGTGAATTGATCTCCGGTGGCTGGCGCGCCGTCAAAGGTGGTCGAGACACCGCCAAACCGCACCATCTCTCCCGGCGAAACCGCCACGCCGGCGGCGATGACGGTGCCCGCGCTATCCACCACGTCAATGGTGTCCGGCGCCACAAACTCAATATTCAATGTATCGCCCGCGTAGACCGACTCATCTGACACAAATGCTGGCAACATTTGACCAGTGCCAGTGTTGCCAGCGTCCTCGCGGGTTCGCAAGGCGCTGCTGCTGTCGGTGCGCAGCACTGTTTCAGCGGCGTTGTCACCAATGATCACGTCACGTGATTCGCCCACTTCAACTTTGTGGTCAACTGCACCGCCCATCATCGCGACGCGACCCAGGCCCGCCGTCTCCGTGAGATCAACGGGTTTGTTGCGTCCGTCATAGCCTGCAAAGACGTAATTTCCGTGCGAGTCTTTGGTGTTGATCAAGTCAACCAGCTCTGACATCCGGGCTTCGAGCTCGGTTGCAATGGCTTCGCGGGACTCAGGCGGCATGGATGGGTTGCCCGCTTGTATGGTGAGTTCCCGCGCGCGTTGGTACACCGTTGTCACGTTGCGCAGCGCGTCTTCTTCGATGCCAAGCCTGTGGTTTACAAGATTGATGTTCTCTTGGTACTGCGTCATGCGCTCGTTAATGCTGTTCAAGCGGCTGACACGGACCGCATCCACCGGCGCCTGATCAGGTGTCTCCAACCGCACGCCGCTCGAGAGCTGGCTTTGCAGATCGTAGATGCGAGTATTTTGCTGATTGAACGAGGTTAAGGCCCGCTCAAAGGTCATAGATGAGGTGATACGCACGACGCAATCTCCTTCAATAGACGCAATTCACATCCAAGTGGGCCCGCAGTCAAGGCAATCACCGAACAGCACCCAAAATGGTGTCAAATATATCCTTTGCCACCGTCAACACGCGCGCGTTGGCCTGATACATCTGTTGAAAGCGCAGCAAATCCGCAGCTTCTTGATCGAGGTCGACGCCGATCTCGGATTGCAGGCGTTCGGCAATGTTGCCGCGCAGGGTCTCAGCGCTGGCGGCGCCAAGCTCCGCGGCTGAGGCAACACCCGCAGCCTCTCCGAGTGCGTTCTGGTACAGGTCCTCTAGTGATGCTGTGCCGTTTTCAAAATAGTCTTCCACTTGCAGGTCAGACATTTCCCGCAAGTTGTGAAAAGCTGTCCCACCCGCATTGGTTTCAACCACAAAAAGGTCTGCGGCTTGGGCGGTACCTTCAATGCGTATACGCCAACCGTTGAAGTCAACATCAGCGCCGGCGGTGTAGGGCTGAGCCGCCGCCAAGACGGTGCCGGTGTCGCTGTCGACGATGTCAAAACTGGTCGCCGGGTCATTGAATACGAGGTTGATCGGCTGGCGCAGGTTCGGGTCTGTGACATCCAGAATATCTGGGCCTTCCACTCGTGCGGCCCCGATGTTCTCGCCGTCGGCCACCGCGCGCACCGGCAGTGATGCGGCGATCTCACTCGAGTCAATGATCGCAAGTTCAAAGCGAGCGGCTGCGCCGTTGGTCGGTTGCAGTCGATAGTTGTCACCGGCCACAGCCGTGCCGCCAAGCGACACTTCGAGCCCGTCCAATGCCAAGATTGGCCCGGCACCCGTCACACTGCTGTTGCCGTCTTCTGACTCGATTGTCCAGTTGGCACCATCGAAGCTGAGGATGTAATCGCCGCCCTTCAGCGCGCTTGCGTCAACGTACTCAACGTCAATCGTCGCCAGACCTGCGTTGTTCAGGTTACTGATCAGGTTGGCTTCGCCAGTGCTGAAGAAATCACCACCGAAGTTGTCATCCGGTGTCACACCGATTCGGTGTTGGCCATTGATGACTTCCGCCATGCCCACAGCTAGGCGCCCGATGTTGTCACGCGCCTCGTCGATTACGGCCCGACCCTCGTGCAACAACGCCCCGAGTGTCCCGCCCTGAACCATGTCAGTGATAATCGGCTCAGAGCCCGAACTCGCCCGCAGAT
The DNA here is from genome assembly GCA_937925815.1 of uncultured Granulosicoccaceae bacterium. Taxonomy (GTDB): domain Bacteria; phylum Pseudomonadota; class Gammaproteobacteria; order CALCKW01; family CALCKW01; genus CALCKW01. Next base: position 18,500 of record CALAMQ010000041.1, on the reverse strand, counting down.
CAAAAAGATCGTGGCGATTGGCGGATACCTCGAGATTGAGCGGGAAGCTTTCATCCTTGGTCACGAGCGTGTGGCCATTTTGGATACTGACCTGCACAGCGCCGTATTCGTTAAAACGCGTCGAAATAGACAGGCGCTCGCTCAGTTGATCGAGTACGCGGTCACGTTCATCGAGCAAATCGGGTGAGCCGTTCTCACTGCCTGAGCCCGCGGCTGATTGAATCTTGACGTTGAGCCCTGCAAGTTGCTCGGTCAGGCGATTGACCTCAGCAGTTTGTTGACGGATTTCACTTTCAACGTTGCCCGAGAGCGCTGCCAACTCGCCGTCCATACTCTGGAACTTGTGAGCAAGTGCATCAGCACTTTCCATCATCACAGTGCGAAGCGGCACAGATGACGGATCGTTTGTCGCATCCCGGATCGAATTAAAAAAGGTCGACATGCCGTCGTCGAGACCATAACCCTCGGTGCCGAAGAGCTCAGACACTTGCAAGCTGATCTCAGAGACTTGATCTTGGCGCGCCCAATCAGACGTCACCACGCGCAACTGACGCGACAAGATCTCGTTGGCGCTGCGGTCGAGCGAGTCAATTTGAACACCGGTACCAAAGCGCACGCTGCCAAATTGGACAGACACACTTTCGGACAATTCAACACGCTGACGGTGGTAACCTTCAGTGTTGGCATTGGCTATGTTATTGCCCACCGTGCTCAGCGACGCTTGCGACGCGCTGAGTCCAGACCTTGCAATCCCGAACAGATCAGCCATGGAGTAGCTCCCGGTGCGCGGCGTTTGTTGGCCACGTCCGAATGAACGGCATCAGTGACGCAACGCACACGCTATACAGTGCTGTCGGTTGGGTAGCGGCATGTCGGTGAATTTCTGTAGTCATGTCATCACTATCCCGTGGCGACTGCGGAGGCAAGCCGGTCACTTGAATAAATCTGCATGATCTTGTCTGCGTAGTTGGGGTCAGTTGCGTATCCCGCTTGTTGCAGCGCGTTGACGTAGGCTGCGGGATCAGCTGAAACTGACAGGGCCTCTTGATACCGCGGATTGCCACGAATGAATTCGGCGTAATCCTGAACAGCGTCCCCAAGGTTCGGATAGGCTCTAAACTGGGCGCGCGTAGGCGCAAACTCCACACCGTCGTGTTCGAGGGTATTCCAGCTCACGCGCTCGCCATCCCACCGGCTGTCAGCCTTGATGCCAAACAAGTTGTAGCCCGGGGATTGCGTGTCGTGCGGGATGTGGCGACCCCACCCTGTCTCAAGTGCGGCTTGGGCCACCAGCACACGCGGGTCGACGCCAAGGCTCTCGGCCGCGACCTGCGCGTGCGGCATCACGTCTTGCACAAAGTCTTCTGGTGTTGACCAATCAACTCGTGGCGGCGCAACGGGCTCAGCCACACCAGAGATATCAGCGCTGCTCGCGCTCGCGGGTGACGCCAGAGTTTGCTCTAGAATGGTTGCGATCGGTGCAGCGGCCAGAACTGGAGGCTCGGCAACAGCATCAACCCGAGGAGGCAGGCTTGGCATTGCCTGCGCGACGTGCTCACTTGGCTGACTCGCCTGAAGCGCACTTTCTAACACCGCGCCGCTGACGTCATCCAAGTCCACCAACGGCGTGGTCGGCACAGTGGCGAAGACATCAGATCCGGGGGCTTGCGAAGGCTGCGCCGCCAAATCTCCAGTATCAGATTCAGGCTGGATATGTTTGCCCAGCTGTTGAACCAACATGTCGGCAAGCCCAAAGCCCCCACTCTTGGAGAGTTCCATCGACATTTGCTGGTCTTGCATGTCGCGGTAGGTGTCGAGCGCGTTGCTATCAAACAGCGGATCACCAAAGTTCGCTGCGCGTTGCGACTTGAGCAGCATGTGCACAAAGAGGCTTTCAAACTGCTCAGCTACTTTGCGCAGTGTCTCGGTGTCGTTCGGTGATTGCCTTGCGTCATGGCGCAAATTAGACAGGCCACCGAGGTCGAGATACTGACCACTGTCGAGCGTATTCATCGGTTTAAATCACAATCAGCTGCGCCTGGAGGGCGCCCGCTTCTTTGAGCGCTTCGAGTATCGCCACCAAGTCACTGGGGGCTGCGCCAACCTGGTTAACCGCACGCACAATATCCGACAATGAGGTTTCACCGCGGAACAGAAACATGCGGTTATTCTCTTCATCAATGTCGATCTTGGTGTCTTCGACCTGTGCCGTTTGCCCACCAGCCAACGCGTTGGGTTGTGATACTTCAGGACTTTCATCCACAGATACTGTCAGGCTCCCGTGGGTGACTGCCGCTGGGCCAACACGCACATGGCTGCCAATGACAATCGTGCCTGTGCGCGAATTGACAATCACCTTCGCCGCCGCTTCGCCTGGATTAATCTCAAGCTCTTCGAGGTAGGCGAGAAAACCGACGCGCTGATCGAGCTGCGGCGGTGCGAGCACTTTGACCGTGACCGCGTCTTGGGCCATCGCACTTCCGGGCCCGAGGGCGTCGTTGAATTTGTCTGCCAACCGTTTGGCTGTGGTGAAGTCCGGCGTGTGCAGATTAAAGTAGAGCGCGTCGGTGGTGGCGAACGGTGTCGGCACACTTCGTTCGACGGTTGCACCATTGGGAATGCGTGCACTGCTTGGCACATTGACCGTGACTTTTGAGCCGTCGGCGCCTTGGATGCCAAAACCACCAACGGTCATGTTGCCTTGGGCCAAGGCGTAGACCGCACCATCCGCACCTTTGAGTGGCGTCATCAGCAAGCTGCCACCGCGCAAGTTGTTGGCGTCACCGAGCGACGACACGGTGACATCAATGCGCTGACCGGGCTTTGAAAAAGGCGGCAAGGTCGCACTGACCATCACAGCTGCAATGTTCTTGGAATCCGGTGTGACATCGTCGGGCAGCGTGATGCCATAGCGGTTCAACAGTGCCGAGAGGCTGTGCGCGGTGAAGCGCGTGCGTGTGAGCGAGTCACCACTGCCATCGAGCCCGACGACCAAGCCATAACCCAGCAGTTGGTTGTCGCGCACGCCAGCCACGCTTGCGATGTCTTTAATGCGCTCTGCAAATGCAGGCACCGCTAGGCAGGAGAATAGAACCAGGGTCAATAGGCGGCGCATCAGAACGGCCACCACGCGCTGTTGAAAATGCGCGAACCCCAACCAGCGGTGTTGGAGTCACCAACAATGCCACGGCTGCTGTAGGCTATTTCAGTGTCGGCCATGCGCACAGAGCTCACTTGGTTTTCAGCGTTGACATCCTCAGGGCGGACAATGCCACTGAGTTGCAGATACTCAATACCGCGATTAATGGTCACGCGCTTCTCGCCGCGAACAAGCATGTTGCCGTTGGGCAGTACCTGGTGCACGGTGACAGTAATCTGACCATCCAAACTGTTGCTTTGACTGCTGTTGCCGGTGCCAGAGAACGAACGCGAGTTATCCGCCTGCACCGTCAATGGGCTGTCGAGGGCGGCGTATTGCTTGCCCAACAAGTTTGACAACCCAAGGGAGACATTGCCGTCTTTGTTGGTGCTGGTGGTTGAGCGCATCTCAGCCGAGGTGTCTTCCGAGAGCACCACAGTCAACACGTCTCCCACACGGTAAGCCTTGAGGTCTCTAAACAGCTCTTTGGAGTACCCGGCCTTGTATATACCGCCAGTTGGCGCCTGTTCAATCAGCGCTTGCGGCGCTGGCAACACAGGTGTGTATTCAGGCGTCGCTGGATTCTCAAGGGTGGTGTGAAAGCAGCCACCCAGTGAAAGTGACGCTAACACCACTGCGAATAATAAGACCCTGTTCACAATCTACCTGTCAGTGATTACGCATTGTTATTCAAGTACTGCAACATCTGATCCGTGGTGGAGATTGCTTTGGAATTGATTTCATAGGCCCGCTGCGTCTCGATCATGTTGACCATTTCTTCAACGATGTTGACGTTGGACGTCTCTAAAAAGCCCTGGCGCAAATTGCCGATACCGGCAAGCCCTGGCACGCCTGCGATGGGGTTGCCACTTGATCCGGTTTCTTCAAACAAGTTCTCACCCACTGGGCGCAGCCCCATCGGATTGACAAAGTCTGTCAGCGTAAGCTGTCCGATGATGGTGTCCGATGTCGCACCCTGCATGTTCACCGACAGTGTGCCGTCATCACCGATGTTGATGCTCTGCGTGTTGTTCGGCAGCGTGATGCCGGGCATCACGGTGTAACCGCTTGACGTCACCACTGTGCCGCTAGCATCGAGCTTAAAGCTGCCATCGCGCGTGTACGAGGTCGTGCCGTCCGGCATCAATACCGAGAAGAATCCCCGGCCGTTGATCGCGATATCGAGCGACGCACCGGTCTGTGACATGTTGCCCTGAGTGTGCAATTTGTCTGTGCTGACTACACGCACACCGGTACCGCGGTTCAAGCCGCTTGGAATGGTGGTGTTGTTGGCAGACAGGCCGCCGGCGGCGCGCTCGGTCTGATAGAACAGGTCTTCAAAGCTCGCGCGGTCCCGTTTAAAACCCGTTGTTGCCACGTTGGCTAGGTTGTTCGACACCACAGACATGCGCATTTGCTGCGCATCGAGGCCAGTTTTGGAAATCCATAAAGCAGAGTTCATCTTGCTCTCATCTCTCTATCAGTTGGTGCCGAGCAGCCTGGCTGAGGCGCTGTCCATTTTTTCAACTTCGCGGAAAAACCCGACTTGGGATTCATAGCTTCGCGAGAATTCAATCATTTTGACCATTGCTTCAACGGCGTTGACGTTGCTCGATTCGAGCATGCCAGCAAACACTTGAATGTTGCCGTCGGGGGGGAGCTCGTCACCTGTGGCACTGCGAAACAAACCGTCTTCACCTTTGACCATGTCAAAGCCTTCGTCCGATACCAGGCGAATGCGGTCTATCACGGCCTGCTCGGCACCACCGCCACCCAAGGGCTTGATCGTGATCGTGCCGTCACTTCCGACGATCAAATCTTCGTTGGGGGGGATCGAGATCGGACCGCTGTCCCCGAGCACCAATTGACCGGCACCGTTCACCAACAAGCCATCCGTTTGGATGCGCAGGTCGCCACGGCGGGTGTAAGCCTCTTCCCCACCTTCGGTTTGCACCGCGAACCAACCGGCATTGGCGATCCCGACATCCAGGCCGCGACCGGTTTGTTGCAAGGTGCCGTTGCTGCTGTTGTATCCAACCGATTCACCGTGCGCAAACGCCCGGCTAGGGTGCCCTGGCCCGTACACGGGTTCACTGACAAAGCGGTCTATGTCCGCTCTGAAACCCGTGGTGTTGACGTTAGCCAGATTGTGGGCGTTGTTGGCTTGCGCAAGCATGTTTGCTTTTGCGCCGGTCATCGCAACGTATATCGCCTTGTCCATTTAGCTACTCAGTGAATCGCCCGTTCGCCCCATCAGATATTGATGATGGTTTGGGTGATAGTGTTTGAGGTTTCTATTGTTTTCGCATTGGCTTGGAAATTCCGCTGCGCCGTAATCAAGTTGACAAGTTGTGACGTCAGGTCGACATTCGATGTCTCCAGTGCCCCACCTTGTATTGATCCAAAGCTGCCCGTGCTCGCCTCACCAACGTAAGCGGCGCCAGAATCAGTCGTCTCGTGCCACGACGAGTTACCAATTTGCTTCAAACCGTTGATGTTCTGAAAATCAGCCAACAGCACTTTGCCAAGAGAAGCTGTGACACCGTTGCTGAATTTCGCGACCACGCTGCCGTCAGTTTCAACAGCCAGGCTGCTCAGTCGACCCAGGGTCGCGCCATCTTGGTAGACGTATGGCACTGCAAACTCTGACGAAAACTGCGTGGTGAGTTCGGACAGCGTCGGTGTGAAATCCACATTGATATTCAGGGGATCAGATCCAGCTGTCAGCGGCTCCGGGTCGTATTGAATATCACCGTTGACCGGCGCAATCATCGCACCACCACCGTCAAACTGCAGCGTGGTCGATTCGCCAGGAGCCGGAGTCAATGCCGTGTTGTCCACGTAGGTACGCACTTCCCACTCGTTGTTTGCTGAATCGGTGTGGATAAAGTACGTGTAGAGGGTGTGGCTTTCACCGAGCGAGTCGTAGATCGTCGCCTGCGTTGCCGCTGAATAGGTGTCGACATCGTTCGGATCAAAGAACGCGATGTCGAGTTCATTAGCACTGGCCGGCAAGTTTGCTGCGATGCCAACATTGTTGGTCTGAACCGCCGCACCGTATTTATCAGCTAACTGCACAGGTTGTGCGGAAGTGATGCTGTTTGAGATGACCTGCCCAGTTTCAGGATCTGTTGGAAATGTCTGCAGGAACTGGCCATCACCGTCGACGATGTAGCCTTCACTGTCGAGGCGGAAAAAACCGTCACGCGTGTATTCGGGGTTCAGGGTGTCGGTGGTTGGTGACACCATGAAGAATCCAGGTCCATTGATCGCGAGATCAAGCGCATTTTCGGTGTATTCGAGGTTGCCCTGACCATACATCTGCCTCACCGTACTCAGCAATGCACCGTCACCAATACTGGTTTGCGCCGCGGAGAACACATTATTTGAGAAAATATCTGCAAATTCTGCACGCTGGTACTTGAAACCGGTTGTACCCACGTTTGCAATATTGTGACTCGCAGTGGAGAGGCTTGCGCTTGCCGCATTGATCCCACTCAGTCCAATTTCAAAAGACATTGAATTTCCTCTGTATTATTCTAAATCAATTGCCAACTTTGGCTATTTCTATTACATCGTCCATGGTCTTCCCACCGACACCGGCTACATTGAGCACCATGTCAGAGTTACTGCTTCCCATTGAGACGCTTTTCACTTCACCGTATACGTAGGGCGTAAGGCCCTGAGTTTCACCACGCAATGAGGCGGTCACAGCCAGGGTGTAATTCCCCGCTGGCATATCCGCGCCATCGTTATCTTTTCCATCCCATGTGATGGTTGTGTCACCACTTGTCTGCGGACCCAATTGCAGGGTTCGAACCAAGGCACCGGTCTGGCTTTGAATATTGACAACCAAGTTGTCGACGTTGGATGCGAGCTTGACCAAGGCCTCTGGCTCCGATCCAGGCTCAAGCGCCATGACGTTGTCCTGCGTCAACACAGACTTGCCGACCACATTGGAGGCTTCAACCAACATTTGCGATTTCATCGTGTTGGTGAAAGATGAAAACTCTGTTTTCAAGTCACCGATTCCAGACACCGTACCGAACTGAGCCATTTGCCCGATGAAATCTGCGTTCTCCATTGGCGAGAACGGATCTTGGTTTTCGAGCTGTGCTGTCATGAGCTCCAAGAACGCTTCCTGTCCGAGCTCTTGATTGCCGAGGTTTTCAGAGACCTCAACGTCTGTGGTTCCCGTGGGGTTCCACATCATGCTCTGTAAAAAAGGGTTACTTATTTGATCAATTGAACTCATGCCTACTAACCCTCAGTTTATTGCTCGCCCATGGACAACGTGCGTTGCAGCATCTGGCGTGTTGTCGTCAGTATTTCAACGTTCGATTGAAAACTGCGCGACGCCGACATCATGTTCACCATTTCCTCGACCACATTCACATTTGGCGAGTAGACAAAGCCCTGCTCGTCTGCAAGCGGGTGTCCTGGCTGATACTGCGCCATGGCTTCGCGTTGATCTTCAACAACCCCAGCCACGTGCACGGACACCGCGGCACCTTTGGTCGCCTCGTCATACACTGATTGAAAAACCGGGTGGCGTGCGCGGTAAGCTTCATCCGCGCTGCCTGAAACCGTTGTGGCATTTGCCATGTTCGACGCGGTGAGATTGAGCCGGAGCGATTGCGCACTCATGGCGGACCCGGCGACATCAAAATTTTTGAATAGAGACACGATTACTGACCTTTGATTGCGAAACGCAACGAGCGGAACTTGCTGCTCAAGAACTGTAAGCTCGCTTGGTACTGCATGGTGTTTTGCGCGAACTGAGCGTTTTCAACTTGAGAGTCCACCGTGTTGCCGTCGAGCGAGGGTTGCAACGGCGTGCGGTACAACTTCTCGGCATCAGTGACATCAGATGACGCCCCCATGTGTTGGTCGTCGCTGCCAACCATTTTCAGTTGGGTCATGCGGCGGTCGGACGCTTGTGCAAGCACTGTTTTGAAATCGACGTCGCGTGCTTTGTATCCGGGTACATCCGCATTGGCGATATTTGATGCAATGATGTTTGCGCGCTGGCCGCGCAAGCGAAGGGCGTCATCATGAATGCCCAACGTTCGCTCAAGTGATGCTTCCATCTGCCGATCTCTTGTGTGCAGGTATAAGCCGAGAATGCAGTTGATATGCCAAATAAATGACGGCGAAAGCCCGTGCCGTGAAAATTATTTGCTTCAATACAACAGCGCTCTTTGAAAGCACTGCAATAACAAGTGTTTAGGTAGAATTATCGAGCTGCGATTAGAGCTGTCTTTTTTTGCCTGCTCAGACCGCACTCGATTGCCACTGAGATGCGACACCGACCCCTACTTGTGTAGGCGGCAATCCGCTGCCCTCAGGGGTGTCCCTATTGCCATGTCACCAACAGCGGCGCGCTAGACGCCTTGCTGGAACACGGGTTGCATGCGCCACAGTCATGAAATTATTTCTTGCCACTGTGTTGCGCACGACATCCAAGCTGTCGCTGGTCTGTCTCTGGTTCGGCGCATCGGTTGTGCAGGCGTCGCCTGTCACACCTGATCGAATCCATCAGGCGGTTGAACAATTCGTCGCTGCGCACGATTTCGAATCGCCCTACCCGGTGGATTTGACCGTCAAGAGACTCGACAACCGCTTGCGCCTGAAACCGTGCGACAGCGCACTTGAGGTGCGCTTCAGAGACGACCAACGCGAATCCGGTAACACCCACGTGGAAGTGGCTTGCATGTCACAGGCCCCGTGGAAAATACACGTTGCTGTCAATGTGAAAGTCTGGACCGATGCCGTGGTCGCATCGCAGCCCATTGCGCGAGACAGCACACTGTCAGCCAGCGACGTGCAGTTCCTCAAGGTTGACCAGTCAACGCTCTACCACGGTCACTTCTCGGACCTCGAAGATGTGATCGGCCTGACTGCCGCCACACCGATCCGAGGCGACCAGATCTTGAATGCCAGGCACCTGCGCGCGCCCTACTTGGTCAACAAAGGCCAGCGCGTCACGATTCTCGCCATCAGCGGCAACTTCGCAATCCGAACCAATGGCACCGCCCTCGCGAACGCGTCCCGCGGCCAGAATGTGAAGATCAAAAACAGCGATTCTGGGCGCATTGTCGACGCCATCGCAGTGGACAGAGCCACCGTTGAGGTGCCATTGTGAGAGATGGACCACACTTTGCAAGCAAGGTCGTCAAGGCACACCGTATTTGGCCGTCATGTGCAGCAACTGGCTGCTACATTGCGTTCAGATTCGCCCACTTGGGCAACGGCTTTGCGCCAACTACACTCACCCGACAACCACGGAGAACATGATGGTCGGTCCTATTGATGGCCTCGGCGGAGGCCGCACCATTGCCATGCAAGACAGCGCTAAGAGCAGCGTGCTCGACCGCGATCAGCAAGCGGCAAACAGCGGCGCCGCAACACGACCCGGATCTGCTGCCGACACGGTGTCGCTGAGTGCGGGCGTAGAGCGCTTGCAGAAAATCGAAGTGGCTATGGCGAGCGACAGCACGCCGTTTGATCGGGACAAAGTTGAAAGCATCAAGCAGCGTATCGCCGAAGGCGAATACGTGATCAATGCTGACCGTATCGCCGAGAAATTTCTCGAGACGGAACAGCTGCTGGGCAAGCTGTGACCGACAGCAATAGCGCGTCACTGAGCGCGGAGCTAGACGCCTACGAGGCGTCGGTGGCCGCCCTTGGGGACGCCATTGAATCCTGCGGTGAGGCACTGAAAGCACAAGATGGCGAGGCGCTGCCCGCTGCCATCGACACGCAGCAGCGTTGCGCCAATGCCCTGCAAGAGACGCAGCGCCGACTCACTGCGTTCAGCGAGGCACGCGGCCACGGATCACTGCGAGAAGCGGTTATTGCCGATCCATCGGCGGCGACATTGCAACCTCGGTACAAAGAGATCAAACACGCGCTGACGCAGATTCAGCACGCGCTGGTGGCGCAAGCCGAAGCGCTCAGCCGCGCCATGACCAACAACGCTGAATTGATCGCCTTGTTGACCAACGCGCAACCGAGCGGCGACTACGAAGCCGACGGTCATACCCGCACCACCGCCAAGAACACCCTGATCGCACGCGCCTGAGCCGCCACCTCTGGCGGCCACGCGGCAATCAATTCCCTTCAAGCCTACTCAAAACACGCCCGAACTGGATAACGCGTCAGCACAACCAGTCAAATTGGAACCCTCAGCGTGATTCCCACACTGCGGCGCCCCCTCCCTGCCATGCGCTGTAAACATCTCACCGGAAATCAGTCGCACCGTGACTGCCCAAAAGGTGCCTTGCAGCAACGTCAGCACCTAGAAAAAAATCGGCAACACCGCGCAGTTCAGCACAATCTTTCCAAATGGTTTGGGCATTTGCTGAAGCCCAACAGCATCTACAACAAAGCACGTGAACGCTGACCAACGACGTCTATGTCACGGTGCCGGAAAGCACACCTTCTTCTAGAGATCGGAAAACTGGTAAAGCCAGACGAAATCGACGGTCCCGTACACGGTGCACTGTGTAACGGATTCGACCTCTTGAGGCCGGCGGTGCAGTGTTAAGAAAAACACTGGACGCGAAAGATAGAAAGGATTGGTGGAGCCAGGCGTGATCGATGGTCCGGCACCCGGGCGACGACCTGTTGAGGTCGGCGGCGCGGTGTCCGATAGAACACCTTATTCTAGAAATAGGAATGATTGGTGGAGCCAGGCGGGATCGGACGCGCCGTGCAACGGGGACGACCTCGTGAGGTCGGCGGCACAATGTCCTAAAGAACACTGAAACCGAAAGATAGGGAAGTTTGGTGGAGCCAGGCGTGATCGAACGCGCCGTGCAACGGGGACGACCTCACGGGATCGGCGGTGCGGTGCTCGAAAGAACACTGACACCAATAGATAGGGAGATTTGGTGGAGCCAGGCGGGATCGAGCGGGCCGGCCTTCCGGGGACGACCTCACGAGGTCGGCGGTGCGGTGCTCAAAAGAACACTGACACAAATAGATAGGGAGATTTGGTGGAGCCAGGCGGGATCGAACCGCCGACCTCTACAATGCCATTGTAGCGCTCTCCCAACTGAGCTATGGCCCCACGCAGCCCGCAAATGTACGGTTAAACACTGGCCGCTGTCAATCCCCAGAAGCCGCCACGCGCGCTTCGATAAACGCAATCGCCCGGTCAATGCGCGCAAGCGTACGCTCACGGCCGATCAACCACAGGGTCTGATCCATCGACGGCGACGCTGAGCCGCCAGTCACCGCAACACGAAGCGGCTGCCCCACTTTGCCAAAACCCACGCCAAGGGATTCCGCTGCGCCGGCCAATGCGGCCTGTATTGCTTCACTTTGCCAGTCAGCAAGTTCAGTCAATGCCGCGCGCACCGACTCCAGCACAGGTTGCGCGACGGGTCTGAGCTGTTTTTTCGCTGCGGTCTCATCGAAGGCATCGAATTCGGTGAAGAAATAGCGGCTTTGATCAACCAATTCGTTGACTGTGGTCACCCGCTCGACCAGCAGACCAACAACCGCATCAACCGCAGGCCCACCCTCGAGTGCCAGGCCGGCTGTTGCGGCGCTCTCTCGAAATTGATCAGCGAGCAATTCAATTGGCATGGTCTTGAGGTAGTGCGCATTCAACCAGTCGAGTTTTGCCGTATCAAAGGCTGCACCCTTGCGGTTGATCGCCTCGAGCGAGAAAAGTGCGGTGATTTCATCGCGCGAAAACAATTCCTGATCGCCGTGTGACCAACCGAGACGGACGAGGTAGTTGAGCAAGGCGTCGGGGCTGTAGCCCGCGTCGCGGTACGCCAGAACGCTCACCGCACCGTGGCGCTTGGACAACCGTTTGCCGTCGCTGCCGAGGATCATTGGCAGGTGCGCAAACACTGGCAGCGTCAAACCGAGGGCGGTGTAGAGATTAATTTGGCGTGGCGTGTTGTTGATGTGGTCATCACCGCGGATCACATGCGATATCTGCATGTCGCTGTCATCGACCACCACGCAAAAGTTATAGGTCGGGTTGCCATCAGAGCGCTGGACCACGAAATCATCGAGTTCGGCGTTGGCTACAGTGATGTCGCCGTAGACCGCATCAGCCCAGGTCACAACGCCGTCATCGGGGTTGCGAAAGCGCACCACGCCCTCGCCCACAGGCACATCGCGATCTCGACAATGCCCGTCATAGCGGGGCTTCTCGCCCGCCGCCATCTGCGATTCACGCAACGCGTCGAGACGCTCTGGCGAGCAGTCACAACGGTACGCCGAGCCCTTTTCCAGCAATTGATCTATGACCTCGCGGTAGCGATCATAGCGGTCGGTCTGAAAAATCGGGCCCTCGTCTGCCGCCAGACCGAGCCAAGCCATGCCGTCGAGGATCGCCTCAACAGAGGCCGCAGTTGAGCGTTCACGGTCAGTATCTTCCACCCGGAGGACAAATTGGCCGCCCCTTTGCTTTGCATAAGCCCATGCGAACAACGCTGTGCGCGCGCCGCCGACGTGAAGGTAACCGGTTGGACTAGGCGCAAATCGGGTTCTGACGCTCATTGAGGCGGAATCTCGGCAGTGATGGTTGGCTAGGGATCGGCGCTGACCGTCTCAATCGGTGGTCAGCGTTTAGCCCGCAAGTTTACCCTGCCAGGCTGCGTGAGCCACGCACTTGGCGCGGTTGAATGATCAGGCGGCCCAACAGGACTGCCAACAGACCGGAGCAGGCGCCCGAATGAGCACCGACCTGAACGCCCGTCACCGCCGTGACGGTGGCATACAGCGCAACACGGCTTCCAACATGACTGCAGAACAATCCCCTGCTGACAAACTCGCCGCCCTGTTGAGTGCGTCATCCAACTCCACCGAGACCGTGCCGGTTGCAGAACCGATGCGCTGGACCTCGGCGAGCGCGACCCACGTTGGCTATGTTCGCCGCGCGAACGAAGACTCTTTTCTCGACCACCGCGAGCAGGGACTCTGGGCGGTCGCAGACGGCATGGGCGGGCACTGGGGCGGCGCGCTCGCGAGCCAGACTGTGATCGACAATTTAGTCGATTTTGTGCGTGCGGACGATCTCGCAGAGAACGTCAGTGGACTCGAGCAGCGGTTACACATCGCCAACCAACAATGCGCCGACCGCGCCGGACCCAAGCGAAGCATGGGCAGCACCGCGGCATTGCTCTTTGCACACGACCCCTTTTGTTTTTTCCTGTGGGCCGGCGACAGCCGTGTCTACCGCGTTCGAGACGGCGAGATCGAACGCATCTCGCGTGACCACAGTGTGGTCGAGCAGATGGTGCGAGACGGCAAGATCACCGAAGCCCAAGCGCGAACTCACCCCTCTGGCAACGTCATCACTCGCGCGGTCGGTGTGGCCAAGACGCTGGACGTGGAGGTTGAATTTGCAACCACGCGCCCCGGCGACACATTCCTGCTTTGCAGCGATGGCCTCTACCGACACGTCGAAGACAGTGAGATGGCAACCGCGCTCGCCGACGGCAACCTCGATCACGCAGTCGACGGCTTGCTCAAGCACGCGCTTTCACGCGGCGGTACGGACAACATCACTATCGTGGCCGCCCGCGCCGAATACTATCACTGAGCCGCAGGTGTACCCGCAGCGCAGCTGAGCGCTATCAGGCGGCGTCAACGCCAGGCGCGGGTTTCCGCTCAAAATGCAAGGCCGACTCAGTCTCAGACACCACAACGGTGTCGCCAGAGGCGTAATCGCCGGACAAAAGGCGCTCGGCGAGCGCATTCTCTAAGTGCATCTGAATGGCACGCCGCAGTGGTCGCGCTCCGTAGACCGGATCGAAGCCTGCCTCGGCGAGAAACCGCAGGGCTGAGTCTGCAATTTCAAGCGAAACCCCCTGCTCTGCTAAGCGTGCTGACAAAACCTGCAACTGAATGCCTGCGATGGATTCAAGCTCCGCGCGACCGAGCGCGTGAAACACCACGGCGTCGTCAATGCGGTTGATGAACTCTGGCCGAAATACCTGTTGCACTTCCTGCAACACCGCCGCCTTCATGCCGTTGTAATCGAGCTCGTCTGCCCGCTCCTGAATCACATCGCTGCCGATGTTAGATGTCATGACAATCACCGTGTTGCGAAAATCCACCGTGCGGCCATGGCTGTCGGTGAGGCGCCCGTCATCGAGCACTTGCAGCAAGACATTGAACACGTCTGGGTGCGCCTTTTCGATTTCATCAAGCAACACAACCGCGTAGGGCTTGCGCCGCACGGCTTCAGTAAGCTGCCCACCCGACTCGTGACCCACGTATCCTGGCGGCGCACCAATCAAACGCGCCACCGCGTGCTTTTCCATGTACTCAGACATGTCGATCCGAACCACCGCGTCCGGGCTGTCAAATAGAAAGCTTGCCAACTGCTTGCACAGTTCTGTCTTGCCAACACCCGTTGGGCCGAGGAACAAAAAGCTGCCGTTCGGACGCGATGGGTCAGACAGCCCAGCGCGAGCGCGCCGAATGGCGTTGGACACAGCCTCCACCGCCTCGCGCTGACCAACAACGTCTTCGCCGAGCACCTCTTCCATGCGCAACAATTTGTCGCGCTCACCTTCGAGCATGCGTTGGACGGGCACTCCCGTCCAACGCGACACCACCTCCGCAATCTCTTCACCGCCCACACGGTTGCGCAGCAGTGTGAAGGTCACGTTTTCTGCGTCGTCAGCATCGACTAAAGACTGCTCGAGTTCTGGAATTGTGCCATATTGCAGCTCTGACATACGCTGCAAATCACCAGAGCGCCGCGCCACCTCAAACTCCGTCTTGGCCGCTTCGAGCCGCTCCTTGATTTGACTGGTTCCTTGTACCGCCGCTTTCTCACTGCGCCAAGTCTCATTGAGGTCGGCAAAGGCACGCTGTTGCTCGGTGAGTTCGTCTTCGAGTTCACCCAGGCGTTTGATGGAGGCATCATCGTCGTCTTTTTTCAGCGCTTCGCGTTGCATCTTTAACTGCGTGATGCGGCGCTGCAAACGGTCCATCGATTCCGGCATGGAGTCGATTTCCATGCGGATTCGGCTGGCCGCCTCGTCCACGAGATCAATCGCCTTGTCGGGCAACTGACGGCCACTGATATAGCGGTGCGACAATGTGGCCGCGGCCACCAGAGCTGGGTCGGTGATGGTGACACCGTGGTGCAACTCATACCGTTCTTTCAGGCCACGCAAAATCGCTATGGTGTCTTCAACCGAAGGCTGGTCAACTTGCACCGGCTGAAAGCGGCGCTCCAGGGCTGCGTCTTTTTCAACGTACTGGCGGTATTCGTCGAGCGTGGTGGCGCCAATGCAACGCAACTCGCCGCGCGCAAGCGCCGGCTTTAGCATATTGCCCGCGTCAAGTGAGCCCTCGGACTTGCCTGCACCAACCAGTGTGTGCAACTCATCAACGAACAGCACAACCTGCCCGTCTAGTGCGGAGAGATCCTTGAGCACCGCCTTGAGGCGTTCTTCAAAATCACCGCGAAACTTCGCGCCGGCCAACAGCGCACCGATATCCAACGAGAGCACCCGCTTTTCTGCGAGCCCCTCCGGCACTTCACCGTCGACAATGCGTTGCGCCAATCCTTCGACAATGGCTGTCTTGCCGACGCCGGGCTCACCAATTAACACCGGGTTGTTCTTGGTTCGCCGTTGCAGCACTTGTATCGCGCGCCTGATTTCTTCATCGCGGCCAATCACAGGGTCGAGCTTGCCTTTCTCAGCCTGCTCGGTGAGGTCAACAGTGTATTTTTCAAGCGCCTGCCGTGTGTCTTCAGCGTTGGGGTCATCAACACTCTGCCCCCCACGCAGAGCCTCGACTTGCGCTCGGATAGCCTCGGCGGTAGCACCGTGCGCGAGCACCGCCTTTGCAGCTGGGTCACTTGAGAGTTCGAGCAACGCCAGTAAAAATGTCTCACTTGCAATGTACTGATCACCGCTGCGCTGAGCGAGCTTGTCGGCGGTATTGAGCACGCGGCCAAGTGCGTTCGAGGCGCGCACGTCAACGGCCTCGCCAGAGACACGCGGCAAACCGTCGAGCGCGCTGCCGAGGTCAGCGCGCAAGGCATCCGTGTCTGCGCCAGCGCGCCGCAAGACCTGGCGCACACCGCCGTCAGACTGATCTACGAAGGCGTGTAGCAGGTGCATTGGTTCAATGAATTGATGCTCACGCCCTACCGCGAGCGACTGTGCATCGGCCAATGCAGCTTGAAATTTGGCGGTTAGCTTGTCGATACGCATCGTCAGCGCTCCAAAAGACCCTGTAGTGATGCCTTCAAAGGTGGGGGTGCAGTGCGCGGCTTACAAGTCCCCCGCTAACGGCGCCAAATCAATGCTGCCATGCGTCCACTGCGCCCCGCGTCCCGTCGGTGGGAGAAACATGTTCCGGCGTTCGCAACCGTGCAGACACCGCCCCCGCTGATGGAGCGCACCCCCGACCGCAACAGCCGCGCGCGGGCCAGGCCAAAGAGGTCTGCTCGGTATTTGCCAAGCGCGTCACCCCCTATGAAGTGGTCTGCGTCATCTGCGTACAGATCACAAAACGCCTCGCGCACCTCCGCGCCGACTTCAAAGGCTGACTGCCCGATAGCCGGCCCAAGCCATGCCCGGGTCGCCTGTGTCGGCACTGGCATCGCCGCCAAGGTGTTCTCCAACACCCCTCCCGCCAAACCACGCCACCCGGCGTGCGACGCGGCCACACAGCTGCCATCGTCCGCGGCAAAAAGCACAGGCAAGCAGTCCGCAGCAAGCGCTGCCAGCACCACACCGGTATCGGCTGTCCAGCTCGCATCGGCTTCAGTCTCCGGGAGAACACCGCGTGCGTGTAGGCAACGCGTGCTGTGAACCTGATGCAGCCACAGCGGTGACGAGGGCAGACCTGCCAACCCAACCAACGCCTCGCGGTTGCGCTCAGCATCCGGATCACCGACGTAAACCCCGAGATTAAAACTCTTGAATGACCCTTTGCTGCCACCGCCGCGCCGCGTAGTCATCACCGCGTGCACGTTCGCCGGTAGCGCCCAATCCGGCTCGTATACCGCGTCGCTCACGGTTTTTGTGCGGCGTGCGTGTTGAGCAAGTCGATCAGACCTTGAATGTCTTGCGGCATTGGGCTCTGCCATTCGCGTTCCTCACCGTCACCGGGGTGAATAATCGCCAGAGCCGCCGCGTGCAGCGCTTGCCTGTCAAAACCGTGCAGTGCCGCGATCAACGCGTCACTGGCACCTGGCGGCACCCGTAAACGCCCGCCATAGACCGGGTCACCTACCAACGGCAATCTGCGGTGCGCCATGTGCACTCGTATTTGGTGGGTGCGACCGGTCTCGAGTTTGACGTCGAGCAAAGTGTGGTGTGCAAAGCGCTGCAACACGCGGTAGTGGGTGATGGCCTCGCGGCCACCGCCGCGCACCGCCATGCGTTTGCGGTCAGTTGGGTGGCGGCCGATGGGCTCGTCAACTGTGCCCCCGGCAACCAGCGTCCCCACCACTAACGCGCGGTAACGCCGGCTGACGGTTCTCTCTTGAAGCTGGGCTGTGAGGCTTGCGTAGGCGCGCTCCGTGCGCGCCACCACGAAGAGGCCAGTGGTGTCTTTATCGAGTCGGTGCACGATGCCCGCGCGCGGCAACTTATCCAGAGCGGGGTCGAGCGCGAGCAATCCGTTTAGCACAGTGCCACCGGCGTTGCCCGGCGCTGTGTGCATCACCGCACCGGCAGTTTTGTCGATAACAAAAATGTCTCGGTCTTCGTGCACCACTGCCAATTGGACCGCCTCGTCCGCCGTGTGCGTGACGACCGGCGTCGGGTCGAGCGCAATGTCCACCTGTTCACCGCCGACAATGCGGGGCTTGGCACCGCACACCTCGCCATTGAGCCTGACGCGGCCATCTTTGAGCAGCCGTTGCAACCGGCTGCGGGACAAGCCAGTGAGCGTGGGCAGCACGCTATCGAGCCGTTCACCACCAACGGAATCGGGTAACGTCAGGCTGAGGTGTTCGGGTTGGTTTGCTGTCATCAGCCGAATGTCGGTCGCGTGTCATATAATGAGGGACATTGTATCCGTCCGTGACCACGCTTATGCAACGCCCTCGCTGCGTCTTTTGGCTGATTGTCGTCCTGATCAGCGCTTGTGCCACCCCGCCCGACCCAAAAGACGCCTTGCGCGAGCTCGGCGCAGCCGAGCTCTATGCACAATCACGCGAGGCTTTGCGTCGAGGCGACACAGACAACGCACTCTTATACTTGGACACCTTGCAGGTGCGTTTTCCGCAGAATGACCACGCACTGCAAGCGCAGCTGGACATCATCCTCGCCTACTACCAACGCGAGGATTACGACTTTGCGATCAACGCCGCCGAGCAATTTCTCAAACTCAACCCGGGCAGTCCGCTCGGCGC